>NZ_OZ061549.1:662159-993239 GCF_964065165.1 Levilactobacillus yonginensis | reverse complement strand
GTGGTAAAATGTAGGTTGATTTATTGTAAATAAATGGGTAACTTTAAATAGACTTATTAAATGTACTGAAGGGAATTCTCACATGCCAAATATTTTGAAACGATGGGTCGAAAGTGATCGCCGGACTTTACGACGCCTCAGTAAATTAGCGGACCAAGTTGGTTCTTACGCTGATGAATATGAACAACTTTCAGACGATGATCTGAAGGCGAAAACGCCAGAGTTCAAGCAGCGCTACCAAGACGGCGAAACTTTAGACGACTTACTGCCTGAAGCCTTTGCTGCAATTCGTGAGGGCGCACGGCGGGTCCTCGGTCTCTATCCATTCCACGTGCAAATCATGGGGGGAATTGTGCTTCACGAAGGAAATATCTCCGAAATGAAGACCGGTGAAGGGAAGACCTTGACTGCCACGATGCCTGTCTACCTAAATGCTATTGCTGGCAAAGGGGTTCACGTTGTTACGGTTAACGAATACTTATCTGCTCGTGATGCTACCGAAATGGGTGAATTGTATTCTTGGATGGGCTTAACGGTTGGCTTAAACTCCGCTGAAAAGTCACCAGAAGAGAAGCGAGAAGCCTACAATGCCGATATCACTTATTCAACCAACGGGGAAATCGGGTTCGATTACCTGCGTGATAACATGGTCGTCTACAAAGAAGACATGGTACAGCGTCCACTGAATTTCGCGATTGTCGATGAAGTTGACTCCATCCTGATCGATGAAGCGCGGACGCCATTGATTATTTCTGGCCAATCCGAGGGAACGAGTGCTCTTTACCAACGGGTGGATCGTTTTGCTAAGACGTTACACGAAAAAGATGACTTTAAGATTGATTTGGAATCCAAGACGGTTGCCTTAACCGATCAAGGAATTGAAAAAGCCGAAAAATACTTTAATTTGAAGAACCTGTATGATACGGATAACACGGCCTTGACCCACCATTTGGATCAGGCGTTACGGGCTAACTTTATCATGTTACGTGATAAGGATTACGTGGTTCAAGACGGTGAAGTTCTGATTGTTGATTCCTTCACTGGACGGGTTATGGACGGTCGTCGTTACTCAGACGGGTTGCACCAAGCCATTGAAGCCAAAGAAGGCGTTGAGATTCAGGAAGAAACTAAGACGATGGCCAATATTACCTACCAAAACTTGTTCCGGATGTACAAGAAGCTTTCCGGGATGACTGGTACGGCGAAGACCGAAGCCGAAGAATTCCGAGAAATCTACAACATGGAAGTCGTTTCTGTGCCAACCAACAAACCAGTTGTCCGAGTTGACCAACCTGACTTGCTATACCCAACTTTGGAATCTAAATTCGATGCCGTTATTCGGGAGATCAAGGACTTGCATGAAAAGGGTCAACCAATGTTGATTGGTACCGTGGCCGTTGAAACATCCGAATATTTGTCTGAACGGTTGGATCAGGAAAAGATTCCTCATGTGGTCTTGAACGCGAAGAACCATGCAAAAGAAGCCGATATCATCCAAAATGCTGGTCAACGTGGTGCCGTTACGATTGCTACCAACATGGCTGGGCGGGGAACCGATATTAAATTGGGACCCGGCGTGGTCGAAATTGGTGGATTAGCCGTTATTGGGACTGAACGGCATGAATCACGACGGATCGATAACCAACTTCGTGGCCGTTCAGGTCGTCAAGGGGACCCTGGTATGACACAGTTCTACCTGTCGCTGGAAGATGACTTGATGCGTCGGTTCGGTTCAGATCGGGTCAAGAGTTTCTTGGAACGGATGAACGTTGATGGCGAAGATGCCGTTATCCGGAGCCGGATGATTACGAAGCAAGTTGAATCCGCCCAAAAGCGGGTTGAAGGGAATAACTACGATTCCCGGAAGAACGTGCTACAGTACGATGACGTGATGCGTCAGCAACGGAACGTTATCTACGGCGAACGGAACCAGATCATTAACCAAGAAGAATCCCTTAAGTGGGTTCTGATGCCAATGATCAAGCGGACCGTTGATCGCGTGGTTGACTTGCATACACAAGGCGATCAAGCAGATTGGGACTTGGATACGTTACTGGACTTTGGAATCTCCGCAATGGTTACGCCTGAAAAAATCAGCTTAGACGCACTGAAGAACAAGACCGCTGATGAGATCAAGGAATTCTTTATGGGCTTGGCCAACGATGTCTACACCGAAAAGCAAAAGCAACTTTACGATCCAGCGCAAATGTTGGAATTTGAAAAGGTTGTGTTGTTACGGGTCGTAGATTCTCACTGGACCGACCATATTGATGCCATGGATCAATTACGTCAATCAATTGGTTTACGTGGATACGGGCAGTTGAACCCATTGGTTGAATACCAACAAGATGGGTTCCGGATGTTTGAAGAAATGATTTCAAACATTGATTACGATACTACCCGGTTGTTCATGAAGTCTGAAATTCGACAAAATATTACCCGGTAAACGGGAACGTGACGAGGCGGGAAGTAATTCCAGCCTCGTTTTGTCTTAATTGCCGGGATCGACTATGGGATGAAGAGAGTTATTAGACTGTTTTGCCTAGGCAAGTTACTAAACTAACCGAAAATAATTTAAAAGGAGCCAATGTACAATGGAATTAAGCGATGCAAAGCGCGAAATTGCAACCATGCGCAGTCAGTTAACCGGCTTTAGGGGGTCGCTTTGACTTTGATGCTTTAAATGAAAGCATTAGTGTCAATGAGTCCCAAATGGCTGAGCCTAACTTTTGGGACGATGCGCAGGCGGCGCAACGATTGATCGATGAGACCAATGAGATGAAAAAAAAGGTTGACGAATATCAGAACCTGGCCAACCAAATTGATGATCTCGAGGTGGCTCTGGAGCTCCTTCAAGAGGAACCAGATGCAGATATGCAAACGGAATTTGAGCAGGACTTTGCGACGGCCCAAAAGGCCCTTCAGCAATATAGTCTCAACATGTTACTGAACCAGAAATATGATCGTAACAATGCTATCCTGGAAATTCATCCTGGGGCCGGGGGGACGGAATCTCAAGACTGGGGTGACATGCTCATGCGGATGTATACGCGCTGGGCGGAGCAGCATGACTTTAAGGTCACGGTATTAGACTATCAACCAGGCGACGTGGCTGGACTAAGCAGTGCAACCTTGCTGATTGCTGGTCACAATGCTTACGGTTACCTGCGTTCTGAAAAAGGGGTCCATCGATTAGTTCGCATCTCACCATTTGATTCGGCCGGGCGGCGACACACGTCGTTTGCTTCCGTGGATGTCCTACCAGAACTGGATGATTCCGTGGATGTGGAAATCAATCCGGCTGATTTGAAAGTCGACGTTTACCGAGCATCTGGTGCCGGCGGGCAACACGTTAACAAGACGTCCTCTGCGGTCCGAATCACCCACTTACCTACGGGAATCGTGACCCAAAGTCAGGCGCAACGGTCACAGCTTCAAAACCGCCAAACGGCAATGGGGATGCTGCGAGCTAAGCTTTACGAACGGGAACAAGAAAAGAAGGCCGAGGAGAAAGCCAAACTAGAAGGTGACCAAATGGATATTGGTTGGGGCTCCCAGATTCGGTCGTACGTTTTCCACCCGTATACCATGGTCAAGGATCACCGCACCAACTATGAAACGGGTAATGGGCAGGCCGTCATGGACGGGGACCTGGATCCATTCATTGATGCTTTCTTGCAGTGGCAGTTGAGTCAAAAGAACCCAAATTAATGATTTAATAGAATCCAATTATTAATATATTGGTTGCACGGGTAACACGAATGTCGTGTTGCCCGTTTTTGTTTCATGCTATACTGGGGACAGCTATTTTTTCAGGAAGGATGTCGATTTCATGCGGACATTAATTGCGCTGGGGAGTTATTTACTCCAGCCGCTGTTGTGGCTTGCCATTATTCGGGTCTGGTTGACCAGCAAGTCACGGATTAAAACTGAACGTCGCAGTTTTGGAAGTGCGGTGTACAGTGATCATTATGAGCTGCGGCATATGCTGACTCAGGGCCTGTTTCTGGGGGCCGGTCTCTCGCTACTAAACTTTTTATTGGGTTTCAGTTTGCCACTGCTGTGGATCATCCTCTACGAGGCCTTAGGATTCTTAACGCTACTGCTATTGCCAACCACTGTTTTACCAGTGACCTTAATTGTGATCACCACCCTGCTGACGGTTCTGGCGGGACCTTACATAACGGATAAGCCTGATTTAGCAACTGTTGGGTTGAGCTGGCATGGTGTGGCACACCTCAATTACTTATGGTTGTTGGTTATTTTCTTCATGATTTTGGGACACTGGTTGGCGAACTATGGTGGCCGCTTCGTGAGTCCCAAGATTTACGCTAAGCAGCGGGGCAAGCGAATTGCTGGCTATCCGTGGCGTGAGTTGTTGGTGCTCCCAATGGTGACGCTAGTGCCGGGCGATTGGTTTACCAGTCAGCTGAGCTTTTGGCCAGTACTGAATATTCATGGTCAAACGTATGCCGTTCTGGTAGTACCTTTGTTGTTGGGGTTGCGGTTTACGATCTTTCGGCAAGTCCCTCGCGTGGTCTATCGTCGATTGGCCCGCAAAATGGTATGGCTCGCCGTGTTGAGTTTGATCTGCTTGGGCTGGACGGCTTGGCGGCCACAAGATTTGCCAGTCGGATTAATCGTCCTGTTAGTTGGTTACGGACTAGTCCTATGGCAAGCTAAACGTTATGATGAACGGCAACAATTCTGGTATTCTCAAGTCGATGATGGTGTTCGTGTTTTGGCCATTCGTCCCCGAACTCCCGCAGTCAAAATGGATTTAGAGGCGGGGGACATCATTTTAGAGTGTAATCACCAAGCTATTAATAGTGAAACGAGTTTTTATGAAGCCTTACTAGCTAATCCAACGTATTGTCACTTGCGGGTGCGTGATGTTCAGGGGGAGCTGAAGGTGACCGAAACGGCCATTTATTCAGGTGCACCACATGAGATTGGCATCGTCCTATTCAGAGATCAGGAGGGGTAAACCTATGAGTAGAGTCTTAGTCGTCGATGACGAGCCAGCCATCGTGACGTTGTTACAGTACAACCTGGAACAAGCAGATTATCAAGTTGTGACGGCGATTGACGGTGAGCAGGCCTTAAACCTAGCGTTACATGAGAAGTTTGATGTCATTTTGTTAGATTTAATGTTACCCAAGATGGATGGCGTGGAAGTGACGAAACGCTTGCGCCAGGAAAAGATTAGTACACCCATCATTATGATTACGGCTAAGACTAGTGAATTTGATACCGTTTTTGGGCTGGAATTAGGAGCTGATGACTACATCACAAAGCCGTTTAGTCCCCGAGAGGTGATTGCCCGAATGAAGGCGGTCATGCGGCGGTACCACGATGACGAACCGCAGGCGACGACTCCGACGAAAGTTGATCACCGTTTGCAAGTCGCCGATTTGACGATTGATCAGGACAAGTTCCAAGTTAAGCGGGGAGCGACTCCCATTGACTTGACGCCCAAGGAGTTTGAACTTTTGCTCTTCTTTGCGAAACGTCCGGGTAAGGTTTGGAGTCGTGAACAGTTGCTGGAAGGCGTTTGGGGATTTGACTATAGTGGGCAAACCCGGATGGTGGATATTCACGTGTCTCACCTGCGTGAAAAAATTGAACGCGATCCGAAGCACCCGGTCCTTTTGAAGACCGTACGGGGGTTTGGCTACACGTTTGAGGCGCAGCCATGATTCGCCGTTTAATGATAGCATTGTTGATCACGGGAAGCTTGAACAGCTTGTTGGTATGGCTAGTGGATTCGCCACACTTAGGTTTAGCATTGCTGGTTGCTTGGTCCTTAGCAATTTTGGAAACAGTTGCTATTGGTTATCTGATCAGGTGGGGGAATCAGCGAATTTCAATTCTCACGAATAAGGTTCAGGGAATTCGCCATGAAGAGGCGCCGGCCCATGTGCTCCTATCACCACATGACCCGTTCTATCAATTGGCGCTACAGATCAATTATCTACAGACGCAGCAACGCAAGGTCCAACGTCAAATGGCTGGACAAAATCAGGAGTTCGCCACGTTATTGGATTACTTGCCCATTGGTGTCATGGTAATTGACCGGTATCGCAAGGTGGAGTTAGCTAATCCAGCGATGGAACAGTTTCTACAGCAGCGAATTTCTCCGCGCCGGCACCTGTTTACCCAGGATGTTCGCCAATTCGAGCTGGCCAGTCTCATCAACTCTGCTCTAAGTGAACGAAAAACACAGCACAAGACGTTAAAGCTTCCAGGTGTTACCGCTGACCGAACCGTCGACGTGCGGGCGGTTTATACGGCAACTTCTCAAGATTATTTTCAAGTGTTAGTTTTACTGTACGATGTGACGGAGGTTTATGCCGTTGAACAGATGCAGATGGACTTTGTGTCGAACGCTTCCCATGAGTTGAAGACACCAGTTACGGCCATTTCGGGGTTTGCTAAGACATTGCTAGCGGGAGCCAAAGACGATCCAGAGAAATCCGTTGAATTCTTAAAAATTATCGACGAACAAAGTGAGCGCTTAGTTGAGCTGATTAATGATGTGCTGACAATTTCTCACATTGAATCTGGGAACGCTGTCGAGGCAACGGCGGTTCCCGTTGGTCAGATGGTGGCCAATCAAGTTCAGCTATTGGCGCCATTAGCAGGCGTTAACCAAGTGACACTGGTCAATCGGGTGTCGACTGATTTGATTGAAACGACTGATCGTAGAAAATTTGATCAAATTCTGAAGAATGTCCTAGGTAATGCCATCAAATACAATCGGCCACAGGGATCAATTACGATTTCAACGACTAAATCAGGCCGGTCGTGGGCGTTAATTATTGCCGACACGGGGGTGGGGATTTCTCCTCAGGACCAGCTAAGAGTTTTCGAGCGCTTTTACCGAGCCGACGTTTCTCACTCAAATCAGTTGGTCAGTGGGAGTGGTCTTGGCCTGGCGATTGTCCGAGAACTAGTAGAGTCATTGAATGGTAAAATTGATTTACAAAGCGCTGTTGGCGAGGGAACGACGGTCACAATGACTTTCCCTGTCGATTAGCGTTGCCCCAACGGGATTCGCCAAAGTGGTGAATCCCGTTTTTTAATTTGCATAATAATTCCTAATAATGGGTTACATTTACACAACCTTTACAATACGTCTACCAGACATTTACATTCGTTCGCTATACTTACTTTTGAAATGGTTGAGCCGCGACGCTCAACCGATAGGAGGTCAAGCGGTATGTCTAAAAAACGCTGGGTACAGGGACTCGTTCTGGTGGTCTTACTAGGCTTCGGAGTCTTTGCTTATCAGACGCGTCAGGTCAGCCACGCGGGGGAATCTATCACCGCGGTTGGTTCGACAGCTCTGCAACCCTTAGTGGAGGCGGCAGGGGAACAGTATACAGGGGAACACTTAGGAACGTTTGTCAACGTTCAGGGTGGGGGTACTGGAACTGGTCTGAGCCAAATTCAAGAGGGCGCCGTGCAGATTGGTAATTCTGATCTGTTTGCTGCTGAGCAGAAGGGCATTCGTTCGACTGAACTGGTTGACCACCGGGTAGCTGTGGTCGGCATTACACCAATCGTCAATAAAAAGGTCGGCGTCAAAAACTTATCGACTAAAGAATTAATTGGCGTGTTTACTGGTAAGATTACCAACTGGCAACAGGTGGGCGGTGCTAACCTTCCTGTTGTTCTAATTAACCGCGCCCAGGGAAGTGGAACGCGGGCAACGTTTGAGCAATTTGGTTTGAACCAGAGCCGTTCAAAGACGGCGCAGGAACAAGATTCTTCGGGGATGGTGCGGTCAATTGTGGCTACCACCCCAGGTGCAATCAGTTATGTGGCGTTTTCTTACGTGGATAAGACGGTTCAAGAGTTGGACCTGAATCACGTTGCCCCAACGGAGGTTAACGTGACTACAAACAAATGGCGAATCTGGTCGTATGAACACTTGTACACCAAGGGACAGCCAGTTGGGTTGACCAAGAACTTCATTGCGTATGTTCAGTCGCCAGCGGTTCAAAAAACGTTGGTCCGTCAGCTAGGCTATTTGTCGCCTGATCAGATGCAAGTTGATCGCAATGCACAGGGGCACATTAAGCAGTTGGGAGGCACGAACTGATGAAAGCAACGCAACAGTTGGAACAACAGTTAAAGCGACGTTCTAAGGCTGCCAAATTGGAAATCTGGGGGCGGATCGTTAGTTTCTCGGCCCTGCTCTTGATTGTGGCAGTCGTGGTTGCCATCATTGGGTTTGTTGCCTCCAAGGGCATTGCCACGTTTACTAGCAATCACGTCAATCTCTGGGACTTTCTAACGGGTAAGCAGTGGAATCCTAATATTACGGATGCCAATGGTAAGCCCGAGGTCGGTGCGTTACCCATGATTGTGGGGTCGTTCTTAATTACCATCTTATCGGCTCTAGTGGCTACGCCGTTTGCGATTGGAACGGCAGTCTTTATGAATGAGATCTCACCTAATAGGGGAGCCAAAATTTTACAACCCGTTACGGAATTGCTGGTGGGAATTCCTTCAGTAGTTTATGGATTCATTGGGTTATCCGTCGTGGTCCCCGTGACGCGAGCCATTTTCGGTGGCAGTGGTTTCGGCATTTTTTCGGGAACCTGTGTACTCTTCGTGATGATTTTACCCACGGTAACGTCCATGAGTGCCGATGCTTTGAAGTCGGTCCCCCGCTATTACCGTGAAGCCTCATTAGCCTTGGGGGCAACGCAATGGCAGACCATTTATAAGGTGGTCCTTCGGGCGGCAACTCCGGGACTAATGACGGCGGTTGTCTTCGGAATGGCGCGCGCGTTCGGTGAGGCTTTGGCCGTACAAATGGTTATCGGTAACGCGGCATTGATGCCCAATAGTCTGGTGTCACCATCATCGACGCTGACTTCTGTCTTGACGACAGGAATTGGGAACACCGTGATGGGTTCTTTACAGAACAACGCGCTCTGGTCACTGGCCCTGGTACTCTTACTGATGTCCTTAATCTTTAACTTAATTATTCGCTTGATTGGCCGAAAGGGGCGCTTGCAATAATGACTTCTAAAAAACAAAATCAGCTAGCCATTGGTGCTCTTTATGGAATAGCCGGGGTGGTTGTCTTGATTCTGCTTGCGTTACTGGGCTACATCTTAGTGAGTGGGATGCCTAAGTTGAGCTGGCACTTCCTAACTTCTCCAGCCAAGGCATTTTTATCTGGTGGTGGGGTGGGAATCCAACTGTTCAATTCCTTTTACCTTTTGATTCTAGCGATGGCGATCTCCTTTCCCATTGCCTTGGGGGCGGCAATTTACCTCTATGAATACGCGAAGGATAATTGGGTGACTGCGACCATTCGAACGGCTATTGAAATTTTGAGCTCATTGCCATCGGTGGTGGTTGGTCTGTTTGGTTTTCTATTCTTCGTAGTGAAGTTGCGGCTAGGCTTCTCTATTCTTTCTGGGGCGTTTGCGTTAACCTTCTTTAACCTGCCGCTGTTGACGCGGAGCATTGAAGATTCACTCCGAACAATTAGTGATGTTCAGCGGGAAGGTGGCTTGGCACTGGGCTTATCACGTTGGGAAACCGTGACGCGAGTCATCTTACCAGCAGCCGTCCCCAGTATTTTGACTGGCGTCATTTTAAGTGCTGGCCGGGTCTTCGGTGAGGCTGCTGCCTTAATCTATACGGCGGGCCAGAGTGCCCCAGCTCTGAATTTCGCTGACTGGAATCCATTTAATATCTCTAGCCCGTTGAACCCGATGCGACCAGCCGAAACGTTAGCGGTTCATATTTGGAAAATCAATTCCGAGGGGATTATGCCGGACGCGCAAGCCATTTCGTCTGGGTCGTCCGCTGTTTTGGTCCTGGCAATCTTGCTATTTAACTTTGCCGCTCGTTACTTAGGTAAGCGACTGTACAAGCGGCTAACGTCTGCGTAAAGGAGGGCACGCCATGTTTGTTAATAACGATGTCAGAAAGTCTGAAGAAATGTTAGAACGACACGTCACCCAACCAAGTGAGGCGGGTCACCCCATTATTCTATCGACTGAGGACTTGCACGTGTATTATGGCAAGAAGGAAGCCCTGTTTGAAGGTGACCTGCAATTTGCTAGTAACCAAATTACCGCGTTGATTGGGCCTTCAGGTTCTGGTAAATCCACGTTCCTGCGGTCTCTGAATCGAATGAATGATCGAATTGCGACGGTGACTGGACGTATTATGTACCGTGGCGTGGACATTAACCAACCGGCTGTGGACGTTTATGAGATGCGGCGGCGGGTGGGGATGGTGTTCCAACGGCCCAATCCATTTGCCAAATCAATCTACGATAACATTGCGTTTGCCTTGCGTCTGCGCGGGGTGACTGGCAAACATGAATTGGATGAAATTGTGGAGACGTCTCTCAAACAGGCAGCACTTTGGGAACAGGTCAAGGATGATTTGAACAAGAGTGCCTTGGCTCTGTCTGGAGGACAAGCCCAGCGATTATGTATTGCCCGGGCGATTGCCGTCAAACCCGACATTTTGTTGTTGGATGAGCCGGCAAGCGCCTTGGATCCCGTGTCAACCGGTCAGCTGGAAGACACGCTGTTGGAATTGAAGGAGAATTACACCATTATCATCGTGACGCACAACATGCAACAAGCAGCCCGAATCAGTGAATACACGGCATTTTTTAATCAGGGGCGGGTGTTGGAATACGATACCACGAGCCAAATATTTACGAATCCACAGGTTCAGGTCACGAGTGATTATGTTTCGGGGAACTTCGGCTAAGAGGAGGAGAAGAACATGAGTAAGGAAATTTTGACGACGCAGGATCTACATTTGTATTACGGGGATAAGGAAGCTTTGAAGGGCATCAACCTGAACTTTGAAGAGAAGGGGATTACCGCGTTGATTGGACCATCTGGCTGTGGGAAGTCCACGTACCTGCGGACACTGAACCGGATGAATGACTTGATTCCGAACGTGACCATCACGGGGACCATTAAATTCAAAGACCAAAATTTATATTCACCTAGTGCGGATACGGTTGAGATTCGAAAGGAAATTGGCATGGTCTTCCAGCAGCCGAACCCCTTCCCATTTTCAATCTATGACAATGTCATTTACGGCTTGCGAATTGCCGGTGAGAAGGATAAAGAGAAGCTAGATGCTGTGGTTGAAAAATCCTTGCGGCAAGCAGCGGTTTGGGATGAAGTGAAGGATCACTTACATGAGAGTGCGTTGGCCCTCTCCGGTGGTCAACAACAACGGGTCTGCATTGCCCGGGTGCTGGCCGTTTCACCAGAAATCATTTTGTTGGATGAACCGACCAGCGCGTTGGATCCAGTGTCCAGCAGTCAAATTGAAGCAACTCTCTTGAATTTACGGAATGATTATACGATTATTATCGTAACCCATAATCTCCAGCAAGCTTCACGAATCGCTGATCGAACAGCGTTCTTCATGAATGGTGAGCTGATTGAGGTAGATCAAACCAAGAACATTTTTATGAATCCTGCCCAGAAACAGACGGAAGACTACATTAGTGGGCGATTTGGCTAAGGAGGTAACTTATGCGAAGACTATTTGATGACGAGTTAGCGGATTTAGATGCTGACTTTACGGAAATGGGAATGTTGGTCAGTGAGGTCATTCAGCAGTCGGTAGATTCTTTTACGAATCGGGATGCGGTGGCTGCCCAGCATATTATTGATACTGATCATGAGATTAATCAGCGTGAAATTGCGTTGGAAAAGAAAACGTTTGAGATGATTGCCCTATACCAACCGGTGACGACCGACTTAAGAGAAATTGTCACGATTTTAAAGGCCGTTTCCGAATTGGAACGAGCGGGGGACCACGCGAGAAATATTGCGCATGCTACCATTAAATTTGGCTCCAAGCAAAAGATTCCAGTGTTGGAAGAACTGATCGATCAAATGGGCCAGTTGGGAACGCAGATGATCAAAGATGTCTTAGCGGCTTACGTGAACAAGGATGAGCACGAAGCCCGTAAACTAGCGGACATTGACCGTAAGCTGGACCAACTGAATCACCAGGTTAGAGCAGATAGTTATCAGCAAATGCGACAGGATCCGGTCTTTGAAACGGGTGCTTCAATTTATCTGAATGTGGCTCAGGATTTGAGTCGTATTGGGGATTATGTGACGAACGTGTGTGAGTGGATCGTCTACTTGAAGTCCGGTCAAATCATTGAATTGAATCCGGCCAACCAGGATTCAACGGACTAAACGTTAACCAAAATTGAAGATTTAGATGAACGACCACTGGAAACTTGCTTTCAGTGGTCGCTTTCGTTATTCTTGCCGTAATAGGAAATCAATTTTACAAAAGGAAGTGTCCGCCGATGGCAGCAAAAAAACGTTTTGTCCGTTCCCGTACGAACCGGTTGGTTGGTGGGGTGTTGGGTGGAATCGCCGAATACTTTAATTGGAATGCCAACCTCTTACGATTAATTTACGTGTTGGTTTCTCTCGCCCTTCCGACTCACGGGGTCCTGGGATTGTTAGTTTACGTGGTAATCATGACCTTCATGCCGCTTGATGATTCCCGACCTACTGGGGGACCAAGTTTACGCGACCTTTTTCGGGGTGGAACGGCTGAATCACGGGATTCTGGACGTAAAGTGATTCACGATGTGACCGAACAGGATGTAAAAAATCACCACAAGGATGGTGAGTAGTGTGGGCTTTTGGCGCCGAATATTCTTTAATGCATTAATTTTTTTGGCCCTAGCAGGGTTCTTCCAGAGTTCCTGGGCAGGGAGCCTCCAAAACTCCTTTGTAGTATCTAGTGTGTGGGTTGCCATTCTGGCGAGTCTGGTGCTTGCATTGTTGAATGCGGTCGTCCGGCCCATTCTATTTGTGTTGTCACTACCAATCACTATTTTGACCTTAGGCCTGTTTAGCATTGTCATTAATGCGGCCATGTTGGAGTTGACCTCAGCGTTGGTGGGAAATAGCTTTGCCTTTACTTCGTTTGGCACGACCATGATCATCGCGATTGTTATGGCCCTTTTTAACGCAATCATCAGTGATCATTACGCTCGCGACTAAGTTGACTCGCAAACGAATTAATTTGGTAGGAGTCGACCCAGTAAAGTGCTAAAATTAAAGTAGTTTACTATGCAGTAAGGAGGAGCGCCCATGACAGAGAGTGTCACAGTGGCCGACCTCGTCAAGGTGAACCGGTTGGATATTTATTCCGGTGAAGATGACTTGGACCGGCCAATTACCACCAGTGATATTTCACGTCCCGGTCTGGAACTGACCGGTTACTTTAATTATTATCCAGCTCGACGAGTGCAGTTACTTGGAATTACTGAAACGTCATTTGCTAAAGGCATGAGTCACGAGAAATTGTTGGACGTCATGCGGAAAATGTGTCAACCTGAAACCCCCGCATTCGTGATTTCTACGCAATTAGATCCGCCTGAGGAGTTGAAAGAATCCGCTAAGGAAGCGGGAATCCCCATCTTAGGAACGAAACTGACAACTTCACGGGTCCTCAGTAACATGACTAACTTCCTAGAAGGCAAATTGGCGGAACGTCAGTCGGTCCATGGTGTTTTGGTCGACATTTACGGTGTTGGGGTCATGATTACTGGTGACTCCGGGGTTGGTAAGAGTGAAACCGCGTTGGAACTGGTTAAACGGGGTCACCGGCTGATTGCTGATGACCGAGTTGAAGTTTATCAACAAGATGAACAGACCTTGGTAGGGGCTGCGCCAGCTATTCTTAGCCATCTGTTGGAAATCCGTGGAATCGGGATCATCGACGTCATGAACCTCTTTGGTGCTGGCGCGGTGCGCTCTGAAACGGACATTGATCTGATTGTGCACCTGGAAGCTTGGCACGATGATAACCACTTTGATCGCTTAGGTAATAATAGTGAATCACAACGATTCTTTGACGTTGTTGTTCCCAAGATTACGATTCCAGTTAAGACGGGGCGTAACTTGGCAATTATTATTGAAGCGGCTGCCATGAACTTCCGGGCTCGTTCCATGGGCTACGATGCAACGAAGGTTTTTGACGAGAACTTAAAGCGCTTAATTAAAAAGAACGGAAATAACTCATAAGGGAGATGGGCGTTATCTTTTCACCAATCGTGGCGGCGCTTAACCCCATCGCCATTCATTTAGGCCCCATTGCCGTTCACTGGTACGGGGTCATCATTGCTGCGGGGGTTGTCCTCGCAGTTACGTTAGCGGTCCGTGAAGGGCGACGACGAGGAATTGATCCTGATGACATTTATGACATGATTTTGTGGGCGTTACCCGCAGCGTTGATTGCTGCGCGGCTGTATTACGTCGTCTTTAATTGGAACTACTATGCTAAGCATGCCAGTGAAATCATTGCGATTTGGGATGGTGGAATTGCCATCTATGGGTCCCTGATTGGGGCTGGAATCGTCGTGGTGATCTTCTGTCGGTCACGGTTTATTCCAACCTGGCTGATGTTGGATGTGGCTGCACCGACCGTGATTTTAGGTCAGGCCATTGGTCGGTGGGGAAACTTCATGAATCAAGAAGCCTATGGTCGGGTGACTAGTCTGGCGTTCTTGCAGGGGTTACACCTACCCAACTGGATCATTGGTCAAATGTTAGTCAACGGGATGTACCGCCAGCCAACGTTCCTCTATGAATCCACCTGGAGTCTCATGGGGTTTGTCGTTCTAATGAGCTTGCGTCACTACCCTGGGTTATTTCGCCAGGGTGAGGTGTTCCTTGCTTATGTGATGTGGTATTCATTTGGTCGGTTCTTCATCGAGGGTATGCGGACGGATAGTCTGTGGCTGTTCCATCTGCTACGCATCTCACAAGCCTTATCAGTTGTGTTGTTCGTGGGAGCCCTGATTATTTGGATCTACCGGCGGCGGGAAGCTAATCCACCGGTAGCCTACCTTGACGGGAATCCGTTTCGAGAAAAAACTAAACTTTCTAAATAAGGAGAATCCATTACTATGTCAGAGAAAATTGCAGTACTCGGTGCCGGTTCATGGGGGTCAATTTTAGCGAGTGTCCTGGATGAAAATGGGCATGATGTTCGGTTATGGTCGTACAATCCCAAGCAGGTTGAGGAACTGAATACGCAGCACACCAACGCACACTACATCAAGGATTACACGTTCTCACCTTCATTAGTAGCTTACTCTGATCTAGCCAGCGCTCTGGATGATGTTGATGCCATCTTATTCGTGGTACCAACCAAGGCCATCCGTTCCGTTGCTGGAAACGTTGCAACGATTCTGAAGGAAAAGAACCTGCAGCCGCAACTGATCCACGCTAGTAAGGGAATTGAGCAGAAGACGTACAAGCGGCTCTCACAAGTATTGGAAGAAGAAATCCCTGAAGGTAACCGCAAAGGGGTCACGGTATTGTCCGGACCCAGTCATGCTGAAGACGTTGCTCGTAAGGACATCACTCTGGTTACGGCAGCTAGTGCCAACCCAGAATCAGCTAAATTTGTTCAGAAATTATTTATGACACCATACTTCCGGGTTTACACAAACTCTGACGTTATCGGTGTTGAAATCGGGGCCGCTCTGAAGAACATCATTGCTTTAGGAGCCGGTGCCTTACATGGCTTAGGTTATGGGGATAATGCTAAGGCTGCCTTAATGACCCGTGGCCTGGCCGAAATTTCTCGGTTGGGGACGTCATTTGGAGCTGACCCAATGACCTTCATCGGTTTATCCGGTGTCGGTGATATCATCGTGACTGCTACCAGTTCTAATTCACGAAACTGGCGGGCTGGAGACGAATTGGGCCGCGGTGAAGCGTTAGATGATGTCATCAACCACATGGGAATGGTAATTGAAGGCTTGGCAACAACTAAGGCAGCTTATGAGTTGTCAAAGGAACGTGGCGTTTCGATGCCAATCACAGAAGCTATTTACCAAGTTATTTATGAAGGTAAAGACATTCGGCAGGCTATTTCAGATTTGATGCAACGTGAAGGCCGTTCTGAATTTTAATTGCAGGGGATACGAGGAAGGATTTTGAACTATGAGAAAAGTTAGAAAAGCAGTGATTCCAGCGGCGGGTCTGGGGACCCGTTTCTTACCAGCTACAAAGGCATTAGCTAAGGAAATGTTACCAATTGTGGACAAACCAACGATTCAATTTATCGTTGAAGAAGCCCGTAAGTCAGGAATTGAAGACATTGTAATCGTTGATGGCAAGTCAAAGCGGTCGATTGAAGATCACTTTGATTCCAACCCTGAATTGGAAGCTAATCTGGAAGCTAAGCATAAGGATGAACTTTTGCGTCAGGTTCAGGAAACGACTGGCATGAATCTTTACTTCATTCGTCAGCCCTATCCACGTGGTTTAGGTGATGCCGTCTTAACGGCGAAGGCTTTTATTGGTGATGAACCGTTTATCGTTATGCTGGGTGATGACATGACTGATAGCAAAGTACCTCTGACTAAACAATTGATTGACCGTTACAACGAAACGGGTGCTTCCACGTTGGCCGTAATGCGGGTGCCTCATCAGGACACCGCCAAGTATGGTGTGATTAATCCTTCGGAAGAAACTGAACCAGGGTTGTACAACGTCACGAACTTTGTTGAGAAGCCACAGCCAGATGAAGCGCCAAGTGATTTGGCAATTATTGGTCGGTACCTATTTACGCCAGAGATTTTTGAAGCGTTGGAGAACACTCCTGTTGGTTTAGGCAACGAATTACAATTGACGGATGCCATCGATCGACTCAACCAGACACAACGGGTCTTCGCCCATGAATATACGGGCAAGCGGTTTGATGTTGGTAACAAGTTTGGCTGGATTCAAACGAACATTGAATATGGTCTACAACACCCTGAAACCAAAGATCAACTCCGGGCCTACATCAAGGAACTGGGAACGAAACTGACCGCGGCCGACGAAAAGGCTGCCAAGTCGAAATAGGTGACAAACTTACTTTTTAATAGTAAAGTATCATTTAGGCTAAAGAGCAGAAGGGAGCGTTACACGTGAAAAATTATGATGTCATTGTCATCGGTGCGGGTCCTGGCGGTATGACTGGGGCGCTATATGCGTCACGGGCTAACTTGTCAGTCCTGATGCTCGACCGGGGAATTTACGGTGGGCAAATGAACAACACCGCTGCGATTGAAAATTATCCTGGGTTCAAGTCGGTCCTCGGACCAGACCTGGCTAAGGATATGTATGATGGGTCAACCCAGTTTGGCGCTGAATTTGCGTACGGCAGTGTTGAATCTATTGAAGACCACGGCGACCATAAGGTTGTGAAGACTGATGATGGCGATTACTCAGCCAAGGCAGTCATCGTGGCAACGGGCTCCGAGTACAAGAAACTTGGCGTCCCCGGTGAAGATGAATTTGGTGGCCGAGGCGTTTCCTACTGCGCGGTCTGTGACGGTGCGTTTTTTAAGAATCGTGAAGTCATTGTTGTTGGTGGGGGAGATTCCGCAATTGAAGAAGGAATCTACTTAGCTGGTTTAGCTTCCAAGGTGACCATTGTGGTTCGGCGGGATCAACTCCGGGCACAAAAAATCATCCAAGACCGGGCTTTTGCCAACGAAAAGATTGAATTTATCTGGAACACGAACGTAACGGCTATCTTGGGTGACGAGATGAAGGTTACGGGTGTTGCAACTAAGAATAATCAAACCGGTGAAACCGGTGAATTATCAGCTAGTGGTGTCTTCATTTACGTGGGGACGTTACCAATGACTGACGCCTTCAAGGGCTTAGGTATTTTGGACGAAGCTGGCTGGATCAAGACTGATGACCACATGGCAACTGCCGTTCCTGGGATCTTTGCTATTGGTGATGTTCGGCAAAAAGACCTGCGGCAGATTACCACGGCCGTTGGTGACGGTGGTATCGCTGGGCAAGAAGCCTTCAGTTATTTGGAGACTTTAAAATCAAAGGCGGCTTCCGCCCAATAACATGTTAAACTTAGCGGAGACGACCTCATCGGGGTGGTTTCCGCTTTTTTGTTGGCAGAATTGTTGAGTACTACCGTCAAGCGGACGCTAGTGACGAGGAGAATCAATTTTAAGGGAGCTGAGCAAACGTGGGAATGAATCAGTTTTTACAGAGTTTAAGTGACTTGGAAACAATTGACCGGGCGCCAGGGTACTTTAAATTTGAGCAACATTCCGTGGCTGCTCATTCTTTCAAGGTTGCCGAAGTTGCCCAGTTCTTAGGTGACGTTGAGGAGCAGGCCGGTCACCAGGTGGACTGGCGTTTGCTGTATGAAAAGGCGTTAAATCACGACTACACCGAACGCTTTATCGGTGATATTAAAACGCCTGTGAAGTATGCGACGCCCGAGTTACGTACAATGTTGGCTGATGTCGAGACTTCCTTGACTGCCAACTTTATTCAAAATGAAATTCCTAAACAGTTTCAGGCGGCTTACACCCGGCGTTTGGGTGAGGGAAAGGACGATACGCTGGAAGGTCAAATCCTTTCGGTGGCGGATAAAGTAGATTTGTTGTACGAATCCTTTGGGGAGATCCAAAAGGGTAATCCAGAACCCGTCTTCACAGAAATATACCGTGAAAGTTTGTCGACTATTTTAAAGTTCAAACAAATGCCGTGTGTCCGTTATTTCTTATCAGATGTGTTGCCGGAGATGTTGGCCGCTGACTTTAGTGACCGGCAAAAGCTAGCACAATTGACGGACCACTTATTGGAGGATAATGATTAAATGAAACTTGCTGAAGTTTGGAGTCAGAGTTTAAAGGGAGCTACGGTGCGACCATTAACGCATGCGGATGACGACCTGATCTATGCGTTTCAAGCGGCGCATCCGGACTATTTTTCCCATTTTCAGGACCATCCAGTGACACGTCAGGAAGCTATTCAGGATGTCACAGACATTCCTTTGAACGCTTTGCCAGAGCAGAAGGCCTACCTGGGAATCTTTCAGGGTGGGCAACTAGTGGTCTTGGTTGACCTGATTATTGATTACCCACTACCTAGTTTGGTGTGGTTGGGGATGTGGCTGCCGGCTAAGACTTTGACGACAGCGGAGTCAGCCGCCTATTACCGCAGTCTAGTGGCGGTACTCCACGAAGCTGGGGCCGTCCAACTTCAACTCAGTGTTTTCATGGGTGACCGGCAAATGAAACAATTCTGGGAGGACTTACAGCTAACAGCTGTTCAGACGACCAGCGTTGTTAAAGAAGACCGCACCGCTAACATTACCATCTATCAGGATAAATTCTCTCGATAGGGCGCCTGAGTGGCGAAAGTATGTTCGGTATGGTAAAATATTTGAACGTGATGGGAAGCGCTCCGTTTCCCATTTTTTCTGATGAAATCAAATAAACGGCTGGGGATTAGCTGTTTGTCAGCGGCCACAGCTCATTAATAATTTAAGGTAGGGAGGTTACCATCTATGATTGACCGGCAAACGGATAAAAAGTTTGATCTGGTGTCAAAGTATCAGCCAACGGGGGATCAACCGGAGGCAATTCGTCAATTGACCGAAGGCATTGAGGACGGTGAAAAGGCGCAGATCCTTTTGGGAGCTACCGGGACTGGGAAGACTTTTACGATTTCTAACGTCATTAAGAACGTTAACAAACCCACGCTAGTGCTGTCCCATAATAAGACGTTAGCGGGCCAGCTATACGGGGAGTTCAAGCAGTTCTTTCCTAACAATGCGGTTGAATATTTTGTGAGTTATTATGATTATTATCAACCGGAAGCGTACGTGCCTTCGAGTGATACTTACATTGAAAAGGATTCATCCATCAACGATGAAATCGATAAGTTACGACACTCGGCGACGAGTTCGTTGTTGGAAAGAAATGACGTCATTGTGGTGGCCTCAGTTTCTTCTATTTTTGGTTTAGGGGATCCTACCGAGTACAAGAATCACGTGGTTTCCTTGCGAGTTGGTCAGGAGATCGAGCGGGATGCACTCCTGCGTAAATTGGTGAATATTCAATTCGAACGCAATGATTACGATTTTCAACGGGGTCGGTTCCGGGTCCACGGTGACGTGGTCGAAATTTTTCCAGCATCACGGGATGACCGGGCGCTTCGGGTTGAATTCTTTGGTGATGAAATTGATCGAATTCGTGAAGTAGATTCCCTGACCGGCGAGATCGTTGGTGATCGTGAACACGTGGCCATTTTCCCGGCAACCCACTTTATGACTAACGATGACATTATGGCTCAGGCTACGAATGGTATCGAGGGAGAATTGAAGGACCGGGTCGCCGAACTTGAAGGTGATGGTAAGTTGCTGGAAGCCCAACGGTTGAAGCAGCGGACCACGTATGATGTTGAAATGATGCGAGAAATGGGCTACACGAGTGGGATTGAAAACTATTCTCGCTGGATGGATGGTCGCAAGCCTGGTGAACCACCATACACTTTATTGGATTTCTTCCCGAAGGACTTTTTGTTGGTCGTCGATGAATCTCACGTGACGATGCCGCAAGTCCGGGGGATGTACAATGGTGACCGAGCTCGGAAGCAACAATTGGTTGATTATGGGTTTCGGTTGCCAAGTGCTTTGGACAACCGACCACTGAAATTGAACGAGGTTGAGCAGCATATCAATCAGGTTGTTTACATGTCTGCCACGCCGGGACCATATGAGCATGAACAGACGGACCACGTCGTGCAACAAATTATTCGACCAACTGGCTTACTAGATCCAACCATCGAGGTTCGGCCAATTATGGGCCAGATGGATGACTTAGTCGGTGAAATTAATGCGCGGGTCGAAAAGAATGAACGGACTTTCGTCACGACGTTGACTAAGAAGATGTCGGAAGACTTGACGGATTATTTAAAGGACTTGGGTATCAAGGTGGCCTACTTGCACTCTGACATTAAGACGTTGGAACGGACGGAGATTATGCGAGATCTTCGGCTAGGTAAGTACGATGTTTTGGTAGGAATTAACTTATTGCGGGAAGGAATCGATATTCCTGAAGTTTCCTTGGTAGCGATTTTGGACGCCGATAAGGAAGGCTTCTTACGGAACGAACGGTCACTGATTCAAACTATTGGTCGGGCGGCCCGGAACTCCCATGGGGCGGTAATCATGTATGCGGACTCTACGACGGAATCTATGCAGGCAGCCATTGATGAAACGGCTCGGCGGCGACAGATTCAGATTGCTTACAACAAGGAGCACGGCATTACGCCAACGACGATTATCAAACCAATTCGTGATTTGATTGCAGTCACTAAGAAAAATGACAACGGAGATGAGAAAGATGATTTCGTTGCCAGTGACTTTGAGGATATGACCAAGGAAGATCAAGAGAAATTGATTGCCCGTTTAGAAGACGAAATGCGTGCAGCTGCCAAGAAGCTGGACTTTGAACAGGCCGCTTCGTTACGGGACACAGTTATGGATATGAAGACCGAAATTGGTGATTAGGTCGGTGAGGAGACAGGCAATTGGCAAATGATAAAATTGTGATTCACGGGGCACGAGCCCATAATTTAAAGGATATCGACGTCACGATTCCGAAGAATAAGTTGGTCGTTATCAGTGGGTTATCGGGTTCTGGGAAGAGTTCCCTTGCCTTTGATACCCTTTACGCTGAAGGTCAACGACGTTACGTGGAAAGTTTGTCGTCGTATGCACGACAGTTCTTGGGACAAATGGATAAACCAGATGTCGACTCTATTGATGGGCTAAGCCCGGCTATCTCTATTGACCAAAAGACCACGTCCAAGAACCCTCGGTCCACCGTGGGAACGGTTACCGAAATCAATGATTACTTGCGGTTGCTCTGGGCTCGGGTGGGAACACCTATCTGTCCTAACGATGGCACGAAAATCACGAGTCAAAGTGTTGAACAAATGGTTGACCAAATTTTGGATCTGCCCGAACGGACCAAGCTCCAGATTCTTTCACCCATTGTGCGGGGGAAGAAGGGGCAACACAAAAAGATTTTTGAAAAGATTCAGCGTGAAGGATTTGTGCGGGTCCGGGTTGATGGTGCGACCATGGATTTGGATGACGTGCCTGAATTAAATAAGAATCAAAATCATGATATTGCGATTGTGATTGATCGAATCGTGGTTAAGTCTGGTATCCGGTCCCGCTTGTTCGATTCGTTTGAAGCGGCTCTGCGGCTAAGTGGTGGTTATGCGGTGGCTGATCTGATTGATGGCGAGCCCATGGTTTTTTCCGAACACTATGCTTGTCCAGTCTGTGGGTTCACGGTGGGTGAATTGGAACCCCGCCTGTTCTCTTTTAACGCGCCATTTGGTGCTTGCCCGGACTGTGATGGTCTAGGGGTTAAGTTGGAAGTTGACTTGGATTTAGTCGTACCGGATCAGACGAAGACGCTACGTGAAGGGGCTCTGGAACCCTGGAATCCTATTAGTTCGCAGTACTATCCCGCTTTACTAGAACAAGCATGTGATGCCTTTGACGTTGACATGGATACGCCATTTAAGGATTTATCCAAGACGGACCGGGCTATGGTTTTGTATGGTTCTCAAGGCAAGGAGTTCCACTTCCACTATGAAAATGATTTTGGTGGGGTGCGGGACATTGATGTGGCTTTTGAAGGGGTCATTCCTAATGTTAACCGGCGCTACCATGAAACGAACAGTGAATTCACACGGGATGTTATGCGTAAATACATGACGGAATTGACTTGCCAGACTTGTCACGGTTATCGGTTGAATCGCCAAGCCCTGAGTGTTCAAATTAACCATCAACACATTGGTGAGGTTTCTAATTTACCCGTGGATCAGGAACTTTCGTTCTTCAAGGACCTTTCCTTCGGTGAACAGAATCAGGTGATTGCCCAACCCATTTTAAAGGAAATTCGGGATCGGCTGACGTTCTTGCGGAACGTAGGATTGGATTACTTGACGCTGAGTCGTTCTGCCCGGACATTGTCCGGTGGGGAAGCGCAGCGGATTCGGCTAGCTACTCAGATTGGTTCCAACCTTTCCGGTGTATTGTACATCTTGGACGAACCATCAATTGGACTTCACCAACGCGATAACGATCGGTTAATTGCCTCGCTGAAGCAAATGCGGGATCTCGGTAACACTTTGATTGTCGTCGAACATGATGAGGATACGATGCGGGCTGCGGATTATATTGTTGATATTGGGCCGGGTGCTGGTGAGAATGGGGGCCACGTGATGGCTGCCGGCACGCCCAAACAGGTGATGCGGTCCCGTAAATCCTTGACAGGACAATACTTGTCAGGTAAGCAGTATATCCCAGTCCCCTTGGAACGCCGTGAAGGTAACGGTAAGGAAATCCGGGTGACTGGTGCTGCTGAAAATAACTTGAAGGATATTACGGTTGATTTTCCACTGGGCGAATTTGTGGTCGTGACTGGAGTTTCCGGTTCCGGTAAGTCAACCTTAGTGAATACAATTTTGAAACGAGCGTTGGCGCAAAAGCTGAATAATAATTCAGAAAAACCTGGGAAGTACCAGAGTATCGCAGGTGTGAAGAATATTGAACGGCTTGTCGATATTGACCAGAGCCCAATTGGCCGGACTCCTCGAAGTAATCCAGCCACCTACACAGGTGTGTTTGATGACGTGCGGGCGCTTTTTGCTCAGACAAATGATGCCAAGCTTCGTGGTTATCAGAAGGGGCGTTTCAGTTTCAATACCAAGGGAGGGCGTTGTGAAGCCTGCCATGGTGACGGTATCTTGAAGATTGAAATGAACTTTTTGCCAGACGTTTACGTTCCTTGTGAAGTCTGTCATGGAACGCGCTATAATTCTGAAACCCTGGAAGTTGAATACAAAGGGAAGAACATTTCGGACGTTTTGAACATGACGGTCAGTGAGGCTTTGAAGTTCTTTGAAGCTATTCCTAAGATAACTCGGAAGTTGCAGACGATTCAGGACGTTGGTTTAGGCTACGTGAAGTTGGGCCAACCTGCCACGACGCTATCTGGTGGTGAAGCACAACGGATGAAGTTGGCTTCTGAACTGCATAAACAGCAGAATGGGAAGAATTTCTACATTCTTGATGAACCGACGACGGGGTTGCATACCGACGATATTAAACGGTTATTGGTTGTTTTGCACCGATTAGTAAACAAGGGCAATACCGTCCTAGTGATTGAGCACAATCTGGATGTGATCAAGACGGCCGACCATTTGATTGACTTGGGTCCTGAAGGTGGGGAAGCTGGCGGTAACGTCGTTGCTACCGGGACACCAGAAGAACTTGCCGAAGTAACGAATAGTTATACTGGAAAGTACTTAAAGCCCGTCTTAGAACGGGACAAGGCCCGGACGTTGGCTGATCAAAAACCAGCTAAAGCTAAAAAGTAGTTAAGAACTGGTTTGTGGAAGTAATTACGATTGATTATGAAATGATTGAAGAGCCTGAGGCAAAAGTCTCAGGCTTTTTTTTGTTTCCAGGTTTGCTTAACTGAAGGCATGTGCTAAAAGACGGCTAGTTTCGCTTAACCCCGAACGTCAAACCATCCAAGTCCAGGGCTGGTAACGATTCTAAGGCTTGCTAGCTCATCACCTTGATTCATGTCATCTAAATGTGATGTATAGGGATGATTTTTTCGGCCCACAACTTGTGAGAAGCGGTGAAAACCAGTACAATGGTTGAAACCAGTCGTCAAATGACTGAATTTGTGAGGAGATGCAAATATGTTTGATATGAATCGGTCCCGCTGGGGATTTGACTGGAGCGAGTTTATTCTCGGTATTCTATTTTTAGTTGCCGCCTTTGGTCTCTTCCGCTCGCCTAAAATTGGTCTTACCGGATTAGCTATTATCTTTGCCTTCATGGCGTTGTTGAGTGGATTGACCACAATTGCTGGATACAAGAAGCTACGTGATGTAACTGGTGTGCGGGCAAACTTTGCTCTGGCATTTGGTATCTTAGATATCTTAATTGCGGTCGTGTTCTTCTTTGATATGGATAGTGCCATCGTTTCATTGGGCTACCTGTTTGCTTTGTGGTTTATTTTTGATTCCGTTGAACGATTAGTTGTGGCTAGCCATTTGCGTCGTTTTGGTGGCGGATTCTACTGGCTATCAATCGTTTTAGATATCGTCACATTATTGGTGGGAATCATGTTATTCATTCACCCGGTAATCGCAGCATTCTCTCTGAACGCCCTGTTAGCCTTCTTCTTCGTAGTTTTCGGTGTGAATGCTATCTGGATTGCGTTTGCTCGTAGTCGGTCTTAAAGCTGCTAATATCGTCAATTAAAGCTAGTGTGAGGTCATCCATGGTGAGGAGTCCACGCTGGCTTTTTTGATGTGACGAATTTACAATTGAAGTGCAACAAGTAAGAAGAAAATAAAAAAGAACTCATAGCCTGAGTCCTGTAAAATGAAGTCACCACAACAATCACTTAAAGGAGATCTTAGGCTATGAGTCCGTACAATCATCTTACCTTAAAAGACCGAGAATGCATACTGTTAGGAGTCACTTTAAACGATACTTATCAAGGTATTGCGGAGAAAATTGGCTGCTCAAAAGCCACCGTATCACGCGAAATTAAGCGCAACGGTGGCCGTGATGCATATTCAGCTGTCAAAGCACAAGAGAACTATCAGAGACGGCGACTGAAAAGCCGACGTCCTAGGATCTTAGCTGACTTGAAACTACGAGATTTTGTCCTTCACCGCATCGTTCAATGCCAATGGTCTCCGGAACAAATCTCAGGCCGTTTAGTTCACGAAAATAGCGAATGGCAAATCAGTTACAATACTATTTATCGCGGAATTAAACTCGATAATTTAGGGATTAAACGCAAGAGTCACGGTGCTCGTGGTTTTGCCCGAAAGTTGCGCCACCGTGGCAAAACCCGTAAGGTCAAAGGAACGGTTAACGAACGACGTGGTCGGTTTAACGAAGTTCTTTCAGTTCATGAACGACCAGTTTCGTGTAATAAACGGAGCTGGTTCGGCCATTGGGAAGGCGACACCGTTCGGGGTAAAACTGGGCGTTCAGCTTTGGTTACATTGGTGGACCGTAAATCACGGTACTTATTGTCTCAACGAGTTTCCAAAGTAAACGCCAAGAACGTCACGCAAGCTATGATTGACCTACTGCATACTGTGACGCCCAAACGAGTTCGTACGCTTACGCCGGATCGTGGAACTGAATTCGCAGGATACCGCGAAGTTAGTCAAGAACTTGGTATTCCAGTCTATTTCCCAGATCCACATGCGCCCCAGCAACGGGGAACCAATGAGAATACCAATGGCCTTATTCGTGAGTACTTCCCCAAGGGAACCGATTTAGATCAGCTCACTGACCAAGATATTTATCAGTTCGTTGAAGTGCTAAATAACCGACCACGCAAGATTTTAGGCTGGAAGAGTCCATCTGAAGTTTTCTTTGGGACAAAGTTACACTTGATTTGACAATTCGTCGTCGTTCGGATTGTTGGCCGAGGAGATCGACTTGATGAGAGCCTGCAAGTTTTTAAGAATGTTCGGTATTTTTTGACGTTTTTAGGGTTAATTTACAGGAATCATTAGGAAAAGACACACCCGGTGTGTTATACTGCTAAAAGATTGTTTCAATTTAGGAGCAGGAGGAGAGCCATGACTGAAGAAATCCATTTGGTAATCATTACCGGGATGAGCGGAGCCGGTAAGACGGTTGCCATGCAAAGTTTTGAAGATTTAGGCTATTTTTGTATTGATAACATGCCCCCTTCGTTGCTACCAAAATTTTGGGATTTAGTTCGTGAGTCTGGTAAGCTGTCGAAGATTGCTTTAGTGATTGATTTACGTTCACGGGCATTTTACGACGAAATTGTGCGCATGCTGAATGATGTTGCGGTGCATGGGACCATGAACGCCCAGGTATTGTTTTTGGATGCTTCGGATGAGGAATTGGTTTCGCGGTACAAAGAGACGCGACGCTCCCATCCGTTGGCACGAAATGGTCGTGTGATGGAGGGAATTCAGCGGGAACGAAAACTGCTAGAGCCTATTCGTCAGGCAGCCCAGCTGGTCATTGATACGACCAAGTTGAGTCCTCGTAAGCTTCGTGAAGAAATTTTCCACAATTATGAGACGGAAACCACCCAAGCCTTTCACATTGAGATGATGTCGTTTGGCTTTAAATACGGGTTGCCGATTGATGCTGATATTGTCATGGATGTTCGGTTTTTGCCAAATCCGTACTACTTGCCAGAGTTGCGAGAACAGACCGGATTGGACAAACCAGTATACGACTATGTAATGAGTCAGCCTCAAACTGAAGAATTTTATCAACAATTTTTAGGCCTGTTGACAACGATTGTCCCGGGCTACAAAAAAGAAGGAAAATCTAGTCTTACCATTGCTATTGGGTGTACGGGTGGCCAACATCGGTCCGTTGCGATTACGGAACGAATTGGCAAGGCCTTAGGGGATGCTTATCCCGTTCACGTGACCCATCGCGATATTGAGAAGCGAAAGGAGTCCGCTAATCGATCATGAGAGAGGTAATGAACAGCCGCCGACCAAAAATTGTGGTCATTGGCGGAGGAACGGGACTGCCCGTCATTCTGCGTAATTTACGCGACCAGGATGTGGATATCACGGCAGTAGTCACCGTTGCTGATGATGGGGGATCGTCCGGTATCATTCGACACTACGTTAACGTGGTGCCGCCTGGAGATATTCGAAACGTGATGGTGGCATTAGCTGAGCTCCCTTCAATTTATAAGGAATTGTTCCAATATCGGTTTGAAACGACCGACGATTTCTTTGCCGGGCACGCGATTGGTAATTTAATCATTGCGGCTCTGTCCGAAATGCGTGGCGGGATTTTCGACGCCGTTCAGGAGCTGTCTCAGTTAATGCGGGTCAACGGGCACATCTATCCGGCTGCCAACGAGCCACTGGAGTTACATGCTCAGTTTGATGATGGAAGTACCCTCAGTGGGGAGTCCGAAATAACGGCTGCACACAAATTGATTAAGCGAGTGTGGGTCGAGACGAGTGACCATCATCAGCAGCCGCACGCGGTTCAACCGGTGATTGATGCGATTATGAACGCTGATCAGATTGTGCTTGGGCCAGGTAGTTTGTTTACCAGTATCCTACCTAATTTAATGATTGATAGTGTTGGTCAAGCCGTTAAGGAGAGCTCCGCCGAAGTTGTTTACATCTGCAATATCATGACGCAGAAGGGTGAAACGGAAAACTTCACGGATGCCGACCATGTTCGGGTTTTGAATAAACATTTAAAGACAAACTTTATTGATACTGTATTGGTCAATACACGGAAGGTGCCTGACCAGTACATTGATTACCAACGTTGGGACGAAATGTCTCAACCGGTCCGTCATGATTTTCAGGGACTCCGTGATCAGGGGTGCCGGGTCATTTCAACCGATTTTTTACAACTACGCGACAATGGGGCGTTCCATAATGGTCAAGAGGTCGTTCACGAACTCTTGAATTTGATTGGACAGCCACGTTATCGAATGAAACGGAGGCCTTAACGGTGTCATATGCCAGTGAAGTCAAAAAAGAATTAACCACCCTGGAGGTTCATCGGGAGAACGCAAAGGCCGAGCTGGTCGCGTTGATTCGGATGAACGGGGCATTAGGTCTTGCTAATCACCGCTTCGTCTTGAACGTGCAGACGGAGAACCCAGCGATTGCTCGCCGGATGTATCAGCTGCTCAAACAGTTTTACGACCTAGAAAGTGAACTATTAGTTCGTCGTAAAATGAAATTAAAGAAGAATAATCTGTATATTGTTCGGGTTAAAACCGGCGCGACAGAGGTTTTATCTGACTTGGGGATTTTTGATGGCATGCAACTCTTGGAGTCAGTTCCCAAGGAAATTTTTGATGATGATATGCGGGTACGTTCCTATCTCCGTGGGGCCTTTTTGGCCGGTGGGTCCGTGAACAATCCGGAGACCAGTCGCTACCATTTGGAAATTTACTCTTTGTATGAGGAACATAACCAAATGATTGCCGAAATGATGAACCGTTATAATTTAAATGCAAGGACAATTGTTCGCCGCAGTGGGTACATCACGTACTTGAAGGGCGCCGAGAAGATTGCAGACTTTCTTTCACTGATCGGGGCGACGACAGCGATGCTTCGTTTTGAAGATGTTCGGATTATGCGGGACATGCGGAATTCTGTCAACCGGTTGGTGAACTGCGAGAATGCCAACTTGGATAAGGTAGCTAACGCGTCGACTCGCCAAATTGATAATATCCAGTTTATCGAGGCTACCGTGGGGTTAGGACAGTTGCCCACTAAACTACGGGAAGTGGCCGAGACACGGCTAGCACATACGGAAGTTAGCTTGAAAGAGTTAGGCGACCTGGTGCCGGGCGGACCAATCTCAAAGTCTGGTATCAACCATCGATTACGTAAAATCAATGATTATGCAAAGCAATTAAGAGAAGAGGCTTCGGCCTAAATAAAGGCGTCACTGACATCTCGGCAAATTAGTTTGCTGAAATGACGGTGACGCCTTTGTGCTGGGGCCTGAATGGTTCCGAGAAGTAGCTAATTAATGAAAACGCTACCATTATATAGGCAACTAATTGGTGGACCAAATGTCCTGGGTGAAAGGACGCTGATTTTCAGATAGAGATACTACCATGGAAACATAAAAAAACATCATCAGCCGCAGCCAATGATGTTTTTGAAGAAATTACTTCTTTTGTTCACTACTGTTGGTCATGATGTGGTCGATTAAACCATAATCGACGGCTTCTTGAGCACTCAAGTAGTTATCCCGTTCAGTGTCTTGGTTCAGACGTTCAACGGGTTGACCAGAATTGTCAGCCAAGATTTGGTTGATCAATTGCCGAGTCTTCAAGATTTCACGAGCAGCGATTTCAATTTCAGTCTGTTGCCCTTGGGCACCACCGGATGGTTGGTGAATCATCACTTGGGCGTGAGGCAATGCAAACCGCTTGCCCTTAGTCCCAGATGAAGCCAAGACACTGGCCATGGAAGCTGCCATCCCCAACGTAATTGTTTGAACGTCGGATTGGATGAAGTTCATGGTATCGTAAATGGCTAAGCCGGAAGAAACCACACCACCAGGTGAGTTGATGTAAAGTGAAATGTCCTTGGTGGAGTCTTGGGCGTCCAAGAAGAGCAACTGTGCAATGATGGCGTTGGCCATGTCATCTTCGATGGGACCTGACAACATGATGATCCGGTCCTTTAATAGTCGTGAATAGATATCATAAGCCCGTTCGCCACGGGATGATTGTTCAATAACTGTTGGTACTAAATTCATGACAAGATAGCCTCCCTTTTTGCTTTTAAATGGCTAGCAGTTTGCTAACATGGTGCTAGTTTACCGCTAAGGTCAGGGTAGGTCAAACAATTAGACTCTGTTAATTCCCCCAACCTTTTGACTAAAACTATCATAACAGAGTTTACTTAAACGTCACGTATTCTGTCACATTTTTTGACCGCTTGCGTCAATTGAACGACCACTCACGTTACAGTCGTTTTCTTTCTGGAAGAGGTGTGGTTTACTTGAATTAACGAAAAGGGGGTGAAGATTTGAAGATCCACGTTGAAGTTGATAGTGAGCTGACTGAATCGGAAGTGGTGATCAAAGCACCAACGGCGGCATTAGCTGACCAGTTGTGCGCGGCACTAACGGCGGTTCACCCTCCACTGACTATCACCCTGAGTCAACGGGGGAGTCATTACCAAGTAAATCTGGCGGAGGTCTTATTCTTCGAAGTGGCTGATCATCAGGTGACCGTGCATACTGCGTCGGAGATGTACAGTACGCGGCAACCACTGACGGAATTAGCGAGTGATTTGCCGGCTAACTTTCAACGAGTCTCCAAGTCTGCCATCCTCAACCGTGACCAAGTTTTATCACTCACCAAGTCGGTAACGGGCAACTTGGTTCGCTTTCAGAAATCACACAAGCAGCTCTACGTCTCGCGCCGGTTCTACAAGGCATTGCAGGTAGCGTTAGAGCGAAAGGGGTAGGTTAATTATGCATCGAAATTGGTTTTGGGGTGTCTTCCTGGTTCTCGCGGCCGGTATTTTGGTCGTTAGTCAGTTGGGCATTCTGACGTATCACATTGGATTTTGGACGTTATTAGTTGCCATGTTTTTAGTAGCGGCATTAGTGGAAAGTTTGATTCATTTTGCTGTGTCAGGAACGGTGTTTTCGTTGGCCTTTCTGGCAATTATTTTTGCCAAGCCATTGGGGATTGCAGCGCTAGCACCCTGGACGATTTTAGGTGCGGCACTGTTATTGACAGTTGGGTTGTCCATGATTATTAAACCACGGTGGCGTTGGCGACAGGCTTGGTTTGATGAAAAGTCTTGGCATCATGGTGATAATCACCATTGGCAAGAGGAAGATATCGCAAGCCTGACGGAAGATGATGCCGTGGTGAATGTGAATATGAGTAGTAGTATTCGCTACTTGCAGTCAACGAATTTTCAGCACGCAGCCATTCGTGTCAACATGGGAAACGCAAAAGTTTATCTAGATAACGTTGCCCTGAGTGAAGACGGGGCGACCATCCTTGTAGATGCCTCGTTTGGAGGGGTTGAGCTATACTTACCCCGAACTTGGAACATCGAGACGGATGTTGATACGAGCTTTGGCGCCGTTGGAGAAAAAGGGATTCAAGAAACGGGTAATGGCCCGGTGGTACGAATTCAAGGCAGTGTTTCATTCGGCAGTGTCTCATTAATTTACGTTTAATCTCAATAGAAAATATTTACCCGACCCCTTGAATTTATATTCAGCATCAGGTATAGTAGTTAGGTGCTCAAAAAGCTGATGCTGACTTGCGCCCGTAGTGTAATGGATCGCACGTAAGATTCCGGTTCTTGAAATGGGGGTTCGATTCCCTCCGGGCGCATCATTTGCCGCAACGTTGTCTAACGTTGCGGTTTTTTTGTCAAAAAAAGTGGTAGGGATTCCCCACCACGTAGAATGTTAAACATTCAGCTGATCCCAACGTTTGCGCAAAGGACCCGCAATTAATGGGGCGATGAGCACGTCGAGGATAAATTCAGGCACAGCGTTGGTGACTAAGGAGATCATTAGGACGTAACCTAACGTTTGATTTCCCTTGGCGCCGAAAGCCGAGGCCACTTCAGGTGTTTGATAGAATAAGTATACTAAGCCTAGAACCAGGAGACTATTGACTAGGGCAGCGCACCCCGCCCCTAACTGCATAGCGTGACGATCAGACCACTGTTGGTGGCGTGCCCATAGAAAGAGGCCACCCGCAGCCAGGCCCATTAGGAGCCGGGGAAGTACCGAAATTAATGGATTCGTAAAGATCAGGGGCGCAACGGGACTTGAAGGCCAGGTGAAGGCCCGAATGAAAGTGAGGAGTCCCCAGAATAAGCCAATGGCCATACCATCCTTAGGTCCTAGTGCAGTTCCAGCAACAATGACCGTTAAGCCAATCAAAGTCATGCTAAAGGGTCCCAGTGGAATATAGCCTAGGAAGGGTAAAATATTTTGGAGCAAAACAATCGCCATTAGTAGCGCATCCACTACCAAGCGAAAGGTCTTATGTCGCGTCATCTGTTGAAACCTCCACGAAAAGTTAATGCCGTTATTATAGCATGTTTTTCGGAACAAAAAGAGAAATCGGCTTGTATTTTTATCCAATATCAGTTATAGTAATCAATGTGTTGTTTAGCACAGAGTATGCGCCCGTAGTGTAATGGATCGCACGTAAGATTCCGGTTCTTGAAATGGGGGTTCGATTCCCTCCGGGCGCATTCGCAAAGCGGTCGAGTCTGAGGTTTCCTTGGGCTCGTTTTTTTATTACCTAATTTGTAAAGGCTTTCACAAAATAAGCGGTGTAAGTGCTTGCTAAAGTAGTTGCTAGAGCATATAATGCTTAACTGTAAGGTTAGCTTGAGTTGGCCTTCAATTTTTTGGTCAGGGTGGGCGCTATTTAGCCACCGCTGGCCGGTCACTGTCCCACTAGGAGGTAAGCAGGATGCAGGATGATTGGCAGTGGGTAGAAGCAATTATGCCCCAAATGGTTGAAAAGCTGACCAACCGCTTCCGCATGCTACAGGGTGTTGCCAATCTCCAGCCGGTTGGGCGGCGCACCCTGGCGTTAAACCTGAATTGTTCAGAACGAGCAGTTCGTACAACGACGGATTCCCTGGCAGACCTGGGGTTCATTCAAATGTCTGTGAAAGGGATGCAGGTCACTGCCACTGGACAGCGAGTGTTGCGTGGTTTAGTCCCAGTCATGAATGATTTGGCTGGTAGGCAACAGCGAGAACAAGATCTGGCTAAGAAGCTAGGGATTGCTCACGTCACAATCGTTGCAGGAGACAGTACTGCAGCAACTGGATCGTTGGTTGGCATGGCACAAGCAACCGGCCAAATTCTTGGCGAGCACCTGCCAGCCGGTCAGAATACACTGGCGGTCATGGGTGGTCATACAATGGCGACCGTGGCAGATATCTTGACACCAGCGTTAACAACCAATCGACAGCTACTGTTTGTGCCAGCTCGAGGTGGCGTGGGTGAATCTCCCGCCATTCAAGCAAACGCAGTGGCTGCCCGTATGGCTCAGCTCACCAATGGTGATTTTCGACAACTCTATGTTCCTGAGCAGTTGACCAGTGCGACGTATAAGCCGCTGTTTGCGGAGCCATCGATTCATGAAGTTCTCCAATTGATTGCCCACAGTAATGTGGTGGTTCACGGGATTGGCCAGGCACTGGTCATGGCCAAACGACGAAAAATGACGCCACACGTTATCGATGACTTGACAGCTGCCCATGCGGTGGGTGAGGCCTTTGGTTATTTCTTTGATGATGCGGGTCACGTCGTTAGCAAATTTCCGCGAATCGGCCTGGAAATTGGTGATTTAGCCGCTAAGCAATTAGTCGTTGCTGTTGCCGGGGGTGCCGAGAAGGGTGCCGCCATTGCAGCATATATGCACTTAGCGCCAGCACAGACTTGGTTAATAACTGATGAAGGTGCTGCTGACTTTGTTTTAAAAAAGTGATACACTGAATCTGTATTGCTTTTTAAAAAAATTATTCTTTATTTGCTTCCTGAAGGAGGAAATCACAGTATGACTGTAAAGATTGGTATTAATGGTTTCGGACGTATCGGCCGTTTGGCTTTCAAGCGGATTCACGAACTCCACTCAAGTGACATCGAAGTTGTTGCCATCAACGATTTGACGACACCTTCAATGTTAGCTTACTTGTTGAAGTATGACTCAACTCATGGCCGTTTCCCTGGCGAAGTTTCCGCTACGGATAAGGGTATCGTGGTTGACGGTAAGGAATACCCTGTTTACGCTGAACCAAAGGCGCAAAATATTCCTTGGGTCAAGAATGACGGTGTTGATTTCGTTCTCGAATGTACCGGTTTCTACACTTCTGAAGAAAAGGCTCACGCCCACATCGAAGCTGGTGTTAAGCGGGTATTAGTATCTGCTCCAGCCGGTCCTATCACGACGGTTGTTCCAGGCGTTAACTTGGATCAATTGACGAAGGATGACGTTATCGTTTCTGCTGGTTCTTGCACGACCAACTGCTTGGCCCCAATGGCTTACTTCCTGAACAAGGAATTTGGTATCAAGGCTGGTACGATGACGACTATTCATGCCTTTACTTCTACCCAAATGATTTTGGATGGACCTCGTGGCAAGAAGATGCGTAACAACCGTACTGCAAGCATCAACACCATTCCTCACTCAACTGGTGCTGCTAAGGCTATCGGTTTGGTTATCCCTGAATTGAAGGGTAAGTTACAAGGACATGCACAACGTGTTGGTGTTGTTGATGGTTCTTTGACTGAATTAGTAGCTGTCCTTGACAAAAAGGTTACTGCTGACGAAATCAATGATGCAATCAAGAAGCACACTGAGGGCAACGATGCCTTTGGCTACAACGGTGACGAAATTGTGTCAACTGACATCATCGATGATGACCACGGTTCTGTCTTTGACCCAACCCAAACGGAAGTTACGACTGCCGGTGACACCCAATTAGTTAAGACTGTTGCTTGGTACGACAACGAATGGGGCTTCACTTGCAACATGGTACGGACGTTATTGCACTTTGCAACGCTCTAATCCCAATGTTGCGGCGTAAGTCGTAAAATAGGCTCGATAAGACGCGGCGGGGGGAGGGATTTCTCCGTCGCGTTTTTTGTTGGGTGAGTTCCACACAAGTTCTTTGAATTTCGAGAATAAGTGCTGTATATTGTGAAAGTAATCTTAAAAGATAATATCCATTCAAGGAGGTTTTTCTAAATTGGCTAAATTAACAGTTTCTGATTTAGATGTTAAGGGCAAAAAGGTCCTCATGCGTGTCGACTTCAACGTCCCAATCAAAGATGGTGTCATTGGTAACGATAACCGGATCGTAGCAGCTTTGCCAACCATCAAGTACGTTATCGAAAACGGTGGTAAGGCAATCCTATTGTCCCACTTAGGTCGGATTAAGAAGGAAGAAGACAAGCCAGGCCTGTCCATGCGGCCAGTTGCTGAACGTCTGTCTAACTTATTGAACAAGCCAGTTACCTTTGTCCCAACGACTGAAGGTAAGCAGCTTGAAGACGCCATTGACGGTTTGAACGACGGGGATGTTTTGGTTATGGAAAACACCCGTTACGAAGACGTTAAGAACGGCGAAAACGTTAAGCGTGAATCCGGTAACGACCCTGAATTGGGCAAGTACTGGGCTTCATTGGGTGACGTCTTTGTTAACGATGCATTTGGGACGGCTCACCGTTCACATGCTTCTAACGCAGGGATTGCTGCCAACATGGGCCAGACTGCTGCCGGCTTCTTGATGGAAAAAGAAATCAAGTTCATCGGTGGTGCTGTTGACAACCCAGAACATCCATTCGTTGCTATCTTGGGTGGTGCTAAGGTTTCCGACAAGATCGGTGTTATCGACAATTTGTTGGCTAAGGCTGACAAGATTCTTATCGGTGGTGGGATGACTTACACTTTCTACGCTGCTAAGGGTATGAAGATTGGAAACTCATTGGTTGAAACTGACAAGATCGACCTTGCCAAGGAAATCTTGGACAAGGCTGGCGACAAGTTAGTCCTGCCAGTTGATTCCATTGTTGCTGAAAAGTTTGATAACGATGCCGCTCACAAGACGGTTGATGGTGAAATTCCTGATGGCTACATGGCCTTAGATATTGGACCTAAGTCCGTTGCAGAATTTGAAGACGTTTTGAAGGACGCTAAGACAGTTGTTTGGAATGGACCAATGGGTGTCTTCGAAATGAGTAACTACGCTGAAGGTACTTTGGAAATTGGTAAGTTCCTTGGAACTTTGTCCGAAGCTAAGACGATCGTCGGTGGTGGGGACTCTACTGCTGCCGTTCAACAACTTGGTGTTGCTGACAAGCTCTCCCACATTTCTACTGGTGGTGGTGCTTCCCTCGAATACCTTGAAGGTAAGACCTTACCAGGAATTGCCGCAATTTCTGACAAGTAGATTAATAAAAAGCTGTGGTGGTTGTCATCACGGCTTTTTGTTGTGATGGTTGCTCATCGTGAAGGGTCTTCGCTGGCTAATCCAGTGGGAATTCGGTAAGATGAGAATCGTAGTCAATTTATTTTTAGAAAGGGTGGATTAGGTTGCGGATACCACTCATTGCCGGTAACTGGAAAATGAACAAAACGGTCACCGAAGCACGGACTTTTATTGAGGCTGTGCAAGGAAAGTTGCCTGCTTCAGACGTCGTGGAAACGGCGATTGCAGCACCAGCTTTAGATTTACAGACCATGTTAGATGCCAATTCTGAAGATGTCCTGCGGATTGCTGCAGAGGCTTGTTACTACGAAGACGAAGGTGCCTATACTGGTGAAACTAGCCCAAAGGCGCTCCACGAAATGGGGATTCCATATACCATCGTGGGTCATTCCGAACGGCGGCGTTACTTCAACGAGACGGATGATGTCATCAATCGAAAGGTCCAAGCGGTCTTTCGAAATGGCATGACGCCAATCGTTTGTTGTGATGAAACCATGGGGCGGCGCGAGTCTGGTGAGAAAATCCATTGGGTCGTCAACCAGGTTTCCGCGGCACTGAAGGGTGTTAGCGCGGAAGACGCTGCTAAAATCGTCGTTGCTTACGAACCTAGCTGGGCGATTGGAAGTGGTACTTCAGCTTCGACTGATCAGGCCGAAGAAGGATGCTACTTGATTCGCCAAACGCTGGCTGACATTTATTCAGATGAATTAGCTAACGGCATTCGGGTTCTTTATGGTGGGAGTGTTAAGCCAGATAACATTGCTGGCTTAATGGCCAAAGATAACGTGGATGGTGTGCTAGCCGGCGGTTCCAGCCTGAACGAAGAGTCATTTGTTCAGCTTGCAAACTACCAAAATTTGTAAAACAATCAAAATGTGATTGAAAGTTCAAAGTTAAACTTATAGAATAAAGCATGGGATTGTTGTCTTGTTCCCGTGAAGCCAAACATTCGTTAAGGAGAGAATACAAAAAATGTCTATTATTTCTGATATTTACGCACGCGAAGTCTTAGATTCTCGTGGTAACCCAACTGTTGAAGTTGAACTTTACACTGAAGCCGGTGCAATGGGCCGGGGAATCGTTCCTTCAGGTGCCTCAACCGGTGAACACGAAGCCGTTGAACTTCGTGATGGCGACAAGAGTCGTTTCATGGGTAAGGGTGTTACTAAGGCTGTCGACAACGTCAACAACCTGATTGCCAAGGAGATCGTGGGCTACGATGTTACCGACCAACGGGCCATCGACCAAGCTATGATCGACCTTGACGGTACGCCGAACAAAGGTAAGTTAGGTGCTAATGCTATCTTAGGTGTTTCCTTAGCTGCTGCCCGTGCTGCTGCTGACGAATTAGGCCAACCTCTGTACAACTACTTAGGCGGGTTCAATGGTCACGTCCTTCCTACACCTATGATGAACGTTATCAACGGTGGGAAGCACGCCAACAACAAGGTTGATTTCCAAGAATTCATGATCATGCCGGTTGGTGCCAAGACTGTTAAGGAAGCTATTCGGATGGGTTCCGAAACTTTCCATAACTTGAAGAACCTTTTGAACGAAAAGGGTTACTCAACGGCCGTTGGTGATGAAGGTGGGTTTGCTCCTGACTTGAAGAACAACGAAGAACCTTTCGAAATCTTAGTTGAAGCAATCAAGAACGCCGGCTACGTACCTGGTAAGGACGTTGCTATTGCCTTTGACTGTGCCTCATCAGAATTCTACAACGCTGACACCAAGAAGTACGAACTTAAGGGTGACGGCAAGGAATACACTGCTGAAGAATTTGTTAGCTTGCTGGAAAGCATCGTTGACAAGTACCCAGTTGTTTCCATCGAAGATCCTTTGGATGAAAACGAATGGGAAGACTGGCAAATGGCTACTGAACGTTTGGGCAAGAAAGTTCAAATCGTTGGTGACGACTTATTCGTTACGAACACGGACTACTTGGCTAAGGGTATCAAGATGGGCGTTGCCAACTCTATCTTAATCAAGTTAAACCAAATCGGGACTTTGACTGAAACTGTTGAAGCCGTTGAAATGGCTAAGCAAGCTGGTTACACGGCCGTTATCTCTCACCGTTCTGGTGAAACTGAAGACACGACTATCTCTGACTTGGTTGTTGCGTTGAACGCCGGCCAAATCAAGACTGGTTCAATGAGCCGTGGCGAACGGATCGCTAAGTACAACCAATTAATGCGGATTGAAGACCAATTAGGTAAGACTTCCAACTACAAGGGAATTCACTCCTTCTACAACTTGAGCGAAGACGCACGGATGGCCATCGTTAACAAGTAATTAAATCGTGAATGATGAAAGCAAGTCCAGAGATGGACTTGCTTTTTTTTTTGAAATTAAAAAAACTCGATGAATTTCTGCGGAGTTAACTAGTAACGAGGGGGAATTTATATGAGATTTCGAAAGATGATGGGTTTAGTGGGTTTAAGTGTCGTTGTGCTAGCAGCTGGTTTTAATGGTGTGACTGCTAGTGGAGCAGAATCAACACCGGCATTTAGTTACGTTGTTCGGTTTCAGATTGAGGGTGGTGATGAGGACGGCATTTCCCGAACGACCCTCTATCGAGAGACCTCACAGGTATCGGATGTGACCACCCGTGGTAGCAATGTAGCACTACTTCCAGAGATTGGGAGCCTTTTAAAAGTGAAATTGCCCAAGCCAGTCCCATTAAAAGATTATCATCAACCAACGATTGTTACTTATTTGGCAGGAAATAAGGTGGGAGCGACAATCACTTATGTGGATGCAGTTGGCCGCGTGGTTGGGTCCCGGGCGTCTCATGTCGGATTAAGATTGGGAGGACGGGTCTTCTTAGTTGCGCCCACCGGGTATCAGCTACGGGCTGACCAGAAAACCAGTCATGTGGTTTTGACCCCGTCAGAGGTCGTTCGTGTGTTAGTACAACCGGTTAAACCAGAGCCGGCGCCAAAGCCAGAGCCGGCGCCAAAGCCAGAGCCGGCGCCAAAGCCAGAGCCAACACCAACACCAACACCAACACCAACACCAACACCAACACCAACACCACTTCCTAAGCCAAGCCTACCAGACAAGGTTTCGCTGCCGTTAACCGATATGAATTCATCAGCGGAGGGAGATGATAATCAGGAAGGCTTAGAAATAGATCCGCATCGTAAAACTGAAAGTACCCCGACGTCGATTGCTGAGACGAATAACGGAGATAATCTTGAAGATGAAGAGGCGGGGATGGCGAGCTTGTCAGATACGAAACGGCATTATTATGATAGTAGTGCGGCGGTAAAAAAGTCCCAGAAAAAGCAACAATCAAGAATGAAGCGGACGTCTAAATCATCAACTGATCACTTACCTCACACGGGAGAGACTCGGAGTGGGTGGTACGTGTTAGGCTGGGGCCTCCTGATTGGTCTATTAGGTGGGTATCGTTACCACCGAATTTTCCGTTTAAAGTCAAAGAAACTGTGATAGACTAGTAAATAGACTTTTAAATGACAGTGGAGGAATCGCAAATGACCAGAAAGTACCCAATCAAACATGACTTGACCCGACTCAACGCAATTTTCTTCGGGAGTATTGTGGGTCTTCTGGCTGGAGTAGTCGTTAGTACTTTCCGATTAGCGATTGAACACCTCCTTACGACGGTTCAAGGAATCTATGGGTGGTTAGGCCAACATCCACTTTGGTTGATTCCTTGGGCTGTTTTATTGGTTCTAGCGGCCATTCTAATTGGTCATTGGGGGAAACAGACACCAATGATTAAAGGGTCGGGGATTCCTCAGGTTGAAGGTCAGCTGGCCGGTGAAATGGATTATAAATGGTGGCCCGTTCTTTGGAAAAAGTTTTTAGGCGGAATTCTTGGAATTGGTGCTGGCTTGTTTTTGGGGCGTGAAGGGCCTTCCATTCAGTTGGGTGGGACCATTGCGCAAGGTTTTGCGGAAAGCGTTCACTTAACGGGGAGTAAGCGTCGTCTATTAATTGCTGGTGGAGCTGCTGCTGGTTTGTCGGCGGCGTTTAACGCGCCGATTGCCTCAACTTTATTTATTCTTGAAGAGGTATATCATAATTTCTCAACTTTGGTCTGGTTGACTGCATTAACTAGTGCCGTAGTTGCTAATTTTGTCTCGAACGTGGTCTTTGGTCTGACACCGGTCTTACATATTCAGTATGAACAAGCTCTACCCTTAAAGTACTATTGGCTCCTATTAATCGTTGGTGTGGGCCTGGGACTATTGGGTTACCTGTATCAGTGGGTCACGTTGCGTGGTGCTAGTTGGTATGCCCGATTGACCTGGTTGCCAGAACATTTAAACAGCATTGTGCCATTTCTCTTGGTCATTCCCATTGGGTTATTGTGGCCAATTACGTTGGGTGGCGGGAACCAAATGATCGTTCAGTTTGCTCGTCAAACGCCTTTATTAATCCCACTCATCGGTTACTTTATTTTGCGTTTCGTTTTCTCAACAATTAGCTATAGTTCTGGACTGCCAGGTGGGATTTTCCTACCGATTCTGACGTTAGGTGCATTATTGGGGGCCATCGGTGCTCGTGGCTTTGTAGCTTTGGGCTGGTTGCCAGCCGTGTTTATTGCTAACTTTGTGATTTATGCTATGGCGGGTTACTTTGCTGGGATTTCTAAGGCACCCTTTACAGCTATATTGTTGATTACTGAAATGGTAGGGTCACTCCAGCACTTGATGCCACTGGCGGTCGTAGCCATCGTGGCTTACATCACGGTTGACGTGTTGGGCGGTGAACCAATATATGAAGCCATGTTAGAAAATATGGTGACTCCTGCTACGGCTGAAGCTAGTGGTCCAACTGATCGAGTCGAGGTAGCTGTTGGTGAGGGCTCAGAACTGGTGGGTCGTCAGGTCCGGGATATTCCGTGGCCGAAAGGGGCACTGCTGGTCAGTGTTAAACGTGGAGAACGGGCGGTGATTCCTAAAGGCGACACCATTCTCCGAGCGGGTGATACGTTGGTCGTATTCACGTATCGAGCCAATCGTGCTTTCGTCCGACAACAACTAGCCCACTTAAACGATTCTCACCCTCATTTGACTGATTAAGCGAGCCTGGGGCTGGTAAAAAGTGGCTGACTATGATAGATTAGATAAGTATAGTTAGACCTATTAGACCTATTCGATAGGTAGGAGGCAAATTCGTGTATAACTTTTTAATGACCTGTATCTTAATCGTTTCTGTTTTGATTATCATTGCAGTAATGATGCAACCCGCTAAGACCAATGACGCATTGTCCGCTTTATCTGGTGGCGCGGATGACCTGTTTGCAAAGTCCAAGCCTCGTGGTTTCGAAGCTTTCATGCAAAAGGTGACCGTTATCTTGGGAGCACTTTTCTTTGGGCTGGCACTGGCTTTAGTTTATTTATCATCACACTAGAGTAGAAATGAGGCCTCCTGTTTATTCGTTACAGGAGGCTTTTTTACCAATAACTTCAGCGGAAAGTGGTGGTTTTACATGATTCAAAAACCAACCCCGCTCTTCTTCGAGCAGGGGCCAAAAGCAGTTATTCTGCTCCACGCCTATTCCGGTAGCTCTAACGACATGCGGATTCTTGGGCGTCGTTTGGAGTCTGAGAATTATACGGTACTTGCTCCCATTTTTACGGGCCACGCGACCGGGGACCCTGCGGATATTTTGCGACAAGGTTCGCCTAAAGCGTGGTGGCAAGATACGCAAGATGCAATTGCTTTCCTGCGACAGCGAGGCTATCAGCAAATTGCTATCTTTGGTCTATCACTGGGTGGCTTATTTGCGACACGCGCTCTACAGACGGATCACGCACTGGCCGGTGGTGGAACGATTGCTTCGCCCGTGATTTTTCGCGGACAAACGAACGTGCCTGGATCATTTATTGAAATGGCTAAGGCAACTTATCGGCAAGAGAACATTACTGGTGAGGACCAAGTAAAGCGCGTTGCGTGGTTGCAAGCACATTTACAGACACAACTAACAGCAATTCAGGCATTTGCCGACACGACCGCGACCCACTTAGATTGGATTAAGCAGCCTGTGTTTATTGCACAGGGGGAGGAAGATCAGATGATCGATCCTCGTTCTGGCAAGTGGCTCGCGGATGCTTACCCATCGAATCAAATTGATTATCATGAATATGCCGGTGCTGGCCACGTCTTAACGGTCAACTCAGCGCATCATGAATTGGAAACAGATATTTTGGCTTTTTTACACACAATCTTTTAAAATAACGAGGAATCGATAGTGCAAGATAATACATTAAAAACTGACTTAACAGCTTTCTTCCGCGCACATGCGGATCAAAGTTACACAGTAGAAGACATTTCAGATGCGCTACATTACCACGGCTCAGCTGCTTTCAAACTGATCGTGCAAGAGTTAGCGCAATTAGAACGCGATGGTCTTGTCCAAGTGACGGACCATGGCCATTTTCAGTTGGACCCAAGTCAACGAACACTGACCGGGATTTTTCACGGGAATGATAAGGGCTTCGGCTTTGTCGCCTATGATGAAAACAAGGTTGAACCGGACGCCTATATTGCTCCTAACAATACGTTACGTGCTTTAAACGGTGATACGGTCAAAATTGAAATTGTCCGGGCTGGCGATCCACGGAGCGGTAAAGGTCCCGAAGGTAAAGTTACGGAAATTGTTGAACACCACTACGAACAAGTCGTTGGTGAGTTCTTCAAGACCGATGACGATGCTGGTTACGTTGGTCAAGTTCGGCTAACCGATAAGAAGATCATGAAGTACAAGTTTTACGTCACCAACGTTGGTTTGAACCCAACGCCGGGTGAAGTGGTCACGGCTGAAATTACTGAGTACCCTAACGCTGATCATCCTGACGCTATGGTTGGGATTGCGAAGCAGGTCATCGGGAGTGTTGATGATCCAGGAATCGATATTTTACAAATCGTGTACCAACACAATATTCCTTCTGAATTTCCAGAAGAAGTGATGCAGGCTGCTGATGAGATTCCCGATCACGTGCTGCCAGAAGAAATGACTGGTCGTGAGGATATCACGAATCAGGATCTGGTGACGATTGATGGGGAATCTTCAAAAGACTTAGATGATGCCGTAACTGTTTGGAAATTACCAAATGGCAACTATCATTTAGGGGTCCACATTGCGGACGTTTCTCACTACGTTAAGGAAGATTCCATTTTAGATAAGGAAGCTTACAAACGTGGGACCAGTACCTACCTGACTGATCGGGTTATCCCAATGTTACCACGGCGTTTGTCTAATGGGATTTGTTCTCTGAATGAGGGCGAATTGCGTTTATGCATGAGTTGTGACATGGAAATCAATCCCGAAGGTCACGTGGTTAAGCACCGGATTCATCCGTCTGTTATGCGTTCAAAAGCACGGATGACCTATACCGCCGTTAACCAAATTTTGGAAGCCCACGATCCCGTGACGATGGATCGTTACAAGGAATTAGTTCCAATGTTTGAAGAAATGGGCGAACTGCACCGAATCTTGTTAAAGCAACGGAAGCAACGTGGGGCTATTGATTTTGATGACCGCGAAGCTGAAATTATTGTGGATGACAAGGGACACGCCATTGACGTTAAGTTACGGACGCGTGGTATTTCAGAACGGATGATTGAATCCTTCATGTTAGCAGCCAATGAAACCGTTGCGGAACATTACTTCCGTGCTAAGGTTCCGTTCCTCTACCGGGTCCACGAAACGCCAGATGGTGATCGTGTCCGGAGCTTCTTTGAATTCTTGACAGCCTTTGGTATCAACGTTAAGGGTGATCCTAACCACTTACGGCCAAAGATGTTGCAAGGGGTTCTGAAGCAAGTTGCTGGCAAGCCTGAAGAGGCCATGGTGTCTGTCATGATGTTGCGGAGCTTAAAGCAAGCTCGTTACGCTGACCAATCCTTGGGTCACTTTGGGTTGGGCGCAGAGTTCTACACCCACTTTACGTCACCAATTCGGCGTTACCCTGACACCATGGTGCACCGCATGATTCACTATTACGAAGACCACGGTACTGGTACTGCTTCTAAAGAAAAATTTGCACCGATTCTGGAAGAGATTGGGGTCCACACTTCCGAAATGGAACGTCGCTCAATCGATGCTGAACGGGATACGAATGACATGAAGATGGCTGAATACATGGCTGACCACGTTGGTGAAGAATTTGACGCCGTGGTTAGTTCCGTCATGAAGTTTGGGATGTTTGTCGAATTGCCAAACACCATTGAAGGCCTGATTCATATCAGCCGGATGCAGGATGACTATTACGAATACGTCGAAAAGTACTTGGCCTTAGTTGGTCGGAATACTCGGCGGACGTACCGGATTGGCCAACCAATTCGGGTGAAGGTTATTCACGTTGACAAGGAACAAAGTGAAATCGACTTTGAACTACTTGACCCTGAAAAGGCACCAACGAGTGACTTACTGCCACATCGGGAACATCGCTCTCGTGGCGGTGGCTTCCACGGTCGGAATAATCACAGCAACGGCAACAACCACAGCGGTGGCAACCATTCTGGTAGTAATGGTAATGGCAACCATCGTAATGGTAATCAACGACCATCGAACCAACGTGGCGGCAATGGTGGCCAACACCGAAACAACAATCATAGTGGTGGTCAAAACCGCAGTAACAACTCACAAGGTGGTCGACACTAAGCGAGGTGACAGAACTTGGCAAAGAGAAAGTCCAAGAAAACGCCAGATAATGTCTTAGCACAGAACCGTAAAGCTCGTCACGATTATTCGGTCTCTGAAACGGTCGAGGCTGGTTTGGTTCTGACTGGGACTGAAATCAAATCGCTACGTGAACGGCGGGTCAACTTACAGGATGGGTTTGCTCAAGTTCGCAACAACGAGGCCTGGTTGATGAATGTTCATATCAGTGAATACATTCAAGGCAATCGGTTCAATCATGATCCGTTACGTAACCGTAAGCTACTTCTGCATAAGAAGGAGATTCGGCGGTTGGGACAGGCAACGATGGATAAGGGGGTAACCCTGGTTCCCTTGAAGATGTACCTTAAACACGGATTTGCGAAGGTTCTGATTGGCGTGGCAACTGGTAAGCGTGAATACGATAAACGTGAAACAATTAAACGACGTGAACAGGACCGGCAAATTGCGCGGGTCATGAAACGTTATTAATCAGAAAAGGGATTGAACGGCACACCGTTCGATCCCTTTTTTCATGGCTCCATTAAATAAAGGGCTCTTTGTCAACCGGTGTTGATGAAGGGATTTTCAGAGGTTCAATTCACTTTCGAATTGGACCTCTTTTTTGTATTCTGATTTTGAATTCGATTTGGATTCGGTAACTGAAGTTTATCCAATTTCGATAACCGTAAGCGGTGCGCTTTATTTGCTTGATCTTACGATTGACGCCTTCTATTGGACCGTTGGAAATTGAACAGTTCGTCATGTTTTGAATGAACTGCTTTTTCTGGATGAACGTTTTGATGGTCGTTAGAAGTTGAGGACTTACGTTCTCAACTTCACCTAAAGCTTCAATGAATGCTGAAAAGTCACGCTTTCGAATGGATTCTACTAAGGAATGTGCTGAGTAATAGGTGTTCGTAAATTCTTCGCTGAGGTCCAAGCCCTCGAGAACGAGTTGCTCTTGTGTGAGATGATCTTTGAGGTGTGAATACCACTGTGGTTTATTCTTCTCCAGGTCTTTATAACTCTCCAAATAGAGCCGCCAATAGTGCTTAAGAACGCGATACTCTCGGGATTCCTTGGGGAACCGCCTCATTAATTGGACTCGAGTTTGATTTAGAGAACGAAGAACCATCTGGACTAAATGAAAATTATCGGCGACAATAATGGCGTTGGGAAAAATTTGGTGAATAATTAACTGATACTGAGAATTAAAGTCCATTACGACACGAGTGACGTTGCTGCGGTTGGTTAAGGAATAATGGTTTAAAAAGAATTCTTTGATGTCTTTATTTCTTCGTCCCGGCAAGATGGTAACCAGGTCATGTTTCTCGGCGTCAATTGCGATAAAACTCATTTGATTACTTGTGGAACGGAATTCGTCGATGCACAATGAGCCTGGCAAACCATCATATGCTGGCTTAGTTTGTTGTCCTAGCGAGACTAGCTGTCGACTGACTGTGTTAGTTGAAACATTGTATTGAACGGCGATGCTGGCCATCGTTCGGTCAGAAGTTAACTGTTGAATGATGCCGTGTTGAACGTTTTGAGAAATCTGATGTTGTTTCGCAACGATTGGTGTTTGGGCAATCTGAGTGTGTCCACATGACTTACAAAAAATTGGTGTTGATAGATTTCTCTATCAACACCAAATATCATAGAACCAAATAAAGCTGTCCGGTATGAAGGACAGAATTACGCATAAAGTGTATAACTAGCGTAGCTGGTTTCGGAGGAAACTAAGTAAAAAGCCTATGATGACAGGTGATACTTAGTCCTTATCATGTGATAAAGATTGCAAGTCAAATTATCTTTCAACAAAGTGAATACATGTTAATATATAACTAGTGAATACAATGACTGAATTTTGAGCGTATAAATTGCTTCAAGAAATTAAATCGGGGCGACTTACGAGGAGGGATTATCATGAACCGAAAAGCAACTTTGCTTCTGCTCAGCTTAACGCTGGGAGTAGCACAGCCAATAAGTGGTTTAGTTATGGGTCATCAACCAACTGCAGTGACTGCGCAGGCGGCTGCAGTTAAGGCAGATAATCTCACAGGCACCTATGGGGATGTTACTTGGTATTTAACGCCGAGTGGTGAGCTTCACTTGGGAGCAGGATCGTTACCAGAAGCAGATTTAACGAATGTTGCAGTTGGCCAGTTTGCGCGAGTAATTGCTGCAGCTGAAGGCAATTCGGCCCCGACAACTAATCAAGCACAGACGGTGGCTGATCAGGTCACGAAAGTTGTTTTCGATGGCCCCATCAAGGCACCTAAAGATGCGACCGGGTTATTTGGTCAGCTGCGAAATGTCACGGACTACGTTAACCTGGATAAACTGAATACGTCTGATACGACGATCATGAGTCGGATGTTCTGTGATACGACTTTGAAATCTGTTACGACGACGATTGATGTCTCTCACTTTGATACTAGTAAGGTCACGGACATGAATTTCATGTTTCAAGGGCAGGGGCGGGTCACAGCCCTGGATGTTCGGAACTTTGATACAAGTTCTTTGGTAACGGCGACATCTGCGTTCTGGGGAACCAATAACATCAAGGAATTAAACTTTGCGAATGGGACTTTTACGAAACTCACGAGTTCTAGTTATATGCTGACCAGCTCGGGTGTGGAAAAGGTTAGTCTGCCAAAGTTTGCGCCTCCGGCTAATTTTTCTGGTTACTACATGTTCTATGGTGCGTCAACCATCCAGCAAATTACCTTTGGGCCACAGACAGCTTTTATTGACAAGGCCAACACGGGCTTGGATGACGCACCAATCGATTCTGATGACTACACTGGTAAGTGGCAGGCGGTTGGTTCAGGGACCGTCAAGAACCCGCTAGGCGACCATTTCGATACGGGTAAAGCAATCATAGCTCAGTATACGACTGCTGACCGGCCAACCAGTTTAGAAACGTATGTCTGGGAGCCAGTCAATCGGGTCATTGAACCAACGACGCCACCAATCGTTCCACCAATAGAGCAGGCTCAACCAGTTACCGTTCAGTATTTGGACCAGAATCAACGTAAACTCTCTGACAATCAGGTGTTGACGGGTGAGCTAGGTGCTAGCTATTCAGCCAACCAGTTGGTCTTTAACGGGTATAAACTGGCTAAAGTAACTGGACCAGCAACTGGTGCTTACACCACTCAAGCTCAAACGGTAACCTTCCACTACGTGCCTGACCTTGCAACGGGTGGGGACGGAGCGTCAGTGGCACCAATTTCGAGCGTTGTATACGCCACGAAGAAAATTGGCTTATACAGGAGTAAAAATTTTTCTAAAAAGACACTTAAGCATTGGTATGGGAAGCAAGAGCGGGTTAACCGGCCAATGTTCGTGGTGAAGGGAATGGCTACGTCCAAGAACGGTAATCTGCGTTACGAGGTTAAAGACGTCAATCATCATTCGAAGACAGCGGGAAAAACCGGCTATATTACAGCTAAAAAGTCCTTCGTCAGCTCCGTCTACTATCAGACAAAGCAAAAGCAGGTTCGTGTAATTAATGCCAAAGGTGTTAACCGTTATCAGCAAAAGTCGTTAACGACCAAGCATGGCCACTATCGTAAGGGGCAAATTTTAAAGGTCAAGAAGATTGTCACTTATAACAAGACGACGCGTTTCCAGCTAACAAATGGCAAGTATGTGACTGCAAATAAGAAGTTAGTCATGGTGAAGCCATAAGTCGAGAAATAGTGAAATTTAAAATAGTCATCAAAAAGGCTACGACGCAAAGACGATTGCGTCGTAGCTTTTTCAGTGCAAGTAGGGTCGATTCAACGGTTGATAAATTAATGGTTAAAAATTTCAGTCAGAATCTTTGCGATGGTCAATGGTCGGAGCCACACTCCCAGATTGTGCTGGATGCGGGACCCAAGCGTGGTTGTGCAGTAACTCGGGTAACTTTTGCTGATGGCGAGCCCAGCGGTTAAGGATAGCAGCTAGGCAAACGATTAATGCTTCATGATCTGGTTGATCAACGGTTAGTTCAACGGTGCCGCCACCAGAGTGATCGATAACTGCAATCGTAGCGACCTGGTCGCGGCCATGATAAATCCGGAACCGTCCGCTGGCTAAACTCCCCATGATGACCCAGTTCAAGCCACGAACAAAGAGCACCTCACGAATCACACCGAAAGTTTTACTGACGCGGCCCACGACCTGGCGGTGATAGACTAACCGAAACTTCGGTAAGAGACCTAATGAGTCCTGTTTAACTTCGGCTTCCAATTCTCCCGCAATGGTGTAAACGGAAAGAACGTCAGCTCGGAGCCCCCATTTTCCGACTAATAAGTAGCAAGATTGGTTCTGCTCGTCGTGAATCACGGTCGTCGCTTTGGCGGAAAGGGCGGCTTCATTTAGATAAAGTTTACGCATGGGGACCTCCTTTGCAGCTTATTTAGATTTACGTCACCTACATTCTATCATGTTTGACCTGATGTCGGTGGATAATATCATTTGCGGTCGCTTTATGATAGAATAAAAGGCGAGGTGTTGGGAATGAAACCGTTTATTCATAATGATTGGTGGCCGGTACTTGAACCCGAGTTTGAACAAGCTTACTATCAACAATTACGTGAGTTCTTAGTCGAGGAGTATCAGCATTATCAAATTTATCCAGACATGTATCACATCTTTACCGCGTTCGAATGGACGCCATTTAGCCAGGTAAAGGTCGTCATTCTGGGACAGGACCCGTACCATAATCCGGGACAGGCTCACGGGTGTAGTTTTTCGGTGTTACCCGGCACAAAAATTCCACCGTCGTTAGTGAATATTTACAAGGAATTAGAGAGTGATTTGGGAATTCAACCGGTCTCGCATGGTTACCTTGAAAAGTGGGCCAAGCAAGGCGTGTTGCTTCTCAACTCTGTGTTAACGGTTCGTTACGGCAAAGCCTTTTCACATAAGGGGCATGGCTGGGAACGACTGACCGATGCGGCGATTGCTAAGCTATCGGCAAGGCCGGAACCCGTTGTTTTTATCCTGTGGGGTAATGCAGCGCGCTCAAAGATCAAGTTGATCGATACGCAGACTAACATCGTTCTTCAGTCAGCGCACCCGAGTCCGTTATCCGCTAACCGAGGATTCTTTGGTTCCAAGCCTTTTTCCAAAACCAACATCGCGTTGACATCATTAGGTGAAAGTCCCATCGATTGGCAGCTCCCAGAGCATGCCAACGTCGACGAGGGGCCAAACACGGCATCCAACCAGGCATAGCATAAGAGAATTGATTCGTGGGATATTTTATGGAGGTCACCATTTATGGAACTTTTTGATAGTCTTAAACAAAAGATCAACGGACAAAACAAAACCATTGTATTTCCTGAAGGGGAAGATGTACGAGTATTAGGCGCCGCTAGCCGTTTAGCCGCCGACGGGCTGATCAAGGCCATCGTCTTGGGCAAGCAAAGCGAAATCGAAAAGACAGCCACTGATAACGCCATCGACCTAAGTCCATTAGAGATTTTGGACCCTGCTACGATGCCAGCTGACAAGCACCAAGCGATGCTGGATGCTTTAGTTGAACGGCGTCATGGTAAGAACACTGTTGAACAGGCTGAAAAGATGCTGGAAGACCCTAACTATATTGGGACCATGATGGTTTACATGGACCAAGCTGATGGGATGGTCTCCGGTGCCATTCATCCAACTGGTGATACTGTTCGTCCTGCCTTACAAATTATCAAGACTAAGGAAGGCGTCAAGCGAATCAGTGGGGCCTTCATCATGCAAAAAGGTGATGAACGTTACGTCTTCGCTGATTGTGCCATCAACATTGAATTAGATGCTGCTGGGATGGCTGAAGTTGCCGTTGAAAGTGCTCATACGGCTAAAGTCTTCGATATTGACCCTAAGGTTGCTTTGCTTAGCTTCTCCACGAAGGGTTCTGCTAAGGGTGAAATGGTCACTAAGGTTCAAGAAGCTACCAAGATTGCTCATGAAACGGCACCAGATTTGGCCGTTGATGGGGAATTACAATTTGATGCTTCCTTTGTCCCAAGTGTTGCCGCTCAAAAGGCGCCAGACTCTAAAGTTGCTGGTCATGCCAACGTCTTTGTCTTCCCAGAACTACAATCCGGGAACATTGGTTACAAGATTGCACAACGCTTCGGTGGATTCGAAGCGATTGGACCAATCTTGCAAGGCTTGAACAAACCAGTTTCTGACTTGTCTCGTGGTTGCAATGAAGAAGATGTTTACAAGGTTGCCATTATCACGGCGGCCCAGTCTTTAAACTAATTGAATTTATCTTGAATTGATCTAGTACCCGAATTGCTATTCGTTAGCGGTTCGGGTACTATTTGTTAGGATTACTAGAGTGGGAGTGCTAGAAGTGGCTGTCAGCAATGGGGGGACATGGCTTTCACTTCCGCGTTGATAATGTTAATCTAAAAATAATAATCTGTTTAAAAAGGGGTTACCAAGAATGTTTGAAATAACGGTTACTAGTCCGGAAGAAACGATGGCTTTGGGGCAGCAGTTGGCACCTGGATTAGCTGCACAAGATGTGATTTTGTTGGACGGTGACTTAGGTGCTGGGAAGACGACGTTCACCAAGGGATTGGCGGCTGGATTAGGCATCAAGCGCAACGTGAAAAGTCCCACCTTTACCATCATTCGTGAGTACCAGGGCGGCCGGTTACCCCTGTATCATATGGACGTTTATCGTCTGGAAGATGGTAGCGGGGACGAGTTGGGCCTCGATGAATACTTTAACGGAGATGGCGTGAACGTGGTTGAATGGTCCAAGTTTATTGAGGATGAGCTGCCTGAAAATTATCTGCGAATCGTGTTCAAACGTGACGACGATGCAGGTGAAAGCCAGCGGACTTTGCGGTTTGAACCTGTCGGCGACCGGTTTACCCAACTTGTTCAGCAACTGGAGGCCACCCAAAAATGAGTGAAGAAGTTGCAATCCGCCTACCAGAGCCAGCAGATGCTGCGAACTTGCTAGCGTTGTTGGCACGTTTACAAACGGAGAGCGATACGTTTTGTTTAGCCAACGCCGATGAAACGATTAGTGCCGCACAAGAAGCAGATCAATTGGATCAAATCCAACAGAGCTCACGGCACCTGGTTCTTGTTGCCAGCTTGGGGGATGAACTTCTAGGCGTTTGTTCAATCGTTCCCACGCCACAGGGAAACGTCGGTGAATTAGGAATTGCTGTGGAAAAGTCGTACTGGCACCAGGGAATTGGTACAGCGCTGGTTGACGAAGCCCTCTACTGGGCTGAAGCGGCTAGTTCGTTGGTGGCCATTGGTCTGACCGTTCAGACACGAAACGTTGCTGCTGTAAAACTCTACGAAAAATTAGGCTTTACCCGCACAGAGATGCCAATTGAGACCGTGACCACGGCCGATGGTGAACAAGTTTCAGCCATTGAAATGGTCTATCGGTTGCCGGTGGATCCCGACTGATCTCTAATGCACATTTAAGCCAGGTAAAAAGGGCAACCGGTGTCCAGGACCAAGATCCTAGACAGTTGTTGCTCATTTAATTTAGTTGGAGGATTAGACTGAAACCACTGATAAGTCACTCCCCAAATGGGGATGAAAGCGGTATCCTTAAAGTGTATGGAACTTGAGGAGGGTGTTTGGATGTATCAGGCGAATGAACAACGTTACGATAATATGGTTTATAATCGATTAGGAATTAGTGGTCTCAAACTATCAGCAATTGGGCTGGGACTATGGAATAATTTTGGGAGTGTTGACCCCTTTGACACGCAGCGCGCAATTGTTCATCAAGCGTTTGATTTGGGGATTACGTACTTTGATTTAGCTAATAATTATGGACCAGTTCCTGGGAGCGCCGAGGAAAATTTTGGTCGGATCATGGCCAGCGATATGAAACCATATCGGGATGAAATGGTGATTGCCAGCAAGGCAGGCTACGTGATGTGGCCTGGACCTTACGGTAATTGGGGGTCCCGCAAAAGTATCATTGCGAGTGCTAATCAGAGCTTGAAGCGGACCGGTCTAGATTATTTTGATATTTTCTACAGTCATCGGCCAGATCCTGCTACTGACCCTGAGGAGACGGCTTTAACGCTGGACCAGTTGGTGCGCGACGGGAAGACCCTCTACGTTGGTATTTCCAATTATAATGGTGCACAGACGAAGGTCATGGTCGATATTTTCCGGGACCTCAAGACACCGTTTATTATTCATCAACCCCGCTATAACATGTTGAATCGTCAGGTTGAAGACGATGTCTTACCGATTTTAACAGCTGAAAATAAGGCCGCAGTTAGTTTCAGTTCGTTGTGTCAGGGACTATTAACGGACAAATACTTACATGGTATTCCAGCCAACTCGCGAGCTAACAAGGGGACGATTCCTTTCTTGGAGCCAGCCCAAGTCGAACAGACACTTACGACTGTCAAACGGTTGAATGAAGTTGCAGCGAGTCGCCATCAAAGCTTGGCGCAAATGGCACTGGCCTGGAATTTACGGCAACCAGCCATTGCGAGCGTCTTGATTGGTGCTAGTCGGCCTGAACAGGTTGTCGCCAATGTTCAGGCGTTAGATCATTTAACATTTACTGCTGCCGAGCTAGAACGAATCGATCAGATTTTGGCACAGCAAGCCCCAATTACCTGGAAAGCCTAAACGGAAATAATGGCGTGGTCAGGCAAGATATCTAGCTAATGAACATTTGCGCTCAGAGGTAAGTGTTCACTGCTTCCTGACGCACGTTTCGGCAGACTGAGTTGTGAAAGGCAAAATATACTAAAAGCAGGACTGCAAAATCGATTTGGTTTTACAGTCCTGCTTTTAGTATATTTAAGAATTGAAATTCACGTTTAATTTTACGCGTTGATCGTTACAAATGGCTTCAACGGTTGGGTTCCAAAGTGGTTGGCTTCGTACAATAAAATATTGGCACAGGCCAAACTGTCATCCAACGCATTGTGGTGATGGTGCAGGTCGATGTTTAGTTCGTCACAGACCGTATTCAATTTGTGATTGGGAAATTCTGGGAAGAACTTCCGACTAGTCTTGACCGTGTCTAGCGTTAGGTAACGGGCCGTCGGTAAGTTGTAATGTTCCAGACTACTCCGCAGGACGCCGTTGTCAAAGGGGGCGTTATGCGCAATGACAAGACGATCACGTTGAAAGAAGGGGGCCACGTGGTCCCAAACTTCAGGGAAAGTGGGAGCATTGGCGACGTCTTTTTCGTGGATCCCGTGGATTTGAACGTTTCGCCAGAAAAAATCGGTATCGGGTTTGATCAATGAGTAAAATTCGTCAACGACCTGGCTATTACGTACAATGGTCAGTGCTAATGAGCAGGCACTGTAACGTTGGCCGTTGGCCGTTTCAAAATCCATGGCAACGAAGTTCACGAATGAATCCTTCCTTTCAGTTTTATGCTTCGACAGTGAGACCGTCGACGTTGAGTTCAACTGGGCAGTGGTCAGAACCCATGACTTGGTCTAAAATCTGCACACTAGTTAATTGTGGCTGTAACCGGTTGCTAGTAATGAAGTAGTCGATGCGCCAGCCAGCATTGTTGTCACGAGCGTGGAACCGATAGCTCCACCATGAGTAACGTTCAGTTGCATCGGGATTGAAGTAACGGAAGGTATCTGTGTAACCGGCTCCCAGTAAGTCGGTGAACTTTTCACGTTCATCATCGGTAAAGCCAGCATTCTTATGATTCGTTTTGGGATTCTTTAAATCAATTTCGGTGTGCGCAACGTTGAGGTCGCCACAGAAAATGATGGGTTTCTTAGCGTTTAGTTGGTTCACAAATTTCAGGAAGGCCTTCTCCCAGCCCATGCGGAAGTCCAACCGTTTGAGTCCGCTACCTGAGTTAGGAGTGTAACAGGTCAGTACGTAGAAATCTGGATATTCTAGGGTAATGGTCCGGCCCTCGTGGTCAAAGTCAGGGGCATCGATACCATAGATGACATTCAACGGTTTGTGTTTCGTAAATAGGGCCGTTCCTGAGTAACCTTTACGTTCAGCATAATTCCAGTATTGATAGTATCCAGGTAGGTCTAAGTCAATCTGACCAGCTTGAAGCTTCGTTTCCTGGACACCAAAGAAATCGGCATCTAGGTCCTGAAAGGTGTCCACAAACCCTTTTTTTACAATTGCCCGCAGGCCGTTTACATTCCAAGAAATAAATTTCATGACTGCACCTCCACTAACTGTGTTTAGTATACCAGAAATGTTAGATTTTGCTTTGATTGATGCGTTCGCTCCCGATGATGCTTGTTTTCATGGTAAAATAGATTTATTGACTGTCAATCTTGTTTGGCCGATGAACGGCAAAACAGGGCCAAACATTTGCGGAACGAAGGGAAAATAATGATGATGGAAGACATAGCGACGGCATTTCCAACGATTGAAATTTTACGTAACGAGCCTCTGGCTCACTATACGCATACGAAGACCGGTGGACCTGCTGACTATTTAGCATTTCCAACGAATATTCAGGAAACAAAATCATTGCTGGCTTATGCGAACCAAATTGGCCTTCCCATTACGGTAGTGGGTAACGCTAGCAACTTGATTGTTCGAGACGGCGGTATTCGTGGCCTGGTCATGATTTTAACGAAGATGAACGCTATTACAACGGATGGTCAGACGGTGACGGCAGAGGCTGGAGCCGCTCTGATCAAGACCACGCAGGTGGCACAGGCGCATGGACTGACCGGGTTAGAGTTTGCTGCTGGAATTCCTGGTAGCGTCGGTGGGGCCATTTTTATGAATGCTGGAGCTTACGGCGGTGAAATCAAAGAAGTCGCAGTTGCTGCTGAGGTTTTGACTCCTGCGGGAGAGATTCGGACCTTGACCCAGACTGAGCTTGACTTTGGATACCGGCACAGTTCGATTCAGGATTATAACGATATCGTGTTGACGGCGACGTTTGCTCTCCAAGTCGGCGATAAGGCGGAAATTCAGGCTAAAATGGATGATTTAAATGCTCGTCGGGCTGCAAAACAGCCACTGGAACTACCTTCTTGTGGGAGTGTTTTCAAGCGGCCAGAGGGTCATTACACTGGCCAACTGATTCAAGCAGCCGGTCTACAAGGCTATCAGATGGGTGGCGCGCAGGTTTCCATGAAGCATGCCGGCTTTATTGTGAACATTGATCATGCTACGGCAACGGACTACTTGGACTTAATTCATCACATTCAGGCGGTCATTTTAAAAGAAGACGATGTGCACTTGGAAACTGAAGTCCGCATCATTGGTGATGAACCACATACAAAATAAAAAGAGGGGGGACCTTATGTGCCAATTGTTGAAGCAGTGATCCTGTTGATTGTGTTAGTCCTGTTTTCTAATATTATCAGTCACTACCTCACGTTTATTCCAGTTAGTTTGATTCAAATTGCCCTAGGGCTTTTGGTGGCTTTAATTTGGAAATTTGAAGTACCACTTGAAACTGACTGGTTTTTGCTACTATTTATTGCCCCGTTACTGTATAACGATGGCCGGCGTTTTCCCCGACGGGAACTTTGGCGGCTGCGGGGACCAATTTTTGCAAACGCCATCTGGTTGGTCTTTCTGACCACGATTTTGGGTGGGTTCTTGATTTATGAATTGATTCCTAAGATGCCACTGACGGTGGCTTTCGCGTTGGCCGCGATTTTATCACCAACCGACCCAGTGGCCGTGCAGTCCATTTCAAAACAAGCTAAGCTCCCAGACAGTTTGATGCATTTGGTGAGTGGTGAAAGTTTAATTAATGACGCAAGTGGCCTGATTGCGTTTAAATACGCAATTGCTGCTACGGTGACTGGCGCTTTCTCAATGGGGACAGCCGTGGGTGATTTCTTTTACATCAGTATCGTCGGGTTCCTATCCGGTTTAATTTTTATGACAGCTATTCAATTATTGATGGATATCTTGCGTCGGCAAGGAATCGATGACGTGATTTTTAACACTGTTTTGCAGATTGCGACGCCCTTTGTCGTATACTTGGTGACGGAAGAAATTACGCACGCCTCTGGAGTTATCGCAGTGGTGACTGCTGGGGTGCTGTATCACGCCCGGGAAAACCGAATCGTGGAGGATTCGCCAGAATTAAAACTGGTTACTGAAAAGGTTTGGGATATCATTATCTACTCGCTAAACGGAATCGTGTTTGTGATTTTGGGAATCGAGCTACCCGTGGCAACGTCGCAAGTTATCAAGGGTGGCCAGTTTAATACCTGGGAAGCCTTGTTCTTTGCGTTTGTGACCTGGGTTATCATCGTAGTGATCCGAACGGTTTGGACGTACGGATATGTGCTTTATGAACGAATAACGCATAAGGCACCCCAAAATCGGCCAGGTTTGCGGATGTCAATTCTTTCAGGATTGTCTGGCGTGCGGGGAGCTGTGACCATGGCCGGTGTCTTGTCAGTTCCAATGACCATTGCTTCTGGTGCTGGTTTTCCAACGCGTTCGTTGATGCTGTTTGTGGCGTCCGGCGTGATTATCATCAGTCTGGTGGCCGCGACGATTACGTTACCGCTGATCTCAACGTCAGGCCAACCGTTACAAACGCGGGCTAGCGCCAGTGATGAAGGGGCCAACGACATTGACTTGGATGCCGATGGTGAAGAAATCCCAGCTGATCCCGTCCGAAAGATTAGTGAGGATGAAGCTCGGGCGTATATCATGCGGCTGGCAATTTCAAAAATTGAAGAATTGCGTCGCCCCAACAACCAGCGAGCGGCGTATGACCTAATTTTAGATTATCAATTTGTCATTCGTCGATTAGAAATGAATTATCGCGCGGACACCGCTATGCAGAAGGTTTTGGAGGATGAAATCAAACTTCGAGAAGTCACTTTGGCCGGTGAACGAGCCTCCCTTAAAGAATTGCGAAAGGGCGAAAAAATTACCCAAACGAGTTACGTGGGGGCACTACGCCGAATTGAAAACCTAGAAAATCGGTTAACACAGGTGGCTGGGCACACTATGCCAAGTGTTCTGCGTTACTGGCGGGTTTTCTTTAAGCACATGATTCGTAACGCTGCCTATTGGTTGCATTCCGAAGATACGGACCGGCTACATGCTGAGAATAATTTGATTGAGCGTGAGACGGCCAAGGCCGCTATCAAGTCTCTGTCACAGTATCTGGCAAGTTCCGACGTCGATGAAACCCAGTTTGATAATCAAGCTGTGTACCATTTGTTGGTACAGTACCGTAACCGGATTGAGCGCGCTAAAGCTGAATCTGCCCCGACTCATGAGGAAGAGTACCAACATCAGATCAACACGATGCGGGTCAGGGCGTTGGGAGCAGAGCGTTCTGGTATTCAAACGTTGCTTGAGGCCGGGAACATTACCTGGAACATGGCTTCACACCTTCGGCAGTACGTGAACTACTCAGAAAATGTGTTAGTTATGTCGTTGAATAACGATGAGTAGGCTTAAAAAGATTAGAATGATCAAAAGAGACCTGGAAATTGCTTCCAGGTCTCTTTATGTATAATGAATTAGTCTTCGTGTTGAGCGCTCATGATCAAGTAGAGAATCCAGTAACAGAACAACTGAATGAAGGTCATCAGGATAACAAAGATCCACATGTTAGGATTCCACATGTCGAGTAATGGTCGAATAAATTGTTCCGGATTTAAAAAGAGGTAGACCGTGTGAATCCGCAGGAAGCGGCCGATATAGAGCCCCACCGCCGTTAGAAAGGTCAGCACACAGACGATGAGTAGTCGCGCCCACCGGTTGCCTTTGGCTAATCGTTGTGTAATCGCATCACTGACGTGGTTAAGGCTCCAGAAGCCCAAAAATGTACAGCTAATGGCACTGACAATCATATAGGTAAAGTATATCCAGAGATGTGGTGTGACTCTTAGCAGGCCACTCAGGGCGTATGGCTGGAGCAAGGATAAATGGAATAGGTCCGTTAAGAGATAAGGGGCGTTAGGATAGAAGAGCAGCCACAGGAGTACCAAGGGCCAAAAAAGCCAACCGCTCTTAGGGTGTTGACGACCAATATGAAAGCTTAGTTCAATGGGGATGGCTCCCAAGAAGGTGTTGAGTACCAGGAATGAGAAGGGGTCCTTAGCACGGAAAAACAAGAAAATAAGCCACGCCATAAAGAAGACGCGAATTTCCCACCGAGCACGCCGATTCATAAGCCGTCACCGATCCTTTCGTAAGTCTGTACCCCTATTCTACAGCGAGAAGGCCGGGAATTGGCACAATATGACTTCTATGTTAACAGATTATTTTCATTAAAATAACCGGAATATTTGAGTTTAAAGAATCCGTAAGTTTTCCGATAAATTTCGACGTCCAGACGGTCATTGTTCCCTTTCAGGGCGAAATGTGTGCGGTGCCGTGCTATAATAAAATCTGAATTCAATTTGGAGGGAAAGTCATGAACCTGGATTGGGGAAATCTCCTTACTATAGGAAATTTAGTCAACCTCCTCGACATTCTGGTAGTGTGGTTCGTCATTTATGAATTGATCGTGATGTTACGGGGAACGAAAGCCATTCAGTTGTTCCGTGGGGTCATCTTGATTCTGATCGTACGATTCGTCAGCGCCTACCTAGGCCTAAATACCGTGTCGTGGTTGGTTGATCAAGTTATTAATTGGGGTGTTATTGCGATTATTATCGTCTTTCAACCTGAAATTAGACGGGGGTTGGAGCACCTTGGACGAGGCTCGCTATTTGTACGGGTTCGTCACGAAAATGAAGCCGCTAATCACATGATTGAAGGGTTGGATAAGGCCATTCAGTACATGTCCAAGCGTCGGATCGGTGCCTTGATGACGATTCAGCGAGATACGGGTCTGGAAGACTATATCGAAACGGGAATCGACTTGGATGCCGAGTTGACTGGTGAGTTATTGATCAATATCTTTATTCCGAACACGCCACTCCACGATGGTGCGGTTATCATTCGTGATAACCGGATTGCCGTGGCAGCGGCCTACTTACCACTGTCCGAAAGCAATCTGATTCCTAAGGAATTGGGAACGCGTCACCGGGCAGCCGTAGGTATCTCAGAAGTGACGGATGCGTTGACCATCGTCATCTCTGAAGAAACAGGTGAAGTCTCCATTACGAAAAATAACGAGTTACTTCGTGGCCTGACTCAATCTGATTATCTAAAGTTCCTGCGTAACGAACTGGTAAACGAAGAGGCAACTGATGATGGGAACTTCTTTGTGAAACTGTTTGACTGGTTCGATCAACGGTTCAGAGGGGGGCGGCGCTAATGAAAAATGAGCGTTACACAACGTGGTTGTATCGCATTCTGGCGTTGATCCTCGCTATTCTACTATTCTTCTACGTGAACAGTACGAAGTCGTCCAGTAACAACCAATCAACTAACTCGGATAATAATACGTCTCTGACGGCCACTAAAACGATGACCGTGTCGGTCCCTTTACAACTTAACGTGAACAGTAATAAGTATTTTGTGACCGGGTATCCGTCGAAGGTCAAGGTGACTTTAAAGGGTCCATTAGCTCTAGTAACCACAACAGCGAATACGCAAAACTTTAAAGTTTATGCGGCCTTAAGTGATTTAGGAACCGGTAAACATAAGGTTACTTTGCATCAAGAAGGGTTGAATCATGAGATTCAATCAACTATCGCTCCGGCGAAGATCACCGTGGATATCGAGCCACGACGAACCGTTTCGTTTCCAGTTAAGGTGAAGTACAATAGTCAAAATATTGCCGCGGGGTATTCAGCCGGGAAGGCCACTTCCGATACGACGACGGTCAAGGCAACCGGTGCAGCAAACGAAATTTCCCGAATCAAGGAAGTTATTGCCCAACTGACGGTACCTCAGAATTCCAAGAAGACCCTCAATAGTCAGGCTGTTATTGAAGCTCTCGACAGCAGTGGCAAGACGGTCAACGTAATTCTCACACCATCGACGACGACAGTTAATTTGCCGATTACGTCTGATGGTCAAGGAAAGAAAGTTGGAATCAATTTAAATGCTAAGAACGGGTCGTCCGGAACGACGTATAAACTAACCAGTAACGTGTCAAAAGTTACTGCGTATGGGAGCTCGTCGCAATTAAAGAAATTGTCTAACGTTGACGTTGATGTAGATGTTAGTGACGTCAAGGACCAGTCGACCAAGACGGTTACGCTGGATACGAGCGATAATAACGTGACGGCATTTGATCCTACGACGATCAAGGTCACGGTTAAAGCAACGACAAAATAACACTAGTTGGAGAAATGAGGAAATTTAACATGAAGTATTTTGGAACTGATGGTGTCCGGGGGGTCGCTAACCAAGAGCTGACTCCCGAGTTAGCGTTCAAGGTTGGTCGGTTTGGCGGTTACGTACTGACCCAACATGCGGATAGTGAAAATGCTCATCCACAAGTCTTAGTAGCCCGGGATACCCGAATTTCTGGACAATTGTTGGAAAACGCCTTGGTGGCTGGTCTCTTATCCGTAGGGATTGAAGTTCTGCGGTTGGGGGTTATCACGACGCCTGCCGTTGCTTACTTAGTGCGGACGCAGGGAGCTGCCGCTGGGGTCATGATCACGGCTTCCCACAATCCTGCTGAATATAACGGCATCAAGTATTTCGGGAACGACGGTTATAAGCTGTCTGATGAAATGGAAGAAGAAATTGAAGCCCTATTAGACGGAGAAAACGACGAATTACCACGGCCAACGACCGATGGTCTCGGGACGGTTGAAGATTATTCCGAAGGTAGTCAAAAGTACATTCAGTTCCTGGAACAAACGATTGCGGATGACTTGGATGGCTTGCACATCGCGGTTGATGCCGCTAATGGGTCAACGAGCGGCTTAGTTTCGCGACTGTATGCGGACTTTGATTTGGACTTCGATACCATTGCGACGACGCCTAATGGGTTGAACATTAACGACCAAGTGGGTTCTACGCATCCTGAACAACTACAGAAGTTCGTGGTTGAAAAAGGCGCAGCGATTGGGTTGGCCTTTGATGGTGACGGTGATCGGTGTATTGCGGTCGATGAAAACGGGAATATCGTAGATGGTGACAAGATTATGTACATTTGCGGTAAGTACATGGCTGAACATGGGCGTCTGAAGAAAGATACCATTGTGACCACTGTGATGAGTAACCTAGGGATGTATAAAGCCATGGAAGCTCACGACTTGAAGTCAGTGAAGACCAAAGTTGGGGACCGATATGTGGTTGAAGAAATGTTGAAGTCTGGCTACAACTTGGGTGGCGAACAGTCCGGACATATTGTCTTCTTGGACTTCAACACTACCGGAGATGGCTTACTAACGAGTCTGCAATTACTGCACATTTTAAAGGCAACCGGGAAGAAGCTTTCTGAACTGGCTGCTGACGTCACGACTTACCCACAGAAATTGGTTAACGTGAAGGTTGCTGATAAGCAGGCTGCGCAAGAAAATCCTAAGGTCAAGGCAATGATTGCGACGGTTGAAAAGGAAATGAACGGTGACGGTCGTGTGTTAGTGCGTCCTTCTGGAACAGAACCCCTTTTACGGGTCATGGCGGAAGCACCAACCAAAGAGACGGTTTCGGCTTACGTTGATCGAATCGTCGCAGTTGTTCGTGCTGAGGTTGGCGTGGAATAAGCAATTAGAGGGTGACTACTTGTGAGAGTGGGCATCCTTTTTTTGAAAATACAATGATAGACCATTTTTGAACTTTCTAATTGACAACCCCCTAAGAAGGCTGTAAAGTATAGTCATTCAGGAATGTTTTTCAAAGTGTTTCAGTCTATACCAATTAATTAGAAAAGGGATACATTTCTTAAATTCATAAAAAACTGACCCGTCCGGTCGAACCGGGTATGGCGTCAAGCAAAGGAAGAAAAATTATGTGTGGAATTGTTGGTGTTACGGGGAACGACAACGCAGTCAAGATTTTAGTTGAGGGCCTCCAGAAGTTGGAATACCGGGGCTATGATTCAGCTGGTATTTACGTAAATGATCAAAAGGGCGAAGACTACTTGGTCAAGACCAAGGGGCGAATCGCTGATTTACGTGAAAAAATTACGCCAGATGTTCACGGATCAACCGGGATTGGTCATACACGTTGGGCAACCCATGGGGTAGTTAGCGTTGATAATGCGCATCCTCATTTCTCTAACGATGACCGGTTCTACCTGGTCCACAACGGTGTCATCGACAACTTCCAAGAATTAAAAGCGAAGTACTTGAGTGACGTTCCTTTCCGGAGCCAAACGGATACTGAAGTGGTTGTTCAATTGATCGACAAATTTGCTGTTGAAGATAAGTTAGATGCTAAGCAAGCCTTCTTAAAGACGTTGAGCTTGTTAAAGGGGTCTTCATATGCCTTCTTAATGATGGATCGGGAACAACCTGACACATTATTTGTTGCAAAGAATAAGAGTCCACTGTTGATTGGTGTGGGCGAAGGCTTTAACGTCGTTTGTTCTGATGCTTTGGCAATGTTACGAGAAACCCATGACTTCTTAGAATTAATGGATGGTGAAGTTGTGACCATCACGCCTGACAAGGTGGCTATTCAAGATGCTGAAGGTAATGCCGTAGAACGGAAGCCATTCCATGTTGATATGAACGCTGACGAAGCTGATAAGGGAACTTACCCATTCTACATGTTAAAAGAAGTCGATGAACAACCTAACGTGATGCGCAAGTTGGCTCAGACTTACTTGTCAGAACATGGCGAACCCCAAATTGATAATACGTTGTTGAAAGCTATGAAGGATGCTGATCGGTTATACATCGTTGGTGCTGGTACCAGTTACCACGCCGGGTTAGTTGGAAAGCGGCTCTTTGAAAATTTGGCCCACATTCCAACGGAAGTGCACGTCTCTTCCGAGTTTGCCTACGAGCAACCGATGTTGTCTGAAAAGCCATTCTTTATCTTCCTGACACAGTCCGGTGAAACGGCTGATAGTCGTGAGGTCTTGGTTAACGTCAATGATGCTGGCTACCCAAGCTTGACAATTACCAACGTCCAAAACTCCACGTTATCCCGTGAAGCCACTTACACGTTGCTACTCCATGCTGGTCCAGAAATTGCCGTTGCTTCTACGAAAGCCTACACCGCCCAAATTGCATTGGAGGCTATCCTGGCTAAAGCTTTAGGTCAGATGACGGGTCAGATCATTGCCCAAAACTTTAACATTCGCCAGCAACTTGGTTTGGTTGCTACGGGAATGCAAGCCATTGTTGATGAAAAGGACAAGTTGGAGAAGATTTCTAGTGACTACCTGTTGCAGACCAACCGAGCCTTCTACATCGGCCGAGGCCTCGATCACGCCGTTTCTTTGGAAGCAGCGTTGAAGCTGAAGGAAATTTCGTACATTCAATGTGAAGGTTTTGCTTCCGGTGAATTGAAACACGGAACTATCGCCTTGATTGAAGAGGGGACGCCAGTGATTGGATTTATTACCCAAGCGAAGACGGCCGGCTTGACTCGGAGCAACTTGCAAGAAACGATGGCGCGAGGTGCTAAGACCTTTACGATTGTTCGGGAAAGCTTAGCCATTAAAGGTGATGACTTAGTCTTGCCTGACGTTGATGAAATGTTGATGCCGTTGTTGAGTGTGGTTCCTGCTCAGTTGTTAGCCTACTACACCAGTTTGAATAAAGGGCTGGATGTTGATAAGCCACGGAACTTAGCTAAGAGTGTAACTGTTGAATAAGTAATGTAGATGCGAACACCTTTCCTTGTGAAGGGGCGTTCGCATTTTTATTTTGTGAAAAGCTCTTCAGATTAGGAATGATGGCGCTTTCGACGCTGGTTTCGACAAGCTTTTCACTTGCGGAAAATGCCATTTCATTGTATAGTATCTTTAAATATGAATGAAAACGGTGGTGAAAACGATGAAGTATACAAAGCGCGTTGACGCCCATAAAAACCAGAAACAAAAGGACGCCACATTCGAAAAATTTCGGAAACAGCAAAATGAGTTAAGTGCTAATCGTCGGGGAATTCGGCGTAAGTAGGATGATTACTGGACAACAGTAGGTCGTCCTTTTTTTATTCGCTAGTATCTGAATTAATTGTCGAGTTATCTACTTAAGTGGAAATTTGATTAGTGAATGGTACAATTTTTCTGAAAACTAACGGTTCTTTGCCCAAAATCATGAGAAAAATGAGCAAAATCCTTGCAAAATTGGTCTAGAGCACTTATAATCGGACTATACCATTAAGAGAGGGAGACTGAATGATATGAAACAAGTAACGAACATGGATCTACAAATTGTAAATGATAAGAAGACCGGCGGGTACGTTGGATTTGAGATTTTTAAACGCGCTTTGGATAACGGGGCCCAGGTTTTAGGACTCGCTACGGGAAGTACGCCAATTAGTATTTACGATGAATTAGGTGCTAGTGACTTGGATTTCAGTCAATTAACATCGGTTAACCTGGACGAGTACGTGGGGTTAGATGCTAATCACCCACAAAGTTACCACTATTTCATGCAACAACACTTATTTAACCAAAAACCATTCGCACAATCATTTGTTCCAGACGGGTCTAACTTGGATGCTGAGTCCGCTACGCACGACTATGATCAAATTATTGCTGCTCACCCAATTGACTTGCAACTTTTGGGTTTGGGTCAAAACGGCCACATCGGTTTCAACGAACCTGGTACTGACCCGGAATCAACCACCCATAAAGTGGCATTGACCGAATCAACTATTGCCGCTAATGCACGATTCTTTGATAACGCTAATGACGTTCCCCGTTATGCCTACTCAATGGGGATTGGATCGATTCTGAAGTCTAAACAAATCCTGATTGCAGCGTATGGTGAGGCTAAGGCTGCGGCTGTTTCAGCCATGATTCAAGGCCCAATTACACCAGATGTTCCAGCCAGTTATTTGCAGACTCATCCGAATGTAACGGTAATTTTGGATGAAGCTGCAGCTAGTCAGTTAGATTAATCATTTTGGGCAACCAGTGGTTCTCTATAAAATTTTCTTTCAGCAAGAAGCCAAGTTATGGTATTCTTGACCTGAAAGCGATTTTAAGGGGGAAACCGGTAAAATGAAGCGAACAAAACGATGGCTACTTGCAGCACTGATTGTTGGTGCTGGAGTTGGTGGCTTTAATTTAAACCAAGGGGCAGGTCATGCGGCGACTTCGACTCCGGACTCGTTTATTTCGAGTCTTAAGAGCCCCGTGAAGTCGGTGGCTAATCAATATAAACTGTATCCTTCTGTTATGATGGCACAAGCAGCATTAGAGAGCGGCTGGGGGACCAGTGCGCTGACTACGACCGCCAATAATTACTTTGGTATTAAAGGGAGTTACAACGGGGCCTCTGTGACCATGCAAACTTCTGAATATGACTCTAATGGCCAGCTGTACTACACGAATGCAGCTTTTAAGAAGTATCCCAGCGCTAAGGCTTCCATGACGGATAATGCTACGTTGTTACGTAATGGGACGAGTTATAATCCGAATATTTACAGTGGTACTTGGCGTGAAAATGCCAGTTCCTATACGTCTGCTGCTAATGCGCTGACGGGGACCTATGCCACGGCGCCGACCTATGGCGCTAGTCTGATTAAACTTATTAAGCAATATAGTTTAAACACGCTCTTAGATGGGAATACCACATCTTCCTCAAATAATAATACAACTAGTGAAGCGGATAAGGTACAGTACGCAACGGCCACCTATAATGGTGCTAGCGGGACACAGACGGCCCGCTTGAGTGGTAAGTATAGTAGTTATCGAATGTACAACCACGTCAAGAATACGCGGGCTGGTGTGACCAAAACAGCTTGGAGTAAGGTGGGCGCATACAAAGGGCGACTGGTTTATTTGGATATGCGGGCAGTTAAGAAGGATCCCACTACCAGGAAGAAGACCACGTGGTATCGGATTCGTTACAGCAAGAGCACCTCAGCTAAGAAGTACTGGGTTTACACCAGTGCACTGACATTACCGACTATCAAGTACACCAGCGGCTCCGCTACTGTAAAAATTAACAATGGGGTTAGCGGCAGTTACTACGATCACGTTTTTAATTCTCCCTACCTGGCGAAGTCTAAGGGCTCTCTTAGCAAGTTAAAAGGGAAATCTTACAAGGCGGATAGTCAAGCAGTTAAGACGCAAGACGGCGTGAAGACGACCTGGTATCGGATTAAAGTGGCTGGCAAGCAATATTGGATTGCCTCCACGGAGACAGCAGCCAGTGCTCAGTATGATTATGTGATATACGCCAGCGCTACTGGAACTAAAAAACTAAGTGCTAAATATAGCAAATACCATTTGTACAATCACGTTAAGAAAACCCATTTTAATCAAAAAAGTTTTGATTGGCCTAAGGGTGTGAAGAAGGGAACGAAGGTCACCGTTAATTATAAGGGCGTTAAAACTGCCTATAAGACGACCTGGTACCGCGTCCGCTTCAATGGCAACAAAACGAATTACTGGGTGGATTCACGAGCCCTCGCATAAATTAGATTTAGGAGGTCTGGGACAAAAGTCTCAGACCTCTTCTTATAAAATTTTACGCTGTTGAAAGAGCCTTAGAAGGCAGTTAACGCTGCTTAATCTCAAGCGGTCAAATGTTCAAAACCAGGATCTATCGACGTCGGAGGTTAATGCTGACTAGCTAATTGCCCGCCGTCTCACTTCCCTTTTTGGTCTAAAGAAAAGTCTAAGGCTGAATAGAAAGTTCCCATGAATCTCAAATATTTGGTATAATACAACAGACTAAGCCCGGTTCTATTGACGGGTGGCACAGGTAACGTAAAAACTGAGTTAGGAAGTTTAATTCATGGATAATTCTTACAAAATCAAAGTTCAAAACGTCACCAAGGAATACGACCTTTATAAGAGTCAGGCCGAAAAGTTACGGGCGTTTTTCTCCTTACGGAATTCGACAGTGCCTCATTTCTGGTCACTGATGGGAATCTCACTTGAAGTGAAGTCCGGTGAAACGTTAGGTTTAATCGGGGTTAATGGTTCCGGTAAGTCGACGCTCTCGAACATTATTTCTGGGATTATTCCCCAAACAACTGGGGGAGTTGAAGTTCGGGGTGATACCTCAATCATTGCTATTGGTGCTGGACTTCGTGGTAATTTAACAGGACTGGAAAATATTCGTTTGAAGGCCTTGATGCAAGGACTTACAAACCCGGAAATCGATGCCCTGATGGATGATATCGTTTCGTTTGCGGATATTGGTGATTTCTTGTATCAGCCCGTTAAAAGCTATTCTTCAGGGATGAAGTCGCGGCTAGGTTTCTCCATTGCTGTGCACGTTAATCCGGACATTTTAATTATTGATGAAGCTTTGTCCGTAGGGGACGATACCTTCTACCAAAAATGTGTGGATAAGATTGCTGAATTTAAGGATGAAGGGAAGACTATTGTCTTTGTCAGTCACTCTTTGAAGCAGATTGAAATCTTATGTGACCGGGTTGCCTGGATCCATTATGGAACGTTGAAGGAACTTGGAGCCACAAAAGATGTTGTGAAGCACTACCGTGAGTTTACGAAGTGGTTCAAGGGTCAGACTAAAGCTGAGAAGAAGCACTTCCAACGTCAAATGAAGGCCAACCAGAAGACCTTCGATATTGATGCTTATCAGCAACAAGTTACCGAAGAACGGCAACAGGCGAAGCCTAACGACAGCAACGTTGCTGCCGAGGTGAAGAAGAGTTTCTACGGATCCGTTATCAGTGAAAAGATGAGCTGGGGCAATCGTATTCTGACGTTAGCTGTGGGGGTACTGTTCGTTTTGACGTGTTTGGTCAACGTTTCAGGTCATTCGCTGGGGGATGTTTTGCAGAACCCAGGCAGCATTGTGCATCCAGAGACGGTTTTACATGATGCCAACAAGACGTCAGCCGTTAAGTAGAATTAGAAAATAATAAGAAAACAGATAGATTTTTATCATTTATCGTGTTATCTTTAAGTTACCATTTATTTACCCCTTTATTAGATTTCCCAATGAATCGAATAGAGGTTTATCTCTCATTTGGTGAAGAACTAAATGGCAAGGTCGGGATCGTGTGCCCGGCCTTTTTTGTGCAATTTTAGATTTTTAGGTAACCGCTAAGAAAATTTAATTCTTTTCAACCGTCGTAAATGTTAGCACAGCCCACCTTTCAATAAAAAAATTGGTAAAATCTATAATTATTTTCAGAAAGCGGTTGACAGCGCTTACAAATGTCGGTATATTATATACGTAAGGTATTAATAATTACCTTCTAATCAATTCTCTTTCTCTCTTATGCCGACCACTGCCATTCCCTGGTAGTGGTTTTGTTTTGTCTAAAATCACGGTATAATAGAAAATTGTGCGGAGGTGAGTAGTGATGAAAAGTCACGAAGTATTTACACTAATTGAGGAAATTACCCGATTAGATGGTAGTAAGTATATGGAAGTCAGCAATATGGTTCAAAATGGTCGGGCGGAGTTAGCCGTAGAACGGGGATTGATTAAACAAGTTCGGATTCTACAGTTGAACATTGCCCACACGCCTCACGTTCAAGCCTATGAAGACTATGTTAATGAGCATTACACCATGCCTGATGAGGATTTTAAAACTTTTCAGGAGTGGGATAAGCCGGCAGAAGTTCAGGAGGAAGTCCAAGCCATTCTGCACGAAAATCATATTGGTTAGAAAAAATCTCATAAAAATTTCATAATTCACTTGTTTTACCCCTGAATGCATGTTATAACTAACTCATAGCAATTCTTGCTCCGTAGTTCAGCGGTAGAATAATTGACTGTTAATCAAGAGGTCGCTGGTTCGATCCCAGCCGGAGCAGTCGTCAAGAGGGTTCAGAATGAATAGTTCTGAACCTTTTTTCGTACAATCGGCAGGTAAATTCATTTAACGGTCGATAAGTCAAAAGTTATCTCAACCCGTACTTTTTTTAATGATTGGGACGCAAAAGTGTGGTACTCAACTAATAATCGTGCTACTATGAAAACGGATTCACATGTCTACATATTTTAACTTTTTTTGGAGGGAGTTATACTTATGAAAAAATCTTTAACCGTTTTAAGTGCGTTGTTAATGTTGTCAGGTGCGGGTGCTGGTATTCCTCTGAGTCAGGTAATTGCGCCAACACCGACTGCCCAAGCCGCGAGTCTGAATGCTGCTAAGCTCGCAAATGGTAAGTACCGGATTGCTTACAGTATTCTCAAGACAGGCACCAGTACACCTTCTGATGCGGCGGCTTACTTTAGTTTGAAGGCAAATGTGGTTGCCAAAAACAAGAAGACGTCAGTGGCTTTGAAAACTACTGCAGCAGCTAACCAGATGATTCAATCAATTACTTTGGGTGGCAAGCAGGCGAAGGTGACCAAGTCTACTACTGGGAACGTTTATACGTTTAGTCACGTTAACTTGAAAAAGAGTCAGACCATTAGTTTTGCTTTGAACATTCCCAATATGCCACAAATCATGAAAGAATCCGCCACGCTTAAATTTAAGACGAGTTCGTTAGCTGCAACATCTAAGGTGAAGTTGAGTACGAAGAAAATCAAGGCTAAGGCCAAGAAGGTTGCTGGGACCACGACTAAAGGTGCTAAAGTCACCGTTAAGCATGGGACTAAGACTTTAGGTAAAGTGACAAGTAAAAAGAAGGCTTATACGGTCAAATTGAAGAAGGCCGTTAAGAAGAGCTGGAAGTTAAAGGTTACCGCTTCTAAGGCTGGGTACAAGACCGTAACGAAGACCGTTACCGTTAAGTAAGTGGAAAAATCACTGCCAAGTCGGTGGTGATTTTTTGCGTATTCAAATAAAGAAATGGGGGAGCAATAATGCAACAATTTAGACGATTTTTACAAGTCGTGGGATTGCTGATGCTGGGCATCGTTGCGGTGAGCTTCAACCAAACGCAAGCTGTGCATGCCGCAACGACTCTAGACGATGGCATCTATCGGGTGCCCATGAAAATTATTAAGGCGGACTCAGGGTCCACCTCTTCGGCCAACGCATTTTTTGGTGATACAGCTGTGGTTCGAACAAAGAATGGCCAGTATACTGTGATGATTACGTCGAATGGTGAGCAGTATATCAAATCAATGAAAGTCGCTGGGGCAACTCTGACCTTGGCGAAAACGGTCGATAGTCAAGCAATTTATCAATTTAGTTTGGCTAAGCCAGTTAGTCCGTTGGCGACTTCCTTCAATTTGACAACGCCAATGGGGGCAATGAAGGAATCAGCTCGAATGACGCTTGCCTGGGACCAGGCCAAGGCGGTTTCATCGGACGCCACGGCGGCTAACTTGTTGAGTCAGGCGGAAAAGTTGGCGAAAACCACGGTTAACTCGAGTAGTCATTCGGCAGTTAGTGAGCCGAAAGCAACAACGACCAAGAGTACGACGGCTACTTCTTCTATTTCTAAGCCGGCAACTAAGTCAGCAGAATACTGGAAATATCAGGTGATTCAAGGCAACAAAATGAAGAAATCTGATGCTGATCAGTACTATACGGATGTTGCTAAGGTAGTTCCAACCAAAACTGGGTATCAAGTTACCTTAAACGTGAAGTATGCGAAGTCGTTAAAATTGGGCCCTAAGGCAGTTGTACCAGAGGCCATCAACGGCCAGTCACCGCAGAACGTCAGCTATGGCCAGAGTGGGAGTAATTATACAATGTCCTATACTTTTACGATTTCAAGCTTACGAGATCTAACCAAGCGCCTGATTCCTGGTAAGATTCACGTGACAGTGCCTGCCCTAAATATTAGTCAAACATTTCCAGTGCGCTTTCGATTTGCGGCGAGTGGTGCCGCCAACCTAGCATCGGCGGCTAACGTGAGCGCGTTACCTAAGAAGACGGTTGCGAAGCCTGGTGCGGCACCGGCTGCTAGCCGTGCAACAAGCGCCGCTAAACTGCCCGAGACTGGTCACCAGCGCAATCTTGCGGCAACTGTAGTGGGAAGTGTTCTTTTAGGGACACTAATTATCTGGGGAGGTAAGCGTCATGCGTAAAATGTTAAGCTTACTCCTGCTCCTCTGTACGGTTGCTGTGGGTGTTTATTGGGCTAAGCCAGCGCTTGCCCAGGATGTCAGCTATTCGGCGCTGAAGTACGGCACCAATCAAACGTCAATGGCAAGCGGGTATTTTGTTCGCCCAGCTAAGGTGGTTGTTAAAAACCATGCGTACGTGGTAACTATGGACATTAAGACGGCCAAAAAGTTGACCAGTTGGCCGGTTACAGTGACTTCAGTGAACGGCCAATCTCCGCAGAATGTTCATAAAAAAAAGGACGCTGCTGGGAACTCACATCTTTACTATTCATTTACGACCACGAGTTTGAAGTCACGAATCAATGCGAAGTTGTCGATAAATGTGCCCAAAGTTTACAAGGCTAAGCACAATATTTCGTTTAAATTTCAAACCAAGGGTCTGCCGGAACTTAACACGTCGACCGCTAAAAAAACGACGACAGCTCCGGTAACCAATAAAGCGGGTTCAGCATCTGCATCAGAAAAGACGTCAGCTAGTTCGGCTAGTAGCACTAAGCCGTCCGCGACGAGTTCTAAGCCCACTACTAGTTCCATCTCGAACGGTAGTCACCAATCTAGCACTTCTTCCACAGCTAAGTCTCAGGAGGCGGATAGTGCCGCTAAGGTTCCTGCGCAAAAGACCCATTGGGGTGGCTTGATTGGGGGAATTGTAGCAATCGTAGTTCTGGTTGGCGGTGGTAGTTGGTGGTACTTCGGACGTCATTAGGAGGTCGGTCTTAAATGCAAAATCCACGAAAAATTGGACTGATCACGCTAGCTGTTTTGATTGTTTTGGGCATCGTTGGTGGCGGAGTTGCTTGGCAGCAGCAACGACAAAAGCAAGCACAGCCACGAATCGTTGCAACCACCTACGCGATTGTTCAGATTGCGGATAAACTGAATTTACCGTTGGTCGGGGTACCGACGACGCAAAATAAATTACCGAAGCAGTACCAACACGTAACTAAAGTGGGGAATCCCATGAATCCGAGTGTTGAAAAAATCACGTCGTTAAAACCAACGGCGGTGTACTCGGTGACGACACTGGATGATCAGTTTGGGAAAGCCTTTAAGGAACAACATGTGGCGCCACATTTTCTCAACCTAGCTAGTGTTGCTAGTCTTGAAAAGACGCTAACTCAGTTGGGAAAAACCTATAATCGACAATCAGCTGCTGCTAAGCAGGTGCAGCTGATCAAGCGGGCTAAACAACGAGCCCAACGGCGGGCTGAGAACCGGCAAACGCCACGGGTGCTCGTTTTGATGGGGTTGCCTGGTGCCAATTATATGGTAGCGACAAATCACTCTTACGTGGGTGATTTGGTGCAATTGGCTGGCGGTAAAAATGTGTTTGCACAGCCAAAGCAGGAATACTTACAACCGAATGAAGAGGCTATTCAAAAGGCAAATCCACAGGTGATCTTACGGTTGGAACACGCCATGCCGACAATGGTTACCCAACAATTCAAGCAGGAGTTCAAGCAAAATGGTATGTGGGCCAAGACCGCGGCGGTTAAGCAACATCGCGTCTATGACTTGCATGAGCCGACCTTTGATGCCACAGCGAATATGAACGTGGTGGCGGCCTTGAATCAGGTTAGCCAGTGGTTGTATCCGAAGGGGGCGACCGCATGAAAAAGTACGCAGGCTGGTGGTATAGTGGGGTCCTGACCCTGTTGTGCATCACCATCTTGGTGGCTTTAATGGTGGGCACCACCTGGATTAGTTTGAGCCAGCTGGGAAGAATTGCGGGGGCGCCGGCCAGTCGTGATTTTACGACGGTCTTTTCCTTACGGGTTCCTCGGATTTTAAGTAGTTTGATTTGTGGAGGGAGTCTGGCAGTTGCCGGTGCTCTTTTTCAAGCAGTCTTTCGCAACCCCATTGCTGACCCCAGTATCTTAGGTATCAGCTCGGCAGCTGACTTCTTCAAATTAGGTGGGGCGATGCTGATTCCTTGGTTACCTGGACGTTCCTGGGTGATGGCCATTCTGGGTGGCTTGGTAGCGCTAGTGATTTTAACTAGCGGTAAAGCCCTCAGCAATCCGTATCGCCTGATCATTGTCGGGGTGGCGTTAGATGCTACGTTTGTCGGGTTACAACGATTGTTGAGTAGTGGGGCCACTCAGGTTAGCCAGAGTACCTTCAATGCCATGACGTGGACAGATACGACGATTCTGCTCATTCTAGGGGGCTTAGGGCTCTTTGTAGCACTGATACTAGCACCCTGGGCTAATTACCTTAAACTACCCGATGATGCTCTTAGAAACGTTGGTATTCCCGTTAGCGTTCTTCGGTGGAGTTTGTTGCTTTTAGCGACCTACTTAGCTACAAGTGTTACAGCCATTGTGGGGGCTATTCCCTTTGTCGGAATCGTAGTGCCTAACATTGCGCGGCATATCGTGGGGCACGATTACCAAACACTCCTGCCATTTTCAATGCTGGCAGGTGCTTGGTTGATGTTGGCTGCAGATACGCTGGGGCGGACGGTCATTGTGCCCAGTGAAATTTCAGCGGCGACAATGATGGCTATCATTGGTGGGCCGTTCGTTATAATTCTCTTACAACGGGGGCGAGTTCTACATGGAATGTCAACACATTAGTTACCAATACCCCCAGCAATCAACGGGCTTAGTGGACCTATCTGGCCATTTTCCTAAAGGTCAGGTCACAACGATCATTGGTCCCAACGGTGCAGGAAAATCGACATTACTCAACATTTTGGGTCGGCGGTTGCAACCACAGCAGGGCACAGTGTTGGTGGCTGGCAAAGATAGCCACACCTTATCTGATCGCCAGTTTGCTCAGCAAGTGGCACTAGTGGCTCAGCAGCATGAGTTATTTGATGAATTGACGGTCCGTGAAGTGGTGGCGACCGGCCGATTACCTTACCACGGGTTACTATCCCAGGTCCCCGCTGCGGAAGTGGCTCCGTACCTCAAAGCTAATGGGCTCAACGACCTGGCGGATGATTTGATTCAAAACCTATCGGGGGGCCAGCAGCAACGGGTTTGGTTAGCTGCAGCGTTAGCCCAGGAGCCGCGGGTACTTCTTTTGGATGAGCCGACGACTTACTTGGATGTGCACTATCAACAAACATTAATGGGGCAACTCCGGGATTTGGCAGCGCAGGGGATGACGGTGGTTCAAGTACTTCACGACATTAACCAGGCTTTTCGAATCAGTGATTGGCTGTGGTTATTGCAGGACGGTAAGTTGATTAAAAGCGGGACGCCAGCTGAATTAAGGACAGCGCCGTTGTTGGCGCAAACGTTTAAGACAGCAGTAGAGATTGTTGAGGTACCGAAGTTAGGCCCCTATATTGTGCAGCTACCAAAGTGACCGGTGAGCTGATGAACTTGAAATAGCAGTTATTTAGCAAACCATTTTAGATGATAATTTAGAGGGTGGTGAGTATTTGTGCTCATCATCTTTTTTTGCTAGAAAAGCATTTGTCGGGACTGATTAGAAATCAAGGCGAACGTGAGCGCGGTAATCGACATAAATAAAGCGCATGATTTAGGGCTATCGAAGTTGGCTAAACGTCAGTAGTCGAATTCAAATTGCGTGCAAAATTAGAATAAAAAAAGAGGTCCAATTCGAAAGTGAATTGAACCTCTGAAAAGTCCCGTGATCAATACCGGTTAACCAAGTGGCATAAAATCCAGTCCCTGACTGGGGGGTGAGCCATATCTAGCGGCCGGTAAGGCGGAGACTGCCTGCATTTAATGAACAGTTAATCAATCGCTGATTTTATCTGTTCAATACGTTCAAATAAAATACCGTCACGCAGACCAGCGTTAGAAAAGGTGATTTGTTGTGAGTCTAACAAACGCATTAGTAGAGCCACGGGAATCAAGCCACCAATGATGATGTCGGCCCGGTCCTTGGAGAGTCCAGGAACCTTTTTTCGTTCGGCCAAGTTGAGACCAAGCAACTGGGTAAGGGTGGCGTACACGTCGTCCGCCCCCAGCTTGTAGCCATGGACGTCTTCAAAATTCAAGAAGTTCTTGTTCCGCCGGTTGATCTTGGCTAACGTTCGGTTGGCACCGCCTAATCCGATGACGGGGAGGTTCTTAGCCTCGTTTAACCACCAGACGTCGTTGAAGACGTTGTTCACAAAAGTCATCGCTGAGAAGAGTGAGTCGGCCTGAACCTTATCACTTTCCAAATAGGCCTGTGACAGGGTCACTGAACCTAGCGGAATTGAGACAACGTGTTTCATTTGTCTGTTTTGAACCAGAATGAGTTCAGAAGAAGCGCCACCAGTGTCGACTAGCAAACCGTTGATGATCGGCAGCGTGTGCACGACCCCCAGGTAGTCGTATCGGGCCTCGGTAGTTCCAGAGATGACGTCGAAAGTAAGACCAAGTTCATCCTTGACCAACTTTAAAAATTGTTTTTGGTTGCTAGCCTGGCGAACAGCAGCCGTAGCCACCGCCTTGATTCGCGGAGCGTCTAATTCAGCGTAGATTTTTTTGAATTCTCGCAGGGCTTCCAGCGTGCGGTCGATAGCTTCAGGTTGTAAGACCTGTTCGGCTCCCATATTTTCCGAGAGACGAACGTAGCGTTTGACCTGGTTGACTGTATTGGGGGTGCCAGCCTCGTCAATTTCACTAATGGTCATACGAACCGAGTTGGAGCCTAAGTCAATAACGACTAAATTTTCCATTTATTCAATACTCCGATCAATGGGGGATTTGGGTTGGTTCTTGGGACTGAGCATCGGTTTGAATTGGCGCGGCGCATTTGTTTCCTTGGTCGGTCGGGCTGTATTCGCAGCGGTTTTTTGCTCAGCTTGCTGCATGAATTCTTCCTGCGCATCCAGTGGTTCTAGCCCCCGCCGGTCCACTCGGGTGAACGTCCGGTCAGGCATTAGGACACGCGTCTTGACGTTATCATGCCAGAGCGTTGAGAAAATGTCAAAAACTCGTTGTCGGAGGTCGTCCTTCAAGATTGGGAAGAGCAGCTCCACCCGCCGGTTGAGGTTTCGTGTCATGAGGTCGGCACTGGACAAGTAAACTTGTGGATCGCCAGCGTTGGCGAAGCCGTAAACCCGACTGTGTTCTAGAAAGCGACCGACGATGGAATGGACCTCAATATGTTCGCTTAACTCGGGGATGCCGACGTTTAGACAGCAGATGCCCCGGACGATGAGTTTGATTTGGACGCCCGCATGGGAAGCTTCGTAAAGCTTAGCAATCATGGCGGAATCCGAGAGGGAGTTCATTTTCATCTCGATCCAGGCTGGTTGACCACTCTTGGCGTTCGCAATTTCCTGATCAATTTTGGACACGATGAAGTCGCGAATTCCATCGGGAGACATGTGAAGTTGATGAAAGTATGGGGGTTCTGAGTAACCGGATAACATATTGAAGATGTTTGAGGCATCGATTCCCATGTCAGTGTTAGTCGTCATGAGGCCCAAGTCAGTGTAGAAGTGGGCGGTGACGTCGTTGTAGTTTCCAGTGCCCATGTGCATGTAGCGCCGGATACCATCGGGTTCCCGCCGAACGATTAAGGCTAGCTTACAGTGGGTTTTCAAACCGATTAGACCGTAAATAACGTGACAGCCCATCTTTTCCAGTTGTTGGGCCCAGTGGACGTTATTTTCTTCATCAAAACGGGCTTTGACTTCGACCAGAACGGTGACCTGTTTACCGTTTTGAGCGGCGCTTCCGAGGTATTTAATAATGGGTGAATTAGCCGAGACCCGGTATAGAGTCATCTTGATGGCCAGAACACCATCGTCGCAGGCGGCTTGGCGGATCAGTTCAGTTACTGCTGAGAAGGAATCAAATGGGTGATGGACTAGTACGTCGTGTTGCCGAATGGTCTTGAAAATGTCGTCATCGTGCTGGAGGCCAGGAACCTCGGCTGATTTAAAGGCGGGGTAGCTTTCCTCGGCGTGCCCGCTAATTTGCTTGGTAAGCTTGCTGAGAAAGGTCAAGTCGATGGGGCCACCGATTTCGTAGACGGCATAGTCGTCAATCTTGATAGCGGCCGTCAAACGTTTCCGCAAGGACTGGCTGATGCCAGATTCTACTTCCAAACGGACGGCACTTCCATGTTCCCGTTTTTTGAGTTGGTGTTCCACTTCTTTTAACAGGTCAGACGTATCTTCTTCGGCCACATCCAAGTCCATATCCCGGATGACCCGATAATTGGCAGCTTCCTTGACTTGATAGCCAATGAAGAGGTTTCCGATGAAGGTTTTGATAATATCTTCCAACAGGATGAAATCGTTGTCAGCACCAGGAAGTCTGACGGTTCGAGGGAAGATTTCAGGTACTTGGACTGTGGCAAAGCGCCGGTCTTTTTTATCACCATTTTTGAAGAGCCGCATGGCAATGTTTAGGGTGTTATTGCCAATGAACGGGAAGGGCCGGGAGCTGTCGACTGCCATGGGAGTCAGTGCCGGTGAAATTTCATCGTTGAAGTATTTCTCAATAAACCGGGCCTGCTGGGCAGATAAATTAGCTGGTGTTAATAAGTGGACGTTCAGGTTCGCTAGCGCCGGTAACAACATCCGATTGAGGGTCGAGTATTGTTTGATCACCTGGTCATGGGCCTTCGCGTTGACTGCTAGTAATTGATCCTCGGCAGTCATCCCGGACGCATCAGGTTTAGGGTAGTTAACAGCTGCCAGTTTAGACAGTGAGGCGACGCGGACCATGAAAAATTCGTCAACGTTACTTTGCGTAATTCCTAAAAACCGGACCCGTTCGAGTAGTGGGTTTGCTTTGTCACGAGCTTCTTCAAGAACCCGATCGTTAAAGTCGAGCCAACTGAGTTCTCGATTGGTATAGTACTTGGGCTTTGTAAAATCCAACGTCATTTGTGTAACCTCCTTTGTTTTAAGACGGGCTGTAAGCCAAAGACATCCGTGAAGAATTCGGCCTTAAAATTAAAGGCCCATCGGATGAGGGAAAGTTCGTCATCGCTGTAGACGGTGATGATCACTTTGTTGGTTCGCAGGGAAACTGAAATCTTCTGAATGGTTTGTTGGTGCGCATCATCTAGCGCGTCGGCCAACCGTAACATGGCGGAAAGCTTGGCCACGGTCAGTCGTTTTTCGGGACTCAATAAGCGGAAGTGGGCAAGGTCTTCACCAGGCGTGCGGGTGCTGTGGTACCGGGACACTGCTGCGATAATCTGAATTTCTTCAGCGGAGAGTCCGAGCATTTCGGATTGTTTAAGGACGTAGTCTGAATGAAAATAGTGCTCATGCGTGTCAATGAATCCGCCGATATCGTGGACGATGCTGGCGACCTGAAGCAGAAGTCGGTCTCGACTAGTGAGGTGGTGCAGAGGTCGCAGTTGATCGAAGAGGTGTAGGGCAAAGCGGCGAACAAGTTCCATGTGTTGGGGTTCGACCCGATAACGCCGGGCAAGATCGTCAGCGGCTGCCAAAATTTGGTTTTCAAAGTGATATTTGTGGTAGCCGGCCGCAATTGCGCGGTCAGTGGTTAGGCCCTCTAGTACATTAAGATTGACTAGGTGGAGCTCCTTAGCGTGGACCACTGTCAGAAGTTTTTTAATCAGTAGAACCACCGGGAGAATAATTTCGACGTTTTCTTCACTAAGGTGGAGGCGTTCCATTAAAAATTGGTTGGAGGCCCCGGCCACCTCGTGAGCAAATTTAGAAAAATCCTTGAGCGTCAAGGTGTAACTGACTTGACCACGGGGGATAAAGTAGGTGTTGAGTGGTGAGGCGCCAATTAAAATGACCTCGTTGGGCGTCGTTTGCAGGCTGTCTGGCAAGAAACGGTAAAAGTCATCGACCTTGCTATTAATGTAGTCGTCCAAGACATCGACAGGATTGGGTGCAGTGGCTCGTAAAGTTTGGAGCACCTCTTTGATACGGACCGGCCCCAGCTTCATGTTGTGGGAAGCGACCAGTGCATCGTGAGCAAAGAAGGATAGTGTGGTACTGCCAGAGTTCATCCCAATAATGGCGGCGTGGTCTTTAACCAGGTCGTGATATTGATCAAAGTGTAGGGCAATCGCTTCATTACGAACAAAGGATTCCTGTCCGAGTGACAGCCACTTGATGTGGAGGCCGGTCCGAACGAAGAGTTGATCACGAATGAACTCAGCATTAGGTGCCGAAGAGAGTGCTTGTGACCCCCATAATTCGTAATGGGTGACGCCATAGTCCTTAATGACTTGCATGAAACCTCGTAAAGCTTCGGCGGCATCTGCCACATTTTTAAAGTTGATTTCTTCATGGTTGTAAATATTTTCCCCAATAGCGACAGTCGACTTGACCCGTTCCGTTTGGGTGCCGGTCTTTAAGTTCACAATCGACAGTTCGAGACTGGAAACATTTACAAGCATTGCGCCAAAATAATCGTCAGCCATAAAATCATCTACTTTCTGAGTTAGTTTTTAATCGGTGAACACCTGATTGTCCATGATGACCCGTTCCAAATGTTTTTCGGTTCGTTGGTTTTCCGGAGGAAGTTGCAGGTAGTTCCCGTACATACGTGTCAAAATGTTAGCATAGTCCGCTGGTACTTGAACCGTCAGATGCTCAAACGGAACGGTGGTTAGGTTGGTGACCTCCGCAACGGTCAGTACCTCTTTGGTGTAGCTGTACTGTGAGGCCAAATTCTTAACCTGTGTCAGTTGTGACTGTGACTGATACTGCGTCATGACTGCCTGGCGTTCAGCTTTAAGAGAATGCGCCTCGGCTAATTGATCCACGTTCAGTGGATTTTGTAATTTTCGTAAAGGGTTATCGACCAGATGATAGCGCAACTGGAAGAGCAAACGCGTATTTAGAATCTGAAATTTAGTGAGCTGTTCACGTTGCGCGGTGAGATCGTCTGGAATGCGGTCCAAAGGGAAAATGTCGATGAAGATACCTTTGCGTGCGTTGTTGACATTATTTTTTTCTTCAATGTAAGTGTTACGATCCAACAATTTAGCGTAGCTGAGTGCGTAATTTTCGTCGCTTGCAGGTGTTTGGAGAAAATAGTGCGTACCAGCCAAGGCAGTGGGGGCGGCTGCTAGGAATTGGTCGTAGTCAGCGCGAAGCAGACCAACGTCAACGTCGTCATCCCAGGGGATGAACCCCTGGTGTCGAATCGCACCTAGGAGCGAGCCGCCCATTAAAAAGTAGGGTAAGTGCAGATCGTCACAGAGGTGAATAAACTGTTCCAGGTTACCCAGCTCAACTTGATGAATTCGATCAATCAATTGCGGCATAGAAGTGTCCTTTCGGGTACAAAATTAGTGATACGGGCTCTTGATGGTGTGATGTGGATCAAACTTATAAAATTATTTTCGATTGGGTCATTTTTGATGAAATTTTAAGATGTTGCCTTGATAGAGTAGTCGTAATGGTTATGGGAGGTAGACGGGGTGGTGGTCAGCAGTGTCAACGATATTATTTGGCGGTTCTTGAGCCAGGTTACATCGGAGGCAAGTTTGGAGTCATGTGGTTCATACACAGCTCACCGTCCCTCGCAGCAGATTGCCACTCCGTCTACTGGAAGCTACTACCAGCCCACGGAATTGTTAAGTTAGTTTAAAGGATAAGTGCTTTGGTGAACGGTCTGGTTGTGGGTATCCCTGAAGATTACCGTAATTGTCTGATTACCTTTAGGCTCAAAGGTAGCCAGGCCAGTGACCGTCTGACCGGGCTTTACCGGCATGACGGTGCGATTGAGTTTGTTGTTATCCTGAGTTTGACTAGTCGTAAATGCTAGGTTCCCTGTCCCCAACTTTTTTCCATTCTGGGTGGCACTGACCGCTGATTGCCATAGGTCACTAGGTACGACATCGCGCGTTCCGTTGTTGGTTACGGTATAATAGAGAACAAACAGGTTCCGGTTGGCGGTGGCGCTAGCAGTAATCTTGTTGGCAGTCAGCTTGAAGGCCACGTCTTTAATCGTGAAAGTTTGATTGGCAAAGATTGCCGTCTTGGCTTGCGTGTGCGAACTGGTTGCGCTACTGCTGTGATTATTAGCTTTATGTGATTGGCCGCTACGCTTGCTGGTAGCGGGTTCCTGTTGACTGGATGGTTTAGTTGCTCCAGATTTGTTGACCGTACCGCAACCGGCTAGGAGCAATAGACTACCGATTACTGTGATAAATTTTACATGTGACATCATGCATTTTCCCCCTCTGTTAGCTTACCTATATTTTAGCATAGGTTGGTCCAGACCACCGGTTATCTAGCGCGAAAATGCTGGTATTTAGTGGGCGTAAATGCTAAGATAAAAATCGTATTTTGAGAAATGTAGGTGGGTAATTATGGTTGAGCAAGAACAACCTCTGTTGGACGCTTTTATCGACGTCTACATGAATTCACTCAAGTATTTAGACGAGTTTGTTTCAGAGCCGGCTAAAGAGTTTCACTTGTCGTTTGAGCAATACCTGATTCTGCGGGATGTTACCCGTAATGAGCACGTGACACTGATGGATATTGCCAGCAAACGGCAGGTGACCCGTAGTGCCATCTCACGGCAGATCAAGGTATTGTTAAAACAGGGATATTTACAGCAGCGACCGGATGAAAATGACCGGCGGCGGCTGTATTTGTTAACGACGCCCGAGGGAGCCAAGGCTGAACGGGTTATCCGGCAGCGAATTAATAAACGCTTTCAGGGATGGGTCGACGTGTATGGCAACGACCGCGCTCGGCAAATCTTGCAGTTTATTCAAGACTTTAGTCAAGTGACACGGATGAAAAAGTAGTGAACGGTTTAAGAGAGTAAGTGCCACGGGCTAAGCGTGGTGGTAAGAAGGAGATTGGAGTCAATGAGCAAAAAGCGCATGAGTAATGAGGAAGCAAAGCGCTGGCGCAAGATTGTCTTCATGGATGATGGCCACGATGACAAGCGGGCGTCACGGCGTCCACGGCCCTTTGTGTATGGAGAATCTACACAACGCTCGTGGTGGGAACGACTAAGAGAACGTTTCAGCCGACGCTAACAAAAAAATGGACCACACGATCCTAACTGAGTTAGGGAGTGTGGCCCATTTTTTTCGGACTAATTATTCAGTCACTGCAGGAACCGGTGAGAACTCCTTAACGAGTTCAACGTGAACGTTTTCGCTACCCCCCAAGAGTTTGGCAACTGGACATCGCCGCTCAGCCAAATCAACCATTGCTTCAGCGGTTTCCTGGTCAACACCGGGTAAGCGAATCTGAGCGGTTACGTAAAATTGAAAACCGCGCTGATCTCGAGCCATTTCAACAATTGTGTGGACTTGGGAAGTGTGGGGCAAGTCGCGGCGTTTTTCAATTGCTTCCAGCGTGGCATTTAGGCAGGTGCTAAGCGCCAAACCAATGAATTGTTCAGGATTTGCTCCTGGTTGGTCATTGAGCGGGGTACTGGTCAGCACGTCCAGTCCACCTGGAATGAAGGAGTGACTTTCGAGGCCGTCATCATTGACAGCAACGGTTCGATATAGCGGTGGAAACTTTTTACGGTCAATGGCCAAATAGATCAACTTCCTTTCTGGTATTTACCTTTAGATTACGCTGCTTTTGAACAAAAGACAACGAATTCGCTGTATAAATGTAAGGGCTTTCTATGGAGCTAAACCACTGACTGTTGACTGATTAAACTGTTGCGCAAAGTTAAGGAATGGCTAGGGACCAACCGGTTGCACTAGTTACCTATACCAATTATATAATGAACTGTCAACAAATCACCCGTAAATGGATTTACAAGCTATTGATAATAGCGTCGTGGCAGGCGATGCAAGTAAATGGGTTTATGTAAATTTTTTGTATTTTTTATTCATTTAGGGTAGACCGGCTAAAATATTTTGTTATAATATAGGGGACAAGTAAGAGAACACTGGCGATTAGAGTTTGGGGGAAGCCAAATGTTAACGGAAGAGTTGTCAAACGAACGTAAGAAGTTTCAGATGATCAGTTGGCGAGCACAGCAACACGGTGCCCAGGTAGTCGAACGTGAGATGATGACCCGGTTTACGGCAACAATTGCCGAACAGGAGGCCATTATCGCTGCTGCTCAACGTCGTGAAGTTTCATCGGTTAGTTAGTCCAGTACAGATACTGAGGTTCAGAGTACAGTCACAGAACGCGCTCATGGTAGGCTTGGGGCAACCAAGGTCGATGAGGGGGCAATAGGATGAAACATCCAGTGATGTACTATCTATATTATTTTGGCGGATGTTTATTTGTCGGAACAATGGCGCTGGTTATTTATCACATGATTCATCTGTGGTTGGTTGCCAGTCAAATGTAGAGACGTGATTCTCATTTTTGGGGAATCCAAGCATAAATAACTTAAACAATCCCATCACCCGGCATGCGGCAGGTGATGGGATTCTTGGTTTAAAAAAAAGCTAGTTACGAATAGACGCAACCAGCAGAATAGAAGTATGTGTACGGCTTCAATGGTGTTAATAATGGCAAAATGTCAATTAACTCCTCCAACGATTGAAGTTCCATGGCAGGCTCTCACCTGAATATGTACCTACATTATAACGTGGTGAGCAAGACCTGTAAACCGTAAAACACAAGATTCTTTTAAAAGATTAAAGTTAGTAAAACGAGAAACGTCAGTAATGCCGGCATTCCTTGTAGCCAAAATATCTCCTTTTTAACGGTGAAGGCACCAAAGAGGGCCACGATGACGACAAAAATCATTAAAAGTGAGCTAATGATCAAGCGGGGTTCGGTGGTCAAGACACGTTGACTGGCTAAAATCAAGAAACCCAGCATCCCGTTGTAAATTCCCATATTACCTAAAGCGGCCTTTGCAGGGGCCTGTTTAACGAAGCTGAGGGGCATGCCAAATACCTTGGCCTGAGTTTCGGGTTTTCCCCAAATCTCTAGGCACATGATGAATATGTGCTCGAGACCGATTAAATTAATTAAGATTGTACTGATTAAAATCATAATTATTGCCTTCTTTCTAGCGATTAGTTATAGTATAACTCAACGGTGTGGGTCATTACTCTTTGAATGACGAAATGTTTAAAACTTTAAGCTAACTTTTAGTTTGGCGTGTAGAATAACTAAGTGAGGATGTTTTTCTCAGGGGAACTCGGTTCATTCACGGGGAGAACGGCACAACAACAGACTTTTTGAAATTTTGAATGGAGGAATTACCCATGAGACTCCTAGACTTAACAGGCGAACAATTCGGCAGACTAACGGTTATTCGTCGTGACGGTACCGCTAAGAACGGCAACGCAACCTGGTTGTGTAAGTGTTCTTGCGGTAACTTAGTGGCGGTGGACAGCTACCGCTTACGCCATGGTATCACCGTTAGCTGCGGTTGTTATCGTCGCGATATTAGTAAGGAACGGTTAACCAAGGATCCCCGGACTCGTAAGCAAATCGGCAATGCCATGAACCTCCCATTGGTGAATGGCTCCAACGTTGCTGCTTTGACTAAGATTAGTTCCCGAAATATTTCTGGTGTCATTGGTGTGAGTTTTGATAAGCGTTCTGGTAAATGGGCCGCGCGTTTATTTTACCACGGGCGTTACATCTTAAACCAGACCTTTACCGATTTCTACGATGCCGTTGCGGCACGTAAACAAGCGGAACAACAACTGGCTAAGAACGACGATGTTCAAATGAAAGCCTCCGCTGAAGGCTAATTCAGCAGATTAACCAGCAAACAATAGAAGCCAAGTGGTCGATCCTGCGGGGTCGGCTTTTTTGGTGGATTGATTGACGTTGCCGGGACCACCCGGTATATTGAACGTAATCAGGTTCTAGAGAGGAAGAGGAAAGATGGATTATCGTGAAGAAGCGGATACTTTGGGAACAGTTAAGGTCCCAGCCAAGGCTCTGTGGGGTCCTCAGACGGAGCGTAGTCGTCACAACTTTACGACAGGACCGTTGATGCCAATGGTCCTGATTCGGGCGTTGTTACAGCTTAAGCGGGCAGCGGCTATTGCCAACCGGGACTTGGGAGAGATTCAAACGGCCAAGGCCCAACTGATTATTCGGGCCACGGAGGACCTGTTAAATTTGTCTGATAGTCAACTGCAGCAGGACTTTCCACTGCGGGTCTATCAGACGGGGTCCGGCACGCAGACGAATATGAACGTCAATGAAGTGATTGCCCATCAAACCATGACGTATGATCCGACGAGTGGGGTTTTACCCAATGATGATGTGAATCGCGGTCAGAGCTCTAATGATACTTTTCCAACCGCGATGGCCGTGACGTCAACCGTGGCCGTTACTAAACTAGTTACACAGTTGGATACGTTGATAACGGAATTACAGACGAAGCAACAGGAATATTGGCAAGTAGTCAAGATTGGGCGGACACATTTGCAGGATGCCACGCCGTTAACCTTTGGTCAGGAAATCAGTGGGTGGGTCAGCACTTTGCAACATGATCGTGATTACCTAACCTCGTTAGCACCGACGCTGGGGGAATTACCAATCGGTGGGACGGCTGTTGGGACGGGATTAAATGCGGCTCCCGGATTTGCCGCCGCAGTAGCCGCCGAGCTGAGCCAAGCCTATCAGCAGACGTTTACTGCGGATACCAATAAATTTTTTGGATTAGCCGCTCATTCCGGCTTAACCGTCGTTCACGGGGCTATTCGAACGCTAGCCGGAGACCTATTGAAAATTGCCAACGACATTCGGTTCTTGGCCAGTGGCCCGCGGGCTGGCTACAATGAATTAAACATTCCCGCCAACGAGCCGGGATCTTCAATCATGCCTGGCAAGGTCAATCCCACTCAAGCAGAAGCACTGACCATGGCGGCGACCCGGGTGATGGGCAACGATGTAACGATTTCCATGGCGGCTTCCCAAGGAAACTTTGAACTGAACGTTTATAAACCGGTAATTATTGCCACTTTCTTGGAGTCGACGGACCTGTTGAATGGAACAATTGCCAGCTTTACCACCAAATTGATTCATGGACTCACTGTCAATGCGGATCGGATGACGGAACTGGTTGATCAGTCCTTGATGACGGTGACAGCGCTGTCCCCCCATATTGGGTATCACGCTAGCGCTGAAATTGCTCAGCAGGCCGAACGAGAGGGGTCCACGTTACGAGCTGCTGCTATCCAGTCTGGGAAAGTGACTGCGACTCAGTTTGACGAATGGGTCGATCCCTTAGCAATGACGAATAACGATCGAACTAGAAGCTGATCGTTTAGGCAATCTAGTGGGTTCTTGTGCCTTACCGTTCGCCAAATTTGGACTGGAACGTGGTGGGAAGGACGGGACAAGCCAAAGGACGGTCTTGTCCCTCGCTTGAAGCCGCAAAGTACGTCTTCAAGTCGCCATTTTCAAGAAAATCACTTGAAAATCCCACGGCTGAGTCCAAATTTGGTTCACTCCCGGCTACCCAGTGGCGCGCCAATAATATTGCGTAAGTGCTGTCATTCAGGCATTTAAGCTAGCTTAGTTTTCAAGAACCCGTTTAACCTAAGGTGGTCAGAGGTGGAGCCTGCTGTGTCGACGGTGTTAGCCGATTTTCGGCTTACAGCGTGGGACGTATTTGGAGACTGGTGGTTTTCCAGGCTTCAAACCGAGCCGAAGGACCGCTTCTCAGGCCGTAGGCGTTCCCCACAGCGGGCGGAATATCTGAGTACCGCAGGTGGCTGGGTGAGGCTAATTTTAAGTAGGAGAGTCAAATTTAATTGGATTTACAACGGATAGTGACCTGATTGCGGGTCACTATTTTTTTGCCGTTATTTTCAGGTATACTGCGATTACTTGTTTTTTTGAAAATAGGTGTGACCTTTTGCCAACTCGTTCGTTATCACTAGTGAAAGGGGGCAGACATGCGCTTACAGGCTTATGAACAGCTGGTCGGTGAACTAGCAGTTGAAATTCGGGGTTACCTGATCAACCGGGGCGCTGATCGAGAGATTGCGGCTGACGTGGTGCAGGATGTATTTGTTAAATTATTGGAAATGCAGTTAATTTTACCACCCGATAAATTACGACCGTATATGTATCGGGTGGCCTGGTCAACGTATCTGGACGGGTATCGTCGGCGCCAGCGTTACGCCGATATTGTTCAAAATTACTTACGACCAATGCTGGAAACTGTTGGTAATATACCGATTGAGACTGGTTTGGCATTAGCTTTGACACGACTGTCCTCGCGGGAGATTTCCTTATTGTTGCTCCGCTATGAAGAGGCTTTATCCGTAGCGGAAGTGGCCGCGCGGTTGGGTGTGCGACCAGGGACGGTTAAGATGCGGTTACATCGTGTTCATCGCAAACTAGAAAAAGTAATGAGGAGTGACGGGGATTGAACGAAGGAAAAAAGTTTCGGCGATTGGCACTACGGGTAAAAATCTTTCGATGGATCGGTACGGTTATGATTGTCCTAGTTGTGCTGATGTTGGTGGCCCTCGGTAGTTATAAATTAACGCAAATGAAGGCAGCCAATGAGTCTAATGAACAGATGAACTACCTAGAAATGGTTTCACAAATTATGGCGCCTAATATCCAAACTAGTGAGTTGCGGTTGAAGGATACTTCCCTGCTTGGGGGACAGGTTTTTAACCGACGATTCAAGGATGTCGAAGGCGTTCACGTTCCCTGGTCATCGCTTACGGCAACGTATTCCTGGTTGTACGGTTCACATATCTCGGGGAATATCAACGCTGTTGAGTCCAATGGCACTAGTGGTGCCGTCTATGATCAGGAGACCCAGCAAAAAGTACCCGTGTTTTACAATCCACGTTTAAAAAAAGCGGCGGAAAAGCCAGCTCACGACCTACAAAAAATTGCGAATCAGCGACATGCTGTGGTTGAAATGGGGGTTACCTTCAAGGAACCACTGAGTTACGCTGCCATTCAACAACGGCTGCCAAAAGGCGTCCACCCCGCCTGGTATTGGATTGGGGTGGAGAAGAAGGCCGACCCAACCTTTATGGATAATAATTTGTTTGGCTTGAATGTTCAAAACGCAGCCGGGACACTGAATGAGGATGATTATCGGGGTTTTCATCAAGGCTTAGTTTATGCCCATCAGCATGACCTGGGTTTGAGCTATGATGACGTTAATATTTTCAAGTTTGCTGGTCAGTACGCTAAACAACATCCTAAATTACGGACGGCCAAGTTTGCTGGCCTCATCGTTACGGGAAATAGCGAAGCTTTTAAGCCGTTGCTAAAAGCGACTTGGATCGCCAACAGTTCAGTTGGCATCTATCAGACCCGTAAACCAGTAAAATGAGTATTCAATGAGAATTTCTTGACTTTTTACTCATCAAAGATTAATGTGAATGACAAGTTAGTTTTCAAGAATAGGTTTATGTCAGGATATTTCCTGGATAAACGGTGGGTAACCTAAATGGCGCCTTCGGTCGGAAAATTTGACTGAGGGTGCTTTTGACGTAAAAAGGAGTGTGGCGTATGTCAGAAAGTACGGACAAATTGAAAGCGGCCGTGACAGCGGCTTTAGAAGAGGATCATCAACGTTTAGCGGACTATCTAAAGATCGAAACGGTATCCGCACAAAATAAAGGTATTGAGGAGACAGTTGCCTTTCTAGAGTCAGCGTTTCAGGAGTTGGGTGCCGGAGTCACGGTGTGGCGGGACGTACCTGGCAGTAATCCGTTTGTTTTTGCTACGCTACCAGCAGGGCCACAGGGGAACGCTGATAAGACGTTACTCTTCTATAACCATTATGACGTTCAGCCGCCGGAACCGTTAGATGAGTGGCAAACTGAACCGTTTAAATTAACCGAAGTGGGTGGTAAATACATTGCCCGCGGCGTCTCAGATGATAAAGGCGAACTCATGCTACGCTTGTCTGCCGTGAAAGCTTTGCAACGCAGCGGTGGGTTACCATGCAACCTCAAGTTTGTCGTTGAGGGGGAAGAAGAGATCGGTAGTCGCCATATTCCCCAGATGACCGTCAAACACGCTACTGACTTGGCTGCTGATGGCCTCGTCTGGGAAACTGGTGGTAAGGATGCCGACGAGAATTTTGCCATCACCTGTGGCGTGAAGGGCATCATGAGTTTTGAACTTACCGTTCAGACGGCTGCGGTGGATTTACATTCTTCACTGGCGGCCTACGCTGACAACGCTGCTTGGCGGCTGACCCGAGCGTTAGCTTCCTTACGTGGTCCGAAGAATGAAGTGTTAGTAGATGGTTTCTACGATGATGTTCGGTCACTGACACCGGTTGAGCAGACTGCTGTAGATGAGATGAACTTTAACGAAGAGCAAACGCGGAAGACGTTCGGGCTGACAGCACCATTAGTGACCGATGAACCAACCACGGCACTGATCAATGCAACGACCATGACCATTAATGGGTTGACCAGCGGCTACGAGGGCGATGGGGTAAAGACCGTTTTGCCTAAGTTTGCGAAGGCCAAGCTAGACTGTCGACTAGTACCAAATCAGGATCCACATAAGCTAGCAGAATTGATTCAACAGCAATTAACGGCCAACGGTTTTTCCGATGTCAAGGTTAACTACTTATTGGGTGAGAAACCATTTCGCTCTGACTTAACGGATGACCTGGTTCAGACGGCGGTGGCAACTGCTCATGAAGTTTATGGTAATTCTGTGAAATTAGTTCCAAACTCTGCCGGAACTGGACCGCAAGCACCATTTGATGAGGTGATTAAAACACCAATCGTGGCGTTTGGATCTACCTGGTCCGGCTCTGGGGCCCACGCGCCAAATGAAAACATCCGAGTGGCTGATTATTTACAGGCGGGGGAATACACCGCCAGATTCATTCGGGCATTTGGTGAAGGCTAGGGAGTTGTAAATGACCATCAAGGCGTGGACTAATGACTAACAACGATTCATCGTTCAGCAAATCACATGTCTAATGGAAGAAAAGATTTTTAGTTTAGATGTTAATCAGCTACTTTTGGCTGAACAAACCGCATTAAGTCAGGGCTCGTTCGACCAAAAAAACACAAAAAAGCCACGCTCCCGAGGGAACGTGGCTTTTCTCGTCATAGGTTAAGTCATTTCTGGCGTTTAGATGGAGCCGGCGGGGATCGAACCCGCGTCCTAGCATATTGCCACCTTAACGTCTACACGCATAGGCAGACTACTTATCGTTTCACTGAATAACTTGCCGCCTGTCAGGGCCCACATACTCAGCTAACCTGATTCATCTCTTCTAACGTACTTCAGGTGGGAGCCGTTAGCGTAAGCCCGTTAAATTTAGGACCCAGATCTAGACCGCGGGCAAGCCTAGGAGGATCTACGTTAAGCGCCTATTAAGCAGCTAAAGCGTAAGAATTGTTATTATTTTTTGCAGTTATAATAAACTGGACCTTTTAACGTAGATGCCGCTACGACGCGCAGTCAAGGTTCAACCTATACCAGTCGAATCCAGAACGGCCCCATGACGATACTAACTAAGTTTACCATACCTATGACGACCTGCAAAGAATTTCGCCTATTTGGGCTTAAATTAAGGCATTAATGCCTTGAGCAGTATAGTATAATAGGTAGTTGAGAAAGCCTCATAGCCATTAAACCAAGTAACCGGTCAAAAGTTACAGAAACTTCATGGTTCCATCATGGCGACTTCTGATGAACCTGTTAGTTTCAGAGTACCCATGTTCACGAACTTTTGCCGGCTCCGATGACATGACACGAGAATCTTTGGAGGATGCAATGAAGTTATTAATGATTGAAGACAACCACTCAGTATCACAAATGATGTCGATGTTTTTTAAGAAGGAGCAGTGGGACGTGCAATTTGCCTATGATGGCAATGAAGCTGTTGAAATGTTCGCGGCCGCTCCTAATGATTGGGACATGGTCACCCTGGACCTGAACTTGCCCGGTATGGACGGAATGCAGGTCAGCACAGAGATTCGTAAGCTATCGCCGACGGTACCAATCATCATGCTCACTGCCCGGGATTCCGAAAGTGATCAAGTGTTGGGGTTGGAGATGGGGGCTGATGACTATGTCACTAAGCCATTTAGCCCGATTACCCTGATTGCCAGAATTAAGGCCCTTCACCGGCGTGCCGAGTTGGGCCCTACAACAAAGACAGCAGCCAGGGCACCGTTGAACGATACGGAAGCCTTTGATGTCGTCACCGAGAACTTTAAGCTCAATACAAAGACGCGTGAAGCGTACCTGAACGGCCGTCAGATTCAGGAGCTGACGCCCAAGGAGTTTGATTTGCTCAAGACGTTGGCCCAAAAGCCGCGTCAGGTTTTTTCTCGAGAGCAGTTGCTCCAGCTAGTTTGGGACTACGAGTACTATGGTGACGAGCGGACAGTTGATGCCCACATTAAGAAATTACGACAAAAGATTGAAAAGGTTGGCCCCCAAGTTATTCAAACCGTTTGGGGTGTCGGTTACAAATTTGATGATAGTGGAGCAGATCAGCAATGAAGTTAATGTACCAACAAATGTTAGGATTCTTTGCAGCCATCACCATTATCCTAGTCCTAATGGGGGTTTCATATTCCCAGATGACGCGGCACATGGTGTACAGTAACACGTGGAATTCACTGGAAAAGTATTCGAACAGCTTGATTGAACAGTCGTTGCGGATTAGTTCACAGGATCCTCGGACGGTCAACTTTGATACAACAGCGTTAGAAAATAGCGAGCAACTCCTGCAAAACCAGGCCATTAGTACGACTATCTACAGCGCCACGAACAAAATTGTTTTTCCGGCCAACGTTTATCAACAACCCATCAATAAGTCTGATTGGAAGAAACTCAAAAATAATCAGATTATCCACAAAGTGGTTGATCGCCAGGTCCGCAATAAGAATGGGCGGGTCAGTCCGGCCATGACGGAGGTCATGAAGCCCTATTTCTACAATCACAAGTTGGTAGCCGTAGTAGTCATGGGAGCGTTCGTCTCCGACATCAATACCAACGTGAATCAGATTAATCGAAATTTGATTCGTTCCTTGTTGGTTTCTTGTTTGGTGGCCATCGTGGCCAGTTACATTTTGGCACGGTACTACACCTCCCGGATCAATCGGTTGCGGAAAGCGACCAATCAGGTTGCCAAGGGGAACTATGATGTTCAAATGGCTAGTCGTAATCGAGATGAAATTGATGACTTGATCAATGATTTTAACGGGATGGCCCATTCGCTGAAGGATTCTCAAGAGGAAATCCAACGACAAGAAGAGCGCCGACGTGAGTTCATGGCCAACGCTTCTCATGAAATGCGGACACCGTTGACCACCATCAATGGTTTGCTTGAGGGAATGGCATACGATGCGATTCCGGAAGAGAGTAAGGAAGAAAGCATTGCATTGATGCGAAGCGAGACTAGCCGTCTGATTCGACTCGTCAATGAGAACTTGGATTACGAGAAAATTCGTTCTAACCAGATTACGTTAAATCTGCATGAGTTCAATGCGGTGGATGCTTTGCATAATATCGTAGAACAACTGAAGCAAAAGGCTGAAGATAGCGGGGATTACCTGGAGTTACAGGCACCCAAGGAAATTGAAGTTTACGCCGATTATGACCGGTTTGTGCAAATTATGTTTAACATCACCCAAAATGCCATTCAATTTACCCAGCATGGGCACGTTACCATTTCTGCTCAGCGGGGATATGAAGAGACCATTGTGAAGGTAGCCGATGATGGGATGGGGATGTCTGAAGAACAATTGCAGAATATCTGGGAACGCTACTATAAGGCAGATCCATCCCGAAAAAATACCAAGTATGGCGAGTCTGGTTTGGGCTTGTCAATCGTCCACCAGCTGGTTCAACTGCATCACGGAAAAATCAGTGTGACGAGTAAAGAAAATATTGGGACCACGTTCACAGTAATCTTTCCCGATCAACATCAGACAAACTCAGAACGCGTACGAACGGATGAAAGCTAAAGCTGCGCAGGTGAGGCCCACGACTTGTCGCTGAAAACTAACGGCTGTGTTTCACGACTAGCCATGTTACAATGAGGAGACCATTAAGGAGGAAACTTTTGAAACGAGTACAAATTACCGGGAAGTCCGTCCGTAAGTTTGAGGACGGCTATCCTATCGTATCTATTACTGACTTAGAAAATCGTCGCGACTTTGAGGATGGTGCGTGGGTCCAATTGGAAAACCACGAACATTTCGTTGCGATGGCTTATTTTGCTAAACAACACCGTGGCATCGGGTACGTCCTGAGCTTACGGGAAAATGAACCAATCGACGAACGCTTCTTTGCTAGTAAGTTTAGAGCGGCCGCTGCCAAGCGGTCTGCTTTTGCGGACACCGCAGCGTACCGCTTTTTCAACGGTACGGGTGACAACCTAGGTGGGTTAGTCATCGATGTCTACAACGGACAGTATGTCTTTCGTTGGCAAAACAATGCGTTGAAACAACAATCACGGCTGATCTACGCCGGATTTGAACGTGTAATGGGCAAGGAACACGTGGTTTTAGCTGCTGCGCCTGGCCAAGATAAGACACAGATTATCAGTGGTAAGCCAGTTGATCAACCAATGAATGTGATGGAAAATGACATGTCCTTCCCAGTTGACTTGAAGTCAACGCGACAACAGCTGGCCCTGGAGTTCCGTGATATTCGTGACTGGCTTAAGCAAACGAGCCAACAGAAACGAATTCTGAACCTCTTTAGTGCAGAAACGGGTGCCGTTTCAGCCGCAATGTTAGGTGGCGCCGTTGAGGCTGTGACCGTTGATCCAACTAACCGGGCAACGACGACCGTCCAAGCACAGTTGGCAGCTAATAACTTGGACCAAGCAGCTGTTGAAATGCGGACGATGGACGTTGAAAATTACCTCGACTATGCGATTAAGCATGAGTTGACCTTCGATACGATTGTGATCAATCCACCGGCCTTTATTCGGGGCAAGAAGCGGGCGTTCACTTTGGAACAAGATCTTCAGCCGCTAGTAGAACAGGCGTTGCAGCTTGCGCAGAGTGGGTCGAACGTCCTGGTCACGACGACCGCACCAACGTATTCTATGAAACGACTGAAGTTAACGATTAACGATGCAATTCAAAATTATACCGGTCATGTAAGTGTTTCCAAAGAATTCACTTCACCAAACGACTTTTTGACCAACGTTTCGGACCGACATAGCGAATCAATTAAGGGTTTATTGTTGTTAGTTGATTAATGAAAATTCATGAAAACTATCAACACGAAGACCGAATGGTAAGATAGACCACTTGTCGTTCGGCCTTTTTTTAAATAAAATTTGTTTACTTTTAAAACTGAAACCATTAAACTAGCTATTGCAAATCAAAAAGCGCTTACAGAGAATAGTCTACAGAATGAAACGAGAGAGTTGAGGCTTGCAAAATGGGTATATTATTAGCTTTAATCCCCACAGTTTGTTGGGGGAGTATTGGTTTAATTAGTGGACGTTTGGGTGGGACTTCCTACCAACAAACATTGGGAATGACCGCTGGGGCCGTATTGTTTGGACTGTTTTCATTGATTTATTTCCACAGTCCAATTACGGGAATGTCCATGCTGGTAGGGGTTGCGTCAGGACTCTGCTGGTCAGTTGGTCAGTTTGAACAATTTCAGTCTATGAAGTTTATCGGTATTTCACGGACCGTGCCAATTTCAACTGGTCTCCAGTTAGTTGGGACCGCATTGGCCGGGGTTCTATTGTTCCATGAATGGAAGACCACTAAGATGGTCACCATGGGAACCATTGCCGTGATTGTCTTGATTGTTGGGGCAGCGATGACGTCGCTGCGTGATAAGCGTGCCACGGCTGGTGCTAGTCAACCAGTTGAAGCTGGTAAGGGGACCATTGCCATTGCGATTTCAACAATTGGGTACGTGCTTTACACGGTTATCGTGACTGCTTCGGGTCTGGATTCTAAGACCATTCTCTTTCCACAATCCTTAGGGATGATTCTGGGAGCCTTGATTTTTGTGATGTTTTCCCGACAGAAGGTTTGGCATAAGGCCACTGCCAAGAACATCATGACTGGATTGGTTTGGGGCATTGGGAACTTCTTCATGTTCATGTCCATTCCAACGGTTGGCTTAGCCATTAGCTACTCCTTAGCACAATGTGGGATCGTTATCTCTACATTTGGGAGCATTTGGTTATTGGGTGAAAAGAAGACTGGTCGCGAAATGGTCTACATCACCATCGGCTCATTGTTAGTGGTCGTTGGTGGGGTGACACTGGGTTTGATGAAACACTAATTTGATTAATTGAAGGTGAACCTGGGTAAATGTCCAGGTTCTTTTTTTATCCGTAAAAATTTAGTAAAAGTGAATTGAGACAGTCGATTGTTTGCTGGTGGCGACAGCTCGATCGCGTTATAAGTGGATTGAAAGCGCCTAAAAAACTTTCAGCCAATTTTGGACTAGACCATTTACGAGCGACTAAGTTTGCGGTATAATGAAGCAGTCAAATCAATAAAAGTGAGGTTATCTGAATATGGCACATATCGCCTTTGATCGTTCCAAACTTGATCCGTTTATTCATGACAATGAACTGGGGGAAATGCAGGCGCTGGTCAACGCTGCTGACGCTGAGTTACGTCAGGGAACCGGTGCGGGGAGTGATTTCCGTGATTGGTTGGCATTGCCAAAAGAATACGATAAAGAGGAATTTGCCCGTATTAAAGCGGCTGCAAAGAAAATTCAATCTGATTCTGAAGTCCTAGTAGTTATTGGTATTGGGGGGTCCTACTTAGGGGCCAAGATGGCTGTCGATTTCTTACACGACACATTCTTTAACTACTTACCTGCTGAGAAGCGTCAAGGACCACAAGTGTTCTTCGCTGGGAACTCCATCAGTCCTGACTACGTTCACGACTTGATTAACCTGATTGGTGACCGCGACTTTTCCGTTAACGTGATCTCGAAGTCTGGGACGACAACGGAGCCTTCAATTGCGTTCCGAATCTTCAAGGATAAATTAATTAAAAAGTATGGCGAAGATGGGGCCAAGTCTCGTATCTACGCTACGACTGACAAGAAACGTGGGGCTTTGAAGACTGAAGCCGACGCTGCTGGTTATGAAACCTTTGTTATTCCTGATGGCGTTGGTGGTCGTTACTCCGTCCTGACCGCTGTTGGTTTGTTGCCAATCGCTGCTTCTGGTGCCAACATTGATGATTTGATGAAGGGGGCTGCTGATGCCCAAGATGCATACACTAACCCTGATTTGACTAAGAATGAAGCCTACCAATACGCTGCCTTACGGAATATCTTGTACCGGAAGGGGTACACCACTGAATTGCTTGAAAACTACGAACCACGTCTGCAGTACTTCGCAGAATGGTGGAAGCAATTGATGGGTGAATCCGAAGGAAAAGATCAAAAGGGTATCTACCCATCATCCGCAAACTTCAGTACCGACTTACACTCCTTGGGTCAATACATCCAGGAAGGTCGCCGGAACTTGATGGAAACGGTGATTACCGTGGATCAACCACAGAATGATGTCGATGTGCCTAGTGCCGACGATGATTTGGATGGTTTGAAGTACTTGCAAGGGAAGCCAATGAGCTTTGTGAACAAGAAGGCTTACGAAGGGGTCGTCCTGGCACATACCGATGGTGGTGTACCAAACATGGGCGTTCACATTCCAGACCAAACGCCATATACATTGGGTTACCTGATTTACTTCTTCGAAGTGGCTGTTGGTATCTCTGGTTACTTGAACGGTATCAACCCATTCAACCAACCAGGTGTAGAGGCTTACAAGACGAATATGTTCGCTTTGCTGGGTAAGCCAGGCTTTGAAAAGTTAGGTAAAGAATTAAACGCACGCCTTTAATTAGAATAGATATATTTAGGGGGGCTCAAAACGTACTTGTTTCGGCCCTTTTTTGATCCTTAAAATTTAGAGGACAACCGGTTGAAAAGTTTCAACTGTTACGGGTTAATTATGTTAAAATAAATTTCTAATATTATTTTTTGGTAACAGTGATGTAACGAGGATTAAAGTTTTGGTGCTAATTGGCCAGAATCCTTGTGACATATGGATAGACAGACTATAGTTGAATAGGTTAGGCTCCGGGGTAGGGGCTGACCTGTCCAACTTTAGATTTGAAATAAGGGGAGATTTTAACGTGAAGGCGTCAAAGCGGAGCTATTTGGACTACACCGTTATTTTTGTGGTGTTGGCGATTTTCCTGTACGGCATTTTTCTGCTGACAGGAAAGTCCTTTATTTGGGAAGGTGATGGGCTTGCCCAACACTATCCAATTTTAGAAAAGTTTTATACGTGGCTCCATCAAGGCAGTCTGACTGGCTGGTCTTGGGACTTAGGGTTAGGGGCCGACAAGTTGACCACTTTTTCGTACTATGTGTTAGGTGACCCATTTAGTTATTTAATCGGTTTATTTCCCAAACACAGTATTGAATTGGGCTACAACTTATTGATTTTATTGCGGTTGTACGTGAGTGGGCTGGCATTTATGTTGTTTGCTCGCCAACGGTCATTCAAGCCTAGTAGTCGGTTGCTGGGAACGTTAACGTATACGTTTACGGGGTATTCTTTGTACGTTAGTATTCGGCACCCATTCTTCCTGCTACCAATGATTCTGTTCCCACTTTTGGCTTACGGAATTGATCACGTCTATCGTCAGAAATCGTGGTTACCGCTGGCCTTTTTCACGGGACTTGCGTTAATCAGTAACTTTTATTTTGCCTACATATTGGCCATCGGTAGTTTTGTGTACGCAGTGCTACGTTACTTTAAGCTACGTGAAACGACTCATTTTAAAGTTTGGCCATTAATTGGTCGTTTGGTTGGTGCTGGGGCAACGGGGTTCCTACTATCTGGGACACTGTTATTGCCATCGCTCCTAGGGGTGACCAGCTCAACGCGGGCAACGTCTTCTTTTGCCAACGGTTATTTGCTATACCCATTTAACTATTACTTACGCTTACCCAATATGTTGGTGACGACGGGGAATCCCATGCGTTTCTGGGTGAACTTGGGCTTGGCCGGTCTGACCTTCTTAAGTTTGGTCTTTGTGCTGCGGCATTTTAAACGTTATTTGTGGCTCAATATTAGTCTCTTATTGCTAGTGGTTGGTTCACTGGTACCGGCAATTGCGGCCGTGATGAATGGGATGACGACTCCCTCACAGCGGTGGTTATTACTGGGCTGTTTAGCATTTAGTATTGCCGTCATGACCTTCATGGACGAGCTGAAAAATCTGACACGCAACGATTTCTCAGTGATGATTGTCAGTACATTGGGGTTGTTGGCCATTGTTTGGGCCGCTAACGGATTTATCTACAGTAACCATCCACACGATTTTGTAATGTATGGCCTGCTGCTGTTGACACTGGGCGCCATTTTGAGTAGTCACTTCTTCCAATGGTCTCAGTCACGAACGATCTGGACCTTGTTGGGGCTCTTGAGTTTGAACATCATTGCTAATGGCTACGGCTATTTCAGTCCTAACTCTGGTGGTGCTAGTGCTCAGTTGGTTCCACAAGGCATCGCGACGAAGTATCAAAAGAACTATTACGATGGTGCTGAAAAATACACGAACAAACAGAAGGGCTTTCACCGATCCGCCACGAGTAAGTTTTATTACTATGCCAATGAAGCTAAAACAAACATGGGCATTAACCTAGGTACGCACGATATTATGACTTACTTCTCGATTGAGAACGGCTCCGTGGGGGACTTTAGTCAGTCCATGGATAACGCGCAATTTAAGATGAATAAACCCATTAATCAGGCTGATAGCCGGACGACAATGAACAACTTATTAGGTGTTAAGTATGTTTTTGCCCGGACAAATCAGTTGGGTATGCAGGCCTTTCCGTATGGATACACGCCAGCCAAACGTAAGAACGGGCAGGCCGTGACTTACCAGGATCAATTGGTGCATGACTTGGGGAATAATTATCCGACAACGGTGCTTAAATCAAAGAACGCTTTGCCACTGGCTTATCTGCAAACGCAACAGCTTAGTCAGCGTCAGTTTAATCAGCTCAGTGGGCCAGACCGTGAACAGGCCTTGACAACGGGGGCAGTGGTTGATGGTGGCGCAAAGCGTGTTAAAACGAAAACGTATCACAGTCGGACTCGTCAAATTAGTTACCAAGCATTGGCCGATGATCGGTCAGTCTTGGACAGTCTCAGCAAAGTGGTTGACTACCGGAAGTCCGGGAACAAGACCGAAGCTGAGTTGGAGATGAAGCCATTCCAGCCATCGTTACGGAAAAACAACCGCGACCGTTCTGTAAACATTGATAATGACGTGCAGCGAGTGACGAAGCTGACCGAACAAAACGCTCGAACGTTCAAACGGACACAGCAAGTCAACGCACATGGCTTAAAGGAAATGACATCAGACAACCAAAATGATCCGATTACTTACAATTTAAAGGTCAACGATCCCCTGAGAACGCGGAATACAGAGCTGTACTTGGAAATTGATGGTATTAAGGCGGAGAACTTTAGTGTCGACGACAAGTACAATGGTGATCGGAACAATAGTATCTTTAAAAATAACGCATATACCGGTATTTCGCGGATCAATAAGCTGCGAAGTGCCATCTGGCAACAGAGTGACGGTGCCTACACGGCGACTGCGACAACGCCAGAAAATATCAACACGTTTAGCCAACTCGGTCGGAGTAATTTATCCGACTATCAGAACAAGCAACGGGTCGTGCTGAACTTGGGTTATTCACACAAGGATCGCCGGAATATTCAGCTGGCCTTCAAGGGTGTGAAGAGCTTGAAGTTTAAGTCCGTTAAATTGGTCGCTGTGCCATTCGGTAAGCAGTATGACCAACGGATGCAGAACTTAAGGAAACAGGGCTTACAAGGACTCTCCGTGAAGCAGAATAGTGTTACGGGGACCTCTCAGTCAGCTCAGACTAGTGTCCTGACCACGTCCATTCCTTACTCTAAGGGGTGGCACTTGACGGTCGATGGGAAGCAGCAAGCGACTAAGAAGGTCAATGTAGGCTTTGTTGGTGCACAACTGCCAGCTGGTAAGCATCGCATTCGGTTGACGTATCAAACACCTGGCCTGAAAGCCGGAGAACTGGCCACTCTGCTGGGTGTGTTAGTGATTATCGCTACGGGTGTCGCGAGTGTTTGGCGCCGGCGAAGATAAGTTAAATACATGTTAGAGGAAACTACCAATTTGGTGGTTTCTTTTTTTGCGTAAAAAAGGGGACCGTCTTTACCCTGTATAAAATTACATTTTCTGTGAATTCATACAATCTGGCCGAAAAAATCTGAAAATTTATTGACACCAAACGCTGAACAGGTTACTATTAAATAGTTGTTTCGACATTGGAAACAGGCTTATTGGGTATTAGCCAAATTGGTAAGGCGGCGGACTCTGAATCCGTAATTTACTGGTTCGAGTCCAGTATACCCAATCATATGGTTCATATTAGTCGTCAGGTTGACCTCACAGAGGTTGATCTGGCGGCTTTTTTGTCCAATGGATTTTAACTAGTCACTGGTAATTTGCCAGTGGCGGTCGGTATACCAAGTCGATGTCTTTGAAATAGTCAGCTAAAGTTGAAAAATTTATACTTTTATTCGACATACTAGGTTAAACGACATAATGTGACATACCCATCATGTATGATTACGAGTGTCTAGTTAGTTAACACTACGACAGGGATAAAGGCAATCAGGGCGACCAGTTGCCAGTTGAAGGAGGAACTACATATGGGATTGATGAAAAGCGGACTCACTAGTTTGCTGGTCATGTTGAGCTTAGGCGGCGGTCTGATTACCGCATCTACCACGGCCCAAGCCAAGTCTGTGGATGTTACGATTAAAGACGATGGTGGTAAGCAGACCGTGACGTATAACGGTAAAGAATATACCGCAGAACAGGCGGTTAGGCTGGGACTTATCGTCGACAAAACTGTTAACGCCAAGGAAAATCGCTGGGCCTACCAGGTCACAAACGTGAAGGCCAAGCGTACCAAGTCTGGTAAATCAGTGAAGGTTACTGGGAAGCTAAAGGTCACCAACATTACGACCAGTGTTTTCACACCCGCAAAGAACGTTCAAATTAGGATGGGTAAGACTACCAAATTGGCTAAGTTAACGAAGAAGTTAACCTTTAGTCAGGTGGTGAAGACCAAGGCCAAGAAGCTTAAATTACGGGCAGGTTATACTGAAAAGATTAAGGGCCACAAGTCATTTGTGGTTTTATCCGCTAATAAGCAATTTAAGGTCAGAGCCTACAAGTAATCCTAAATTAAAGTGAGAACGAATTTCTCTAAAAAGTGTGTGTAGCATGAACAAGTTTATGAAGACGGGACTGTTAGCAGTCCTGAGTATTGTGTTGGTGGCACCAAGTTTGACGACACCAGCGAGCGCCAAGAGTAAGGTCAAGGTGCTTTCAAGCAAAAATGTTGCTAGCAAGACCTATCATGGAAGTACTGGAAATATTTATAGTAGTGCCAAGTTAACTCATCGCAAGTACAAGATGAGTAAGTATCGTTACACGACCTGGACCGCCACCAAGAAGGCTGTGATTAAGAATCATGGTAAGAAGGGGACACTGGCCTACATCAAGTCTGAAAATAAGTCTGGCTGGATCTACAAGAAGTATTTGCGTACTGGTAAGGCACCATTCAACAAGCAGAAGCGGTTAAAGGAAACATATACGGCCTACTTAAATACTTTGATGCCAGTTAACGGTGGTGATAAATCTACCCCTTATGAACGCAGTTATAGTGAAATGGCTAGTTCAATTATATATACCTGGGATGGCAATTATGGTGAGGACGGCGATGTTAACGTTGTCAGAAAAGATAAGGACGCGCTACTGAATGTTTATGGCGTCTTTAAAAACCGATTTTCTGGAGCCCAACGGTCGAGTTTGGATGCAATGGCTAAGAAACTAGACCAGCAAGAACCATACACTGATAACGTTGACGCTATTATTTCAAGTATGGATACCTTTTCCAAGGCTTTAAGCACAGCGGTAGAGGATTTGAGTTAAAACTTGATAGTTTTTGAGTTTAAGAATATCTATAGTTAAGAGGAAAAATTATGAAATTATTGAAAATTGTGAGTGCAGTGATGGTTGCCACAACCACGGGAGCCGCAGTGGTAGTAGCGACGCCAGGAGTTACGGCAGATGCTAAATCTAAGAAGTCTTTGAAGACTCTTCCCAAGTCCTTACGGCGTACCTGGTATCACTACGAAAAAAATGATAAAGGTAAATTCAGATATAGTAAGTTGACCATTTCTTCAAAAAAAATTAAGGATACCTGGAATGGCTGGGGAAACACTAAAGCCAGCACCTATAAATATGTCTTACATCAATACGATCCAGCTAAGAAACTCCAAACGGGGAAAGACAGCTGGATATTTGCCAACAAGGTTGGTAAGTCAACCGAGGTAGGCTACTGGAGAGACTCTAAGTCGGCTATGACACATAGGTTCATGCAAACTAGCTACAAGGTTGTTACTGCTAACGTGAATGGTAAAAAGGTTAAAGTACTTCATGCTAAAAATCTGCGGTCACTGCCCGTGGATACTCCTTACTATTACACCAGTAAGCACTTGGCTAAAATAACCAATCCTAAGGGGTACAACTACGAGACCCTTTACGGTCCCAAAAAATAAGATACTCACTAACTATTGCCTCTTCTGCCGTCAGGGAGAGGCAATACAATGCTAAGGATGAAACGATGAATTAATGGCTAACGGGGATGTGATTGGAATTGAGTAAAACCAATCGATGTTCTTAATAGCTATTGATTTAGCAAGCTCGGTTTCGTCCAAAGAAAATGCGTCTGAAGCTTCGTCCATTTGGGGCAAGTCTTCAGACGTGTTTTTGGTTGCATAAGTAAAGTTAGGAGGCCACCGAAGTCGAACTGGCCACCACAGTAAAGTGGGTCACGATAAATTGTTTGCGTTGGTTCATGTGACCATATAGTGCGACGTGCGCCCCGGCAGTTGCCTGGTAGGGAAAGTTTAGACCGTGCTGATGAATTAGACAATTGTGTATATCGCCAGTCTCATCGGCAATTTTAGCGAAGATGAGCAGGGGACTGAGTTTGAGTACTTTCGGCTCTGCTAATAATTTTCCGTTGAATGCGCGTTGCTCCATGATCATCACCTCAAATAGCATTATACGAACAAATGTTCGATAATGCAAGTGTGTTGTCTTGGCTTAAAAAGGACCGTCTAACGTTGGCCGTTTGTGCTGCTGGCAGAGTGAAGTAATTGGGTATACTGGGAACGAACCAGTGGCATCTGGACTGACCGGGTGATACTGACTAAATTAATGATAACTAAGTCAAGCCTAAAATTTAAACAACTGCATGAAGTCTCATTTTAATGTAATTTCATGCAGAGAAGGATTGACTTTTTTTGGCGAATAGCGTAAATTAGATATTGCTAGTAAATGACATTGCCCGCTGGTCAAACTGGTTTAAGACGTCGCCCTCTCAAGGCGGAGTTACGGGTTCGAGCCCCGTGCGGGTGATAATTAGTCCACAAACGTTGGTAAAACAATGTTTGTGGGCTTTTTCGTAGTGCCTTTAGGCCCAGTTGAGCACGCTAAAGCGTGCGAAACAAAAACCCACCCGCTATGCGGGCGGATAATAGATCGGTTGTACCAAAAAGCCCTCCATAAGAATTAGAATGTAGGTGTCGAAGCCAACATTGCTAAATCGAAAGGGGACTTTTTAAATGGCGAATAAACTCAACAGTCTTGCGCACACAAAGTGGTTATGCAAGTACCATATCGTATTCACTCCAAAGTATAGGAGAAAGATGATTTATAATCAATATCGACGTGACTTACAGGAGGATATTCGACTTTTATGCCAGTATAAAGGGGTCAAGATTTTGGAAGGTCATATGATGCCAGATCATGTTCATCTCCTGGTAAGTATCCCACCCAAGCTCAGTGTGTCGAGCTTTATGGGATATTTAAAGGGAAAAAGTGCGTTGATGATGTTTGACCAGCATGCAAATTTGAAATATAAATTTGGAAATCGACATTTCTGGTCAATCGGATACTACGTGAGCACGGTGGGCTTGAACGAAGCCACCATCAAAAAATATATTCGTGATCAAGAAAAAAGTGATCAGGCGGTGGATAGACTCAGCGTTCGGGAGTATGAAGACCCTTTCAAGGGTCAGGGTAAGTAATACAAACGCCGCTTAAAGCGGCAGCAAAAGTGGCAAACGCAATTTGGCTTTGACACACAAAAGCCAGCGCCTTGAGACGCTGGCCAGTATCCAGGGCTTATAGCCCTCGAGAAAACCACCCGTTCAACGGGTGGTTTTTATTTTGTGCCAAAATTCTGCCAGCCAAAAGGGGCGAATATTCTGTGGACTAGGCCAGTTTTGGGTCTGGTGACACAATAAAAACTGCCTCAAGATTAGCTTGAGGCAGTTTTATAACCTAAATAGTGATCAACGAGAATCCCGTTAATTACTATTTTTATTCATGCCGCTTCTGATGAATCCAGAGGCCACTAGTCGTAATTAACAGAGCAAATCCAGCAATTGTCAGCAGGAAGCTACTGGTCTTGTGCTCGCCCGTTTGTGGCAGGGTAGAACCAACGTAACTGCCACTACCAGTTGACGATCCGCTACCGGAAGTTGAGGTGGCATTACCGCTACCAGCTCCGTAGCCAGCGGATCCAGAACCAGTCCCACCGGAAATATTGCTACCGGCCCCACCGGTTGTCACGTTACCACTGGCTTGGCCACTACCTGGGGAGGTGACTGGCTTATTTGGCTTTGCAGGTTTGTTTGGCTTTACAGGCTTCACCGGTCTAACTGGCTTAGTAGGCTTGACCGGTTTCGTTGGCTTTGGTGGCTTGACGGAAGGCGTTGTTGTGCCAGGATTTTCAGGATTGGTTGGCGTCGTAGTAGGTGGTGTTGTTGTGCCAGGTTCTTCCGGGTTAGTTGGCGTCGTTGGTGGCGTTGTCGTCCCCGGATTCTCCGGATTGGTTGGTGGTGTCGTTGTGCCAGGATTTTCGGGTCCTGAGGTGTCAGGTGCCTTCGTATCTTCAGCAGTCACACTGACTTCAGCGGATGAACCAGCTTCAATTTCAAATGGAATTGGCGTCTTGTCCAATTCGTAGCCTTCAGGTGCCTTGGTTTCAACGAATTGATACTTGCCAGCGGCTAATCCACCATAGGTAATTATTCCGGCAGTATCAGTGGTTAAATCGGCCTTAATGACTTGGCCGGTTGAATCTTGAAGTTCGTAGACAGCACCAGCTAAAGCTTTACCGGAGGCTTTATCCGTCTTCGTCAGTTTGACTAGACCGGAATCGCCTTCTTCACTACCATTACCATTATCGCCATTACCAGTACCGCCGCCGCCCCAGACGATTTGAGAATTAACGGTTTGGCCATTCAGTGTCGCACTATTTTTCCAAGCGCCACCGGTACCAGAAACGTCTGGTTTCGTGTGATAGGTCATGTTGACCGCGGTGTTGATGTTCTCGAAAGAAAAGATGACGGTACTATTGCCTGCATCAACGCTAGGGGTCACAGATCCGCCGTCGCTAACAAAGCTACCGGTGTCATCGAACTTTCCAGTTTGGGCGTGGACACTACCTGGGACATAACTTTGTCCGGGCCCGAGGTTATCAGTGATGACGGCTTGACCTAGGTGGGTGCTGTTAGGGTTGAACGCAATGTTCCAGGTGAGTAATGCGGGTGAACCGTCTGGGTTACGCTCTGCTACCCAACCAATTTTGTTGATACCCCAATCAAGTCCAATGTTGGCATTCTCTTCGGTTCCTTTGACGTAGAAATGTAGGTCTCCGGCACGGTTCGTCGATGTGCTGGATAGGGTGTCGTTAAAGGTGATGACCCCGGTATTTTCACCCTCCTTGATGGAAAATGTCCCAATTTCGCGGCCACTGTCATCGTACAGTGGGAATGTTACATCCCGACGACCAACAGCTGATTGAGGAAAAGTGACGGTTGCTGTGTCGCCAGCTTGAATGGTTACACCGTCAGGAATGCCCCATTTGTAGTCAACCAAATAGGTGTCCCATTTACTGAGATCACTGCCGTTAGGAATGGTTTTGCCATTAGTGTCCGTAATTACTGCATCATTTTCACCTAAACCAGCGACCTGAATGTTCTTGGCTTGAGCAGTGACTGAAGTCATACCGATACCGCCGATCAAGAAAACAAAAACAGCTATTAAGATGCCAATAATAATATTGGCTTTCTTTCTTCGCATCGTAATCCTCCTCCAATCTTTGAGTGCTCGCAGCCTACAGATTGACCAATCATCAATCGGAACAACTGCTTGTGTCAGAAATACTTTGTCTAAGATGTTTCATTCACTGCTCTGTATTTACTATAATGACAATTGGTTGGAGTAGGGAATCTGTGAGAAAAAAAAGGGGGAGTTGAAAAATAGGGCAACTTAGCTGGTAATTAATGTTGCAATTCCATTGAAGTTAGCGAAAAAGTCTTGCCACTAACGTTGGTATAAAGCCATTTAATGGCTATTTTGATTGGTGGATTAGAGGTTGCTAAGGGTGAATTAAAAGCCGCCTACCAGAAAGTGTAGACGGCTTTATTCAACTGAGTAGATAGTTTGAATGTGACGATTTCGTTAGCCTAGGTCGCACTAATAGCGACCATTATAAGGCAACTAAGCGAGGTTTACCGTAGTACCAGCCCTGACGAAGGGGAATCTCAAGCTGATTAGCGAGCTGATCCTCCTCGGCGTTTTCCACGCCTTCTAGGATTAATCGTAGTCGATACTGCTGAGAAATCTTCTTCCAGAATTTGAGGGCATCGGGAATTTCATCTTCCCGGCCAGCTTCCCGAAAGTTCTGCATGGCAAATTTGATTTCGCTAGCGTACGATAAAATCGGTTCAATGTGTTCATATGTATTGATGCCAGTACCGATGTCGTCGAGGCTAAGCTGAATACCTTTCCCGTCAAAGTAATGGACTTGGTCGATGACTTGCTCATCAGTAATGGTGGCGTCGGTGAGCTCTTCGGTGACCTCTAGCACTAGGGTAATGGGGTAGATGGCCTGTTGAGCAGCCACAATGGTTTTAGCGATGGTGGGGTCCACAAACTGAGTTTGATTGACGTTGTAAGAAACTGAGCCAACTTTGAGGAGCAATTTCTGTGCGGTCTGGCGAATCAAGTCAGCTTGAACGTCAATGGGGATAGTTTCAAATTCGCGGGGGAGGGCCCAGTGGTCAGCAACTCGTTGCCGAATGAGCATCTCATAGCCAATTAATGAATTGTTGAGAACGTTTAGTTGCGGCTGGAGAAAGTAACGGTACATCGTGTGGCGTGCCTCCTTTTGAAGTGTCTGGTACTATCATACTGTATTTTTAGCGTTTTAAATAGGGGGAACGACAGAGAAAGCCAGTAAGTGTGGAGCGAACGCTAAGAATCTTGGTGTTGATATTAGCGTTTAGATAACTTTAAATGGCGTCGTCATATGAAAAGGTTTATAGTAGATGTATTCGTTTGATTAACGCAGTGTAATTATTGGTGGGTGATGGGGTTCACCACCACCAGCGTAAAAACCGTTAGTTAAAATATTTAATTTACAAGGAGAATGGTTCTATGTCATGGACGATGTGGCTCGTTCCCCCAATTATTACCAGTATTTTTTTTGTGTTAGGTGTTATCACGCTTTACTGGTCCATTTTTAATTGGGTAACGGCAAAAGTCGAATCGCAAAATAAGCCGATTGACATCAAAAAAGTTCAAATTGCTATTGGCTTGGCCTGCGCGGTAGTTTCTATTTTTGCCTTGCAGTTCTTAGTTCGCGACAGTCATCTTTCGTGGACATTCACCAATTTTCAGTTGCTCTTACTGATATTTGTGGCGTACTTTTTACAACTTAAAATTCCACACTGGCTAATCTTTATTTCTGGAGTGGGCTTTATGTTAATCAATGGTAACGTAACAGCACCATTATCATGGGTCTACACCATTATTTTCGTGTTATTCTACGTCGTTTCCTACCAACAGAGTACGCATCTCTGGAGGTGGCCGTTTACGCGTTACATGGCGATTGCATTAGCATTTGCCCTGGTCCTCTGGGGGCTAGTTGCCGTACGGTTTCACTTAGAGATGGTAACCTACTGGATTGAAATTGCAGATTACGCCGTTCTTGCTAGTCTGATGTACGGTTACTTCAAGATCCAAGATAAGGACCGGCGGATCAAGGATCGGCTGTTCCAATCAGCTAATTGGGATGCGCTGACCCATGTCCAAAACTTTGCGGCCTACGATCGTGCTATCAATTACCACTTTCAAAGTAGCTCTGTGCGTGACGAAAATCTGTCGATGGTGATGTTTGATATTGATCACTTCAAGCAAGTGAACGATACTTACGGCCATTTGGCGGGGGATGAGGTATTAAAAGCAGTGTCGCGGTCTGTGACGGATGCACTGAAGGTTATCGATGCCGGGATGGTGTTGTACCGAACCGGTGGGGAAGAATTCAACATTATTCTCCCCCGCTGTGATTTAGAGCAGGCCCGCACCGTTGCCAAAACTGTTTTCGATGTGGTCGATGATTTGGAGATTCCGTACAATGAAGCGCTCTTGCACGTCACTATTTCAGTGGGAGCTTCTGGATTGAGCGCAGCGGATCATAATCCGTTGGACTTTTATAAACGAGTCGATGCCAATCTGTACCATTCGAAGCAACATGGCCGACGACAGATTACGGTCGGTTAGTTTCTTTATAAAATTGTAAATATAGGATAGGTGTTTGCCCGGTCTGATTGGTGTAGAATAATGGCTAGTCAGGGATTCCCGGACAGAATGGAGCGATCATCGTGATATTAAGTCTTCTACTATTACTCTTATTATTTCCAATTTTGCGGTTGGTCTTCGGCATGGCCGGTTGGTTACTGGGACTAGTGGGCACGTTGATTATTGGTGTCATTGTGCTAGTTGTCTTTGCCGCGCTGTTCCGCTTCTTCTTAGTGGCTGTGTTAGTCATTGGGGGTGGCCTCTGGGCCTCACGAGCATTATTCAATTAGAAAGCCAAAAAGAGCGAGCCAAAAGGTGGTTCGTCAATGAACATTAACGTTGATAGACAAACAATCCTGGTATCGGATTGTTTGTCTATCAGGGGTAAGTGGAGTTGACTGCCTTTTGGCGCACGTTTCGACCAGGTATGTTCGGAGCGCAAAAAGGGTCTGGGACTTCTGTCCCAAACCCTTTTTTAATGTGTAGGTTACTATTCAAATGAAATTTCCACCAAGTAGGTGTGCTCGGCTTGGATGTAACCTGTTGTGATCCAGACCTCTGAGTAGTCCAGTTTTGAACTATTGGTTCGGTCAAAGAAATCATTTAACAGGTCGCCATTTTTAGCCAGGAAGTCTTCATCCATCCGATTGACTAGTAGTCGGTCAGTTGGAAAGTAGATATCTGGGTTGGCCACCTTGACAGTGTCAGGCACACCAATCGAAACAACGTTACTATTGCGTTGCTGGATGAAGGACACATCGTGTTGGTGGCGGTGAATGTACGTCAAAACGTTATAGATTGAATCTGAGTTACTCGCCACAGTTTTCTTTCTCCCTTCGGTGTCTACATTGTAACAAATATCTGGGGGTTTACCAGTGCTTCATTTCTCCGGTACATCGTTATTGCAAACAGCTTTCAGGCGTGTATAATTATCGCATATGCTGTTTTAGACATTTATAGAGTATACCAAAAAGAAAGAAGGCCAAATTGCAATGATGCGACTTGCCCGAAAACACTTGGACTGGTGGGCAGTAGTCCTTGCTGTAGGATTCATGATTATTCAAGTTGCCTGTGACCTGTCGTTGCCAACGTTAACCTCGAATATTATCGATAAAGGGATTGCGAACAATGACATTGGTTATATCTGGCGTACTGGTGGTCAAATGCTCCTCTTAAGTTTCATTGGGGTCCTTGGTGCCGCTGGTAACGTTTATTTTGCGTCAACACAGTCGCAGAAGATGGGCCAACGTATTCGATCGGGTATCTTTAAAAAGGTCACGTTCTCTTCGACTGAAGAGTTTGAAACGGTTGGTAATGCTTCATTAATTACGCGGACAACCAACGATGTGGTACAAATTCAAAACGTGATGGTTCAGATGTTACGGATGATGTTGATGGCACCAATTATGTTGGTGGGTGCTGGCGTTCTAGCTTACATTAAGAGCCCCCGGTTGACAGTGGTCTTCTTGGTGGCACTGCCAGTCTTAGCCCTATTTACCTTTGCCATCATGTTTTTTGCGGTACCGCTCTTCAAGAGCTTGCAAAAGAAGATTGATCGCATCAACTTGGTCTTTCGTGAAGGTTTAACTGGCGTTCGAGTTATTCGGGCCTTTAACCAAGACCAGTTTGAACAAGACCGATTTGAAGGTGCTAACCAAGATTACACGAATACTGGGATTAAAGTTTTCATGATTGTTTCGTTGATGTTCCCAATTATTACATTAATTGTGAGTGGGACGAACATTGGTATTGTTTGGTACGGGGGCCAATTGATTGGCTCGCAAGCCATGGAGGTTGGAAATTTGGTAGCGTTCATGACTTATGCCACGCAGCTACTGATCAGCTTCATGATGGTATCAATGGTTTTTGTTTTCGTGCCACGGGCGCAAGCCTCCGCTGCACGAATCAACGAAGTGATGGACCTCAAGTCTAAGATCAACGATGCTGACCAGCCCGTTGACTTACCAGCTGGTCCAGCAAGCTTAACTTTTGACCACGTCAACTTCCGGTACACAGGTGCCGAGAAGCTAGCATTGGCTGACGTGAACTTTTCAGCTACAGCTGGTCAGACCGTCGCGATTATTGGGGGAACCGGTTCTGGGAAATCCACGTTGGTTAATCTGATTCCACGACTATTTGATCCCGAAAGTGGTCAGATTAAATTGAACGGGGTAGCACTGACCGCTGCCAGTCAAGCAGCGCTGCACGATGCGATTTCCATCACGCAGCAAAAGGCCGTACTATTCTCTGGGACCGTCAGAAGCAACATGGTCTACGGAATGAAGGATGCCAGCGACTCACAGATTTGGCATGCCCTAGACGTTGCTCAGGCCAGTGGTTTCATTAAGGAAGAAGGCGGCCTTGACGGTGTCGTTGAACAGGATGGTGCGAATTTCTCCGGTGGACAACGGCAACGGCTGGTGATTGCCCGGACGATTCTGAAGCGGGCGAGTGTCTATATTTTTGATGATTCGTTCTCAGCGTTAGACTTCAAGACGGACTCCTTGCTACGGCAAGACTTGCGGAAGGACGATCAAGTCCAAGCCGCCGTCACCGTTATCGTGGCGCAACGGGTCTCGACGGTTGCTGATGCTGATTTGATTTTGGTCATTGATGGTGGTCAGATTGTTGGCCAAGGAACTCACGATGAATTAAAAGCTACCAATAAGACTTATCAAGAAATTCTAGAATCACAACTCCGAAAGGGGGATGAGGTCGATGCGTAATGGACGCGGGTCCGCAACGAAACAGCGGCCACAAAATTTTTGGGGAACGACGGTACGACTTTTTAAATACATGAAGGCTTGGATTCCTAGTCTTCTGGTAGTCTTAGTCTTTGCTGTCGCCTCAGTGATCCTCCAAATCAAGACGCCCAAAATTTTAGGGGAAGCCACAACAGAACTCTTTAAAGGGGTTATGAAGGGTCAAGCTGAATTGAAAGCCGGCATTGGCATTCACAGTTTGCCCGTAGACTTCGGTAAGATTGGTCATATTCTGTTAGTTGTTGGGATTATGTATGCTGGTGCGGCCATCTTCGGGGTCGTGCAACAGCTGATTATGAGTTGGATCTCCCAAAAAGTTGTTTATCGGTTACGGCGAGATCTCAAGGAAAAGATGCAACGGCTGCCAATCAGTTACTACGATACCCACAGTAACGGGGATCTGATGTCCCGGATGGCTAACGATATGGATAACATTGGTGGGACGTTACAACAGACCCTCTCACAAATGGTAACCAGTGTGTTGACCTTCTTTGGGGTGCTTTATATGATGCTTACCATTAGTGGGTGGTTGACGCTGGTTGCGTTGATCTCCGTGCCACTGAGTTTATTAGTCGTGATGGTGGTTGCGCCTAAGTCACAACGGTTCTTTGCTAGTCAACAAAAGAATTTAGGACTACTGAACAACACGGTTGAAGAAACGTACGCTGGCCATACTGTGGTTAAGACGTTCAATCGGGAACAGGCTTCTCAAGAAGAATTTGAAGAGCATAACCAAAAGTACTATCAATCGGCTTGGAAAGCGCAATTTGTTTCCAGTCTGATCTTCCCATTGATGAACTTCGTGAAGAACTTGGATTACCTGGCTGTTGCAGTTATTGGGGGTATTCAAGTGGCAAACGGAACTGTCACTTTGGGGAACGTCCAAGCTTTCCTGCAATATACCAATCAATTCTCACAACCAATTACGCAGATGGCCAACCTGACGAACACGATTCAGGCGACGATTGCATCTGCTGAGCGGATCTTTGACGTGTTGGATGAAAAAGATATGACTGACGCGGCGACGGCTACGTTGCCAGAACATACCGCACCGGCCGACAACGTTATTGAATTTGATGACGTGGCCTTCCAATACGTGGAAAGTAATCCGTTGATTGCTGACTTTAATTTGAAGGTCAAGCCAGGTGAAATGGTTGCGATTGTTGGGCCAACTGGGGCCGGTAAGACGACCATCATTAACCTGTTGGAACGGTTTTATGACGTTGGCTCAGGTCAGATTAAGTATCGGGGTCAAAATACCCTGGACGTTGACCGTAAAGACTTACGTCGTCATTTTGCTATGGTGCTCCAGGATACTTGGCTCTTTACCGGATCTATTTTCGATAACATCAAGTATGGTCGTGAGGATGCTACAGAAGACGACGTATACGCTGCCGCTAAGGCCGCTCACGCGGATACCTTTATTCGCCAGCTCCCTGACGGGTATGATACCGTGTTGAATGAAGCAGCCACGAATATTTCTCAAGGCCAACGACAGTTGCTGACAATTGCTCGTGCCTTCGTGGCCGATCCAGATGTTTTGATTTTAGATGAAGCAACCAGTTCTGTGGATACGCGGACGGAAATGCTAATTCAACATGCGATGAAACGGCTGTTGGCTGGACGGACGAGTTTTGTGGTAGCACACCGATTATCAACGATTCAAAGTGCCGAAAACATTGTGGTAATGAATCACGGCCACATCGTTGAAACGGGGAATCATGATAGTCTGTTAGCTGCTGATGGGTTTTACGCTGACTTGTACAACAGTCAATTTGCTGGTAATAATTTAGCTTAATGATCTGGTAGCTCCGACCACCCTGATGGCTGAAGCTACTGACTGAATTGACAACATTGAAGGGGGTTGAGACAAAAGTCTCAGCCCCTTTTTTGTACGCCGAGCATAAATAGACGAAACGTGTGACAAAGGACAGCCAACTCTGCAGTTCTGACTAACTAGAACGAACAAGCTTACTAAATCGGCAATTTTGAGGTCTCAGGTTATGTCTATACCGCTCCAGTCCATTGGTAAGACGGAAGGCCACATGAAAATAGCCAATACTGAGGAAAACTTTGGTTGCGTGGGTGAATGAGCAGTGGGTACAATGGGGCAAGAGAAAGAGGTGCGGGTATGACTTATCCACAGACAAAGGCGGCATTACGACGATTACTCACGGATCAGGTGGTTCCGGGGGTCAGTTACGCTTTCATTGACCACGACGATATTGAAACCGGAGAGATGGGGCAGGCAGCTGTGGTTCCACGTTCGGAACCTTTACGTGCGGGGATGATTTTTGACGTGGCATCGTTAACAAAAGTCGTGGGGACGCTGACAGTGGTTCTTCAGTTATTAGCGCAAGGGCGGTTACAACTCACAGATCGATTGTCGGATTGGTTACCAGAATGGCGGGACCGACGGGTGACGGTGCGGCATTTGCTGACCCACACGTCTGGCATCGTGGGCTACATCCCTAATCGTAATCAATTGGGGGCAGCGGACCTAACGGCGGGGTTGCTACAGCTCCACGTGGGTCCCAATTTTAATCAGAAGATGGTTTACGCTGACGTTAACTATATTTTTCTCGGCTGGATCGTTGAGAAAATATTGGGTGAGCCGGTTCAGGTGGCTGCGCAGAAGCGGGTACTGACCCCACTGGGAATGATGCACAGTACGTTCACGCCCGCGGATCCGCTGGCGTGTGTGCCGACGGAGCTGACGGCTGACCGCGGGCTAGTCCGGGGTGTTGTGCACGACCCTAAGGGCTACGTCTTACAGCGACGATGTGGGTCGGCTGGACTGTTCAGTACGGCCGGGGACCTGGCGGCCTTTTGCCACGCCTATCTGAATCCTGAGCAATTTGCCAGTGTTTTACCACCAGACTGGATTCATCGATTGACCACTGACTGGACGCCCACGGGGACCGCAGGCCGGTCGCTTGGTTGGGCGTTGGCTGGGACGCAGTGGCCGTGGCCCCATCGAGTTATCTGGCATTCAGGTTTTACTGGCACCTATTTGGTATTGGACCCCCAGCGGCAACAGGCAATGGTATTTCTATCGAATCGGATTCATCCGGATGCGCCGAATGAGTTTTATCTTGATCAACGGAATGCGGTCATCGGGACCTATTTAGCTGAAAAGTAATAAATAGTTGAAACGTGCGACAACGGGTAGTCCGTCCTCTCTGTGGCTAGCTTGGACCGGGATTCTTGCGACAGTTAACATTAATACCGATTTCCATTTTACTTGAAACGGAAATCGCTTACAGTCGAAATGGTTAAGGAATGTGAATAAAACTGTAGCTAAACGATGTCCAGGTGTTTTATACTTAGGAGGTACTTCAAAAAATAAAATGTATAAAAGGGGCAGATATTAGATGGATAATCAAACCTTGCTGCGGTTCTGTTCACAGTGTGGTCGGGAAAACGTCGAACACGGCAAGTTTTGTCCACAGTGTGGACACAGCTTAGTTCGTGAGAACCAATCGACGCCGCAACCACAGGCATCAACAGAGCAACCCCAGCAATCGCAGCCGCAAGTAACGACGGCCCAGAGTACTGCTGGGCAACCTCAACCTACGAGGACCCAAGCTACCGAGCAGCCTGAACAATCACAAGCTACTCGGGAGTCAACGTCTCAGGCTACTGGCAATACGCAAGGCATGGGTGAACAAGTGACCCATGCCGGAAACCAAGAACTGATGTTAAATTTGACTAATTTAGGCCACATAGGTGTGTGGATTCACAACAACCTGGTGACTGCCGGTTTAGGTGTCTTGGTATTATTTCTATTATTTACATTTACGGCAGCCCACATCGTATGGTGGCTGATTCTCTTGTTGATTGTTATTTTATACCTCGTGGCTGGAATCTATGGCACAGGGGCTACTAGGTTCGAACAGAGGGTTAATCGCTATTATCAAGATCCAGAGTATCGGACGCGATTCAACCAGAACCTTCAGGCGAAGACGGCGTCGACTTTCAAACAGACAACGGCTAGCGCAACGACTAGTGCGGGGACGCAGCCCGGTAACGGACAGGCCGGTATGGCAGCTCCGGCTAGTCAGGGTAGCCTGTCCATGGGGCTGACCGAGATCATGGTCGTCTTGGGTTCCTTGGCCATCCTGGGTTCCATCTATGTCGGTCCTTATTTCCAAGCGTCTGAAAGTTTCTTCGGTAATTCGGCAGGTGTGAGCTTGGCGAAGACCCTACAACTGGGAAATTACTTTAGTCAGAATGCCATGGTTCTGTTAGTTGTTTTGACGGTGTTGCCGATTGTGACGTTAGTACTGGGGATTTTGCCTAGTCGGACGGCTCGGATTATCAACATTGTGATGGCTATCATCAGTGATATTGTGTACATTGTGATGTTTGCAACGCTATACAGTGTGATGGGTAGCGGTGTTTCCAATTCGTTCTTTAGTGCTGGTTATGGTATTAGCGCTTGGGTCACGATTATTGGCTGCATTGTTACCACGGTATTTGCTTTTATTTCAGTCTTTAAGAAGCGTCAGTAAACGAATTATCGTTTAGACAAGTTATAGCAACCAAAAAACCACTTCAGCAGTTATTTACAATCTGCTGAAGTGGTTTTTGAATTAAAACGTTGCTGGAATTGATAAAGCTTCTTGCTGAGAGAAATCGACGTCCGGATACTTACGTTTGAGAGCGGCGACCAAGAGGTGCTTGGCAATATCACCGTTGCGGGTCAGAATAGGGCCATGGAAGTAGGAGCAGTAGACGTTTTTGTAAATGGCGCCTTCTGTACCATCTTCACCGTTGTTCCCCTTACCAGATACCACGTTGCCGAGAGGACGTTCACCTTTACCCAGGAAGGTGATTCCCTGGTGGTTTTCAAAGCCGTGATAGGTTTCGCCAGTTTCTTGATTTTTGATGACAATGTCCCCAATGAACCGGTGATTGTCTTGTTTGTCGGTATAGTGGTCAAGGGCCCCGATACCGGGCAGCTTTTCTCCGTCAGCCCCGATATAGTAGTGCCCCAGTAGCTGAAAGCCCCCACAGATGGCCAATAGGGGACCATCTGACTCAATAAACTTAGTCAGTTCAGCCTTTTTGGTCTGAATGTCTTGAGACACGATAGTCTGTTCAAAGTCTTGACCACCGCCAAAGAAAGCGAGATCGTAATCGGCAGCTTTGAAGTCTTCTTCCAAGCTGACAATGTTAACGTTCAGTTGGACGTCCATTTGTTTGGCGTAGTAGTTAAGTGCCAAAATATTACCAACATCCCCGTAAGTATTCATGAGGTCGCCATAGAGATGAGCGACGTTTAATTCGTAGGTCATACGCCGAGTCCCTCCTTGATGTAGCCCTTTGAGGCCAAAATCTTTCGTAGCTGGAGCATTGCCGTGTAAGTGGCCAGAACGTATACGTGATCAGTGGAAACCTGTTTGATCTGGTCGACCACTTTTTCTAAGTCGGGTTCCACGATATGATTCTCGTCTGGAATCCCGGCAACCTTCAAGCGGAACGTGATGTCTTTATAGCGTTCGCCACCAGTGATGACAGTTGGAATTTCACGGCTGGTCAGCTGTTCAAAGTCACCATCCCAGATCCAGCTGGTATCGATGCCGTCCGCATAGTTGGCATTGAGCAGGCCAACCAGTGAGAAGGGGTGCGTGTCCGTACCAATCATCTGCAAGACTTGGTCTAAGCCAACGGGGTTTTTGACCAGAATGATGGTCACGTGCTTGCCATCAACGTCGATGACTTCTTGCCGCCCGAAGACTTGTTCGTTTGTATCAAACGCCTTGGCAATCAAGTCGGGATCAACCCCCATGAAGCGACCCACTGAGTATGCTGCAAGTGCGTTGTAGGTGTTATAAGTTCCACCGACCTGAATTTTGAAGGGATGATTATCGACGTCAAATTCTGAAGACGTTGGTGTTTGTTCACCTAATTTGGTCAGTCGGTAGGTGAGTTCTGGCCGGGAGAAACCACAATTAGGGCAAAAGTATTTACCCTGATTACTGTAAGTTAGCGAATGGTAGTGCAAAATATGTTCACAGTTGGGACAGAGTACACCATCCGTGTTGGGTTTAGCTTTGAAGTCACCATCTGAATTGTTGTCGAAGCCATAATACTGAATAGGATTAGGCAATTCCTTAGAATGAAAAATGGGAGAATCACCATTGGCAATAATTGTGGCGTTGGGTGCCAGAGCGACCCCGTCCAAAATCTTCTGGTAGGTGGTGTAGATTTCGCCATAACGGTCCATCTGATCCCGGAAAATATTTGTGAAGACAAAGGCCTTGGGCGCAATGTATTGCGTGACTTTGATGACGTTAGCCTCGTCAACTTCTAACACGGCCAATGGTCGCCCAGTCTTGGGGTTTTTAGCATTCAGGAAAGTCGTAACGATTCCTTGCTCCATGTTAGAACCGGTCGGGTTCGTCAGAATAGTGGGATACTTTTCGTGGAGGACGGAGACCGTCAGTGCGGTGGTCAGCGTTTTTCCGTTAGTTCCTGTAATAACAATAACGTCGTACTTGGCGCCCAAACTTTTTAGAATGTTGGGATCAAGCTTTAACGTAATTTTTCCAGGGAGGGAACTCCCTCCGTGTAGAAATGTGTGGAGAAACCAGTAAGAGGATTTCCCGGCGAAGGTGGCAAAGCCGCTTCTGAATGACATGAACATTTCGCTCCTTAATCACGACAAGATTTTTTTAAAATCGTACTATTGAATATCCAAGCCTTAATTCTAGCATTTTTTCAACGTTTAGGGGAGAAACCTGCCTTAATTTTGCGAAAACGCAAGGAAAGTTTGCGGGAACGACGGTCGAATTTTAAGGACTAATCAGCTATAATAGATAGAAACTGTCAAAAAGGTGGGAGTAACGTGGCGCAGCTGTTTTTTCGGTACGGTGCAATGAATAGTGGGAAGACTATTGAAATTCTCAAGGTCGCCCATAACTATGAGGAACAAGACAAGCGAGTCATTATTATGACCAGTGGGCTGGATACGCGCGATGGGGTGGGTTACATCACCAGTCGCATTGGTTTAAAACGACCGGCCCATCCAATTTTTAAGGATACGAACCTGTACGAGGAAATTGAACGAATTGACGCGAAAGCTAATTGTATTTTGATCGATGAGGCGCAGTTCTTAACCAAGGCGCACGTGTTGCAGCTGGCCAAAGTCGTTGATGAGTTGCACATTCCTGTGATGACGTTTGGTTTGAAAAATGATTTCCGTAATGAGTTGTTCGAAGGTTCTAAGTACCTGATGCTGTACGCAGATAAACTCGAAGAAATGAAGACGATTTGCTGGTTCTGTACGAAGAAAGCCATCATGAATCTACGCTTCCACGACAATGCTCCCGTTTATGAAGGTGAACAAGTACAAATTGGCGGCAATGAAACCTATTATCCAGTTTGCCGGCGTCACTATTTCAACCCACCGATGGATCAATTTGGCAAGTAACGCCAAAAGAATTGTATTCATTGGCTTATGTAACGACGGTGTTAGCGAACATTCGTTAGAAATATGGATTCACTATTTAATGCAGAAAACGTCATTGCAGAGACTATTTAGATGACACTTACCAGATACGAAAGAGGTTAAATCGAATGGATGAAATGTTTGACAAGCTCCAAGCCGTAGCCGACCGCTATGACGAGCTGAATGAATTAATCAGTGATCCTGAAGTGATTGCTGATACGCAAAAATTTATGAAACTCTCCAAAGAAGAAGGAGAGTTGCGGGAAACGGTGGACAAGTATCACCAATACCAAAGCGTCACGCAACAAATTGCCGACGATGATGAAATGCTCCGCGAAAAACTTGACGATGATATGGACGCCATGGTCAAGGAAGAGCTGAAAGATTTAAACGATCAAAAGGCAAAGCTGGAAGACGATATCAAAGTCTTACTCTTGCCGAAAGACCCTAACGATGATAAGAACATCATCATGGAAATTCATGGGGCTGCCGGTGGGGATGAAGCTAGCTTATTTGCCGCTGATCTCTTTAGCATGTACTCCAAGTACGCCGAACGCCAAGGTTGGTCGATTGAAGTGGTTGATGAGAACGCCACTGAAGTTGGTGGGTTCAAGGAAATCGTTTTGATGATTACGGGTGACAAGGTTTATTCCAAGCTGAAGTATGAAAACGGTGCGCACCGGGTTCAACGGGTACCAGCCACCGAATCAGCCGGTCGGGTTCATACCAGTACGGCCACTGTCGGTGTCATGCCTGAAGAAGAAGACGTTGATATCGATATCGATCCAAAGGATATTCGGACTGACGTTTATCGTTCATCCGGTGCCGGTGGTCAACATATTAACAAGACCTCTTCAGCTGTACGGATGACTCACTTGCCAACTGGTATCGTGGTGGCCATGCAAGACGAACGATCACAACAGCAAAACCGGGCCAAGGCCATGACTATTTTACGAGCGCGGGTCTATGATTACTACAAGCAACAAGAAGAGGACGCCTACAACGCGGAACGAAAGTCTGCTGTGGGGACTGGGGACCGTTCCGAACGGATTCGGACTTATAATTATCCACAAAACCGGGTGACTGATCACCGGATTGGGTTAACATTGAATAAACTTGACCGGGTCATGAACGGTGAAATGGACGATATCATCGATGCACTGATTTTGTCTGACCAAGCCGCTAAGCTTGAAGATCTGAAGAATAATGGATAGGGTGACTTATTTTCAGTTGCTGAAAAAGGCACAGGAACAATTGCAGTCGGCTGATTGTGACGAGAGCGCAGCCGAATACTTGCTCCTTGAGAGCCAGGGTTGGCGGTATACTGAACTGGTGCAGCATTACAGAGAAATGGTCCCAGTCGCTATGCAGCAGCAGTATCAGGAGGCGTTAGAGCGTGTGTGTGCGGGTGAACCGGCACAGTACGTTCTGGGGCACGCCCCATTTTATGGCCGGGAATTTCACGTAACGCCTGCAACTTTGATTCCTCGACAAGAGACTGAAGAGTTGGTGGCCTGGGTCCTAACCGTCCCGACACCGACGCTCAGTCTTTTGGACGTGGGTACTGGGAGTGGAGCCATTGCTGTGACCTTAAAGGCTGAACGCCCACGGTGGCGAGTAACTGCTAGTGACATTTCAACTGCTGCTGTGCAGGTCGCTCGTATGAATGCACAAGCTCTGAAAGCTCCCGTGACCTTTGTGACAGGTGATTTATTTGCGCCAGTGGCTGGTGAGCGGTTTGATGTTGTCGTGTCAAACCCACCTTACATTGATCGAGAAGAACTAGCTGTCATGGATGAGTCCGTGAAAAAATATGAACCCCAACAGGCCCTCTTCGCAGATGACCACGGTTTAGATTTTTATCGGCGTTTTGCGGCTGAGCTACCGACCGTTTTGAATCAGCACGGTCGGTTCTTTGCTGAAATCGGTTATCGTCAGGGCAGTGCCGTTCAAGAAATCTTTGAACATGCCTTCCCCCAAGCGACGGTCACGATTCGTCAGGATATTAATGGCCACGACCGGATGGTGTGTGTGCAACTTTAAGTTTGTTAGATGGGAGTGTATGGATGCATATGGAAACGAAAATTTTTAAACCAAATCAGATTGATCAAGCAGCTGCAGCGATTAAGGCTGGTGAGTTGGTCGCTTTTCCCACGGAGACTGTTTATGGTTTAGGTGCCGATGCCACCAATGAAGCCGCTGTTAAGCAAGTGTATCAAGCTAAGGGTCGGCCAAGCGATAACCCATTGATTGTCCACGTGACTGGGGTGGACCAGGTGAGAAAGTATGCGCAACCACTCCCAGCCGCTGCTGAAAAGCTGATTAAGGCTTTCTGGCCCGGCCCCCTGACATTAATTTTTGAACTTCAACCAGGGGCACTTTCTAAGTCCGTAACCGGTGGCTTGACTACCGCTGCTTTCCGGAATCCGGACAACCAGCCTACGCTGGATTTGATTCGTGAATCTGGCGTGCCACTGGTTGGTCCTTCGGCGAATACGTCGGGGAAGCCTAGCCCAACGCTGGCGGAACACGTTTATCATGACTTAAATGGCAAGATTGCCGGTATTTTGGATGATGGTCCCACTAGAGTTGGGGTGGAATCAACTGTTTTAGACATGTCTACGGACGTGCCCACCATTTTGCGTCCAGGTGGGGTGACTGAGGAGCAGCTTGAAAAAGTGATTGGTACGGTTCGGTCTAACCATCATCACGTTGGTGCAGGCGAAGTTCCTAAGGCACCAGGCATGAAGTACAAACATTATGCGCCAAACGCGCAGGTCTACATTGTCGACCATGAGGAAGACTGGCCAGTTGCTCTAACTTGGGCCGGCCAACAGGATGGTCAGGTAGGCGTTATGGCGTTAGACGCTACGATTGCTAATGACCAATTACCAGCTAACGCGGAGTTCTTCACGCTGGGGGCTGATATGCAGACGGCGAGTCACCAGTTGTTTGCTGGACTTCGTCACTTTGACTTGGAGTCACCAGTCAAAAGTATTTTGGCACAAGGATTTGATGATCACGGCCTGGGAGCCGCCTACATGAATCGCTTGAATAAATCGGCTGGGCAGACTCACTTTACTAATAATTAAATTTGTAAGCCAAGTCGTGCAGCTGAAATGAATCTTTCTGGTAGAATTAATCTAATCACTGCTTAGGAGGGGTTAACATGAATTTTAAAGACCAAGATCCAGAACTGTGGAATGCCATTGCGAAGGAAGAAGACCGTCAGGAAAACACAATTGAACTGATTGCGTCCGAAAATATTGTGAGTCACGCGGTCCGTGAAGCACAGGGTTCCGTTTTGACCAACAAATATGCTGAAGGGTATCCTGGTAAACGGTATTACGGTGGTGCTCAGTACATTGACGTGGTTGAGCAACTGGCCATTGACCGTGCTAAGAAGCTCTTTGGCGCTGAATATGCCAATGTGCAACCTCACTCCGGTTCTCAGGCAAACCAGGCAGCCTACGCGGCATTCTTGAAGCCTGGAGACATCATTCTAGGGATGAGCTTAGATGCTGGGGGGCATTTAACGCACGGAGCCAGTGTTAACTTCTCTGGAAAGATTTATAAGGATTATGGTTACGGGTTAAATCCTGAGACGGAATTATTGGATTACGATATGATTCGGGATATTGCTAAAAAGGTCAAACCACAGATGATTGTGGCGGGGGCTTCAGCTTATTCACGTATCATTGATTGGCAAGCATTCCGTGACATCGCCGATGAAGTGGGTGCCTATCTGATGGTGGATATGGCGCATATTGCTGGGTTAGTAGCCTCAGGCTTGCACCCTAGTCCAGTGGGAATTGCTGATGTTGTCACAACGACGACTCACAAGACTCTACGGGGACCACGGGGTGGTTTGATTCTTTCTCAGGCTGAGAATGCTAAGAAAATCAATTCAGCCGTATTTCCTGGAACACAGGGTGGGCCACTGGAACACGTAATTGCAGCCAAGGCGGTTGCCTTACACGAAGACCTGCAACCAGAGTTTACACAATATTCACAACAGATTATTGACAATGCACATGCGATGGCCGACGAATTCAACAAGATGGACGACGTGCGGGTCATTTCTGGTGGGACGGACAACCATTTGATGACGATTGACTTAACGAAGACACCATTGAATGGAAAACAAGCCCAAGAATTACTGGATAGTGTCATGATTACGACTAATAAAGAGTCTATTCCGAACGAACCACTGAGTCCATTTAAGACGTCTGGAATTCGTTTGGGGACACCAGCAATCACGACCCGTGGGTTTAACGCTGACGAATGTCGTGAGGTCGCTCGTTTAATTATGCAGACCATTGAAAATTCTGAAGATGAGGCCGTGTTAAACCAAGTCCGTGAACGGGTTCAAGCCTTGACTAGTGCTCACCCACTAACCGCGTTGCCATAACTTTTTTAGAAAAAACGGTTTCATTTCAAATTGTCTGTTCTGTCGTTGACGATACATGGTACAATTGAAAGAAATCATAAAGGAGCGTTTATTCATGGGTAAGTTTCAAGTACTCGACCACCCGTTGATTCAACACAAGCTGACAATCATTCGTAGTAAGAACTGTGGGACCCGCAGTTTCCGCGAGGTTGTCAACGAAATCTCGACTTTGATGGCATACGAAGTCTCACGTGATATGCCATTGCAAGATAAGGTAATCGAGACGCCAGTGTCTAAGATGACTGCTAAGGAACTCTCTGGTAAGAAGGTCGCCATTGTTCCAATTCTACGAGCTGGAATCGGGATGGTCGACGGTATCTTAGAGTTGATTCCTGCCGCTAAGGTCGGTCATATAGGGATGTATCGTGACGAAAAAACACTCCAACCCCATGAATACTTCGTAAAAATGCCATCTGACATTGATCAACGGCAAATTTTCATTGTGGACCCAATGCTGGCTACTGGTGGTTCTGCCATCATGGCAATTGATGCCTTGAAGAAGCGTGGTGCTAGTGAAAAGAACATGAAGTTCGTTTGCTTAGTTTCCGCACCAGAAGGGGTCAAAGCATTACGGGCTGCTCATCCGGACGTGGATATCTTCACGGCCGCTTTAGACGACCACTTGAACGAAGATGGCTACATTGTACCTGGTCTCGGTGATGCCGGTGACCGTCTGTTTGGAACGAAATAAACTCTAAAGAGATTCGGCAATTTTGCCGAGTCTCTTATTTATTTGATGAATTTGGATTTGAAAAAGTCCACCAAATAAATTTGCCCGTAAGTGCGCGCGCAAATATTTGTTGTAACCGCTTGACAGACGGTATGGTCACTGACTTTATACAAGCTTTCGAAATTGCTTATAGGGTGAAAAATTGTTTTGTCTTTTTGTAGAATTGGTGGTATGATTTCCAGTGTATTTGAATGGAGCGCTCGCTTCGTTCACTATTCCGCATCTCTTAAGGAAATGCCTAGAGTTATCGGGAACTACTTGGGAGTTGCGTTCATATAGTGTGGAAAAGAGGTGATATTCGGTGAATGGTGAACCAGTTTCAACCTTCCAATTTTTGGGGCTGACATTTAGTACTGCTAACATTGTTGCCGGTTCGGTCGTTTTTCTACTGGTTGTAGCAGTCATTTTTTTCACTTCTAGAAAATTGGCCATGAAGCCAACCAAGGGGCAAAACTTCTTGGAATGGCTGATCGATTTTACCAACGGCATCCTGAAGGGATCTATTCCCGCTGGCGATGTTAGTAAGTTTGGTCTGTGGGGCTTTACTTTGTTCCTCTTTCTCTTCCTATCTAACGAAATTGGGTTATTTGTTCAGGTGGCGACCCGAAGTGGAGCGACGATTATGCGTAGTCCTACTTCTGATCCCATCGTAACGTTAACGTTCTCGTTAATGACGATGATGTTAGCTCAATTCGCTGGTGTGATGAAGTTGGGGTACAAGGCTCACTTTACCAACTACTTGAAGCCCTTCGTGTTCTGGCTTCCGATTAGTATCTTTGAGGAATTCACGAACTTTTTGACGTTGGGTCTTCGTATCTTCGGGGTTATTTTCTCTGGCGAAATGCTGTTGGGAGTAATCTGGGATTTGGCAATTTCACACGGTATCGTGACGATGATTGTTGCGTTACCGATTGAAATGGCTTGGCAAGGGTTCTCCGCATTCTTGGGAGCAATTCAAGCCTTCGTTTTTGTTACGTTGTCATCAGTTTATATTTCTCAGAAATTAGAAGTTGAGGGATAGAAAAAGGTTTATTTAATTTAAGGAGGAAACACAGATTATGGGAGCTATTGCAGCTGGTATTGCTATGTTTGGTGCCGCCATTGGTGGGGGTATCGGTGATGGTATCGTCATCGCAAAGATGCTTGAAGGTATGGTTCGTCAACCTGAATTATCAGGCCAATTACGGACGAACATGTTTATCGGGGTTGGGCTGGTTGAAGCCATGCCTATCATCTCCTTCGTTGTTGCTTTGATGGTTATGAACAAGTAGTAACAATGAATCAGTTTGGTTGTAAATATCTGATAGCAAAAGGAGGTGTCAATAGATGCTCTCACATTTAGTGATTGGTCAGACGCTTTACTATGGAGATACAGTTTTCTACGTTATTTCATTTGTTCTGTTAATGTGGATTATTAAGGTCCTTGCTTGGGGTCCTGTTACTAAAATGATGCAAGAACGTGCCGACAAAATCAGTAACGATATTGATTCTGCCGAAAAGTCACGGAATGATGCTGCTGGTTTAGTTCAGAAGCGGGAAGCCGCTTTGGCTAACTCACGTTCCGAAGCACAAACGATTGTGAACACTGCGAAGACCAATGGTCAACAACAACGTGAACAAATCGTGACGCAGGCACAAGCAGACGTCCAAACGTTGAAGCAAAATGCCCAAAAGGACATTGAACAAGAACGACAAGATGCTTTGTCAGATGCTCGCAACGATGTGGCAGACTTATCTATTGAGATTGCTTCCAAGATCATTCAACGGGAATTAAAGGCTGACGATCAAAAGGCATTGATTGATTCTTATATTGAAGGGTTGGGGAAGCAACATGAGTCTTAATAGGGCAACGGTAGCAAGTCGCTACTCACGAGCATTATTTGATGTGTTGTCCGAGCAAGACGAACTGGAGTCAGGCTTTTCAGAATTAAAGGAACTTCGGCGTGTCTTCCAGGACAACCCACAGTTGAGCACAGTTCTCTCAGATGCTAGCCTGAAGGCCGATGAACGAGCCGCACTGCTTGAACCTTTGTTGAAGCAGGCGTCGCCCCACATCAAAAATCTGATTCAAATGACTTATGATTACGGTCGCATGGAAAACCTGGTCGACATTATCGACCAGTTCCAAGCTCTGTATGATGAGGCACACAATACGGTGTATGCCGAAGTGACAACTGCGGTGGCGCTTTCTGATGACCAATTGGCCAAGATTGAAGCCGCTTATGCTGCACGGGTAGGTGCCCAAAAAGTTGTTTTGAACAGTAAAGTCGATCCTGATGTGATCGGCGGAGTCATTGTTAAGGCCGCTGATACGGTTCTTGATGGTAGCTTACGGACTAAAATTAATCGTTTACGGCAGCAACTGCTAGCATAACGAATTCGGTGATAAAGAGGTGAAACTTTCATGAGCATTAAAGCTGAGGAAATCAGTGCTCTAATTAAACAACAATTAGAAAACTACAAAGATGAAATCTCAGTTGAAGAAACTGGTACGGTTACTTACGTTGGTGATGGTGTCGCTCGGGCCCACGGTCTGAACAACGCTTTGCAAGGTGAGTTGCTGTTATTTGATAACGGGGTTTATGGAATGGTCCAAAACCTCGAAGCCAGTGACGTTGGTATTGTTATCTTGGGTGATTTCACTGGAATCACTGAAGGCGATACCGTTAAACGGACTGGCCGAATCATGGAAGTTCCCGTTGGCGATCAACTGATTGGCCGGGTTGTTAACCCATTGGGTCAACCAATCGACGGTAAAGGGGACATTTCCACGGACAAGACGCGTCCAATTGAACATAAAGCACCAGGGGTTATGGACCGGCAAGGGGTTAGTGAACCTCTACAAACCGGGATCAAGGCTATTGATGCCCTAGTTCCAATTGGTCGTGGTCAACGTGAATTGATTATTGGTGACCGGAAGACGGGTAAGTCTTCAATCGCGATTGACACGATTATTAACCAAAAAGATCAAAACATGATTTGTATCTACGTTGCAATTGGCCAGAAGGCATCTACGGTGCGTGCCCAAGTTCAAACGTTGGAAAAATTCGGCGCTATGGACTACACCATCGTGGTTACTGCTAGTCCTTCTGAACCAGCGCCATTACTGTACGTGGCTCCTTATGCCGGTGCAGCTATGGGTGAAGAGTTCATGCACAACGGCCAACACGTGTTGATCGTCTATGATGATTTAACCAAGCAAGCCGATGCTTATCGTGAACTTTCTCTGATTTTACGGCGTGCGCCAGGTCGTGAAGCTTATCCTGGTGATATTTTCTACACCCACTCTCGTTTACTTGAACGGGCAGCTAAGTTGAATGATAAACTTGGTGGTGGGTCAATGACTGCTTTGCCAATCATTGAAACCAAAGCCGGTGACGTTTCAGCCTATATCCCAACCAACGTTATTTCCATCACCGATGGTCAAATCTTCCTGAACAGTGATTCCTTCTATTCAGGTGTTCGGCCAGCCATGGATGCTGGGACTTCTGTTTCCCGAGTTGGTGGGGACGCTCAAATCAAGGCCATGAAGAAGGTTGCCGGGACGTTACGGTTGGACTTATCTGCCTACCGTGAACTGGAATCCTTCGCCCAATTTGGCTCTGACTTGGATGCTGCCACGCAAGCTCGTTTGGCACGTGGTGCGCGGACTGTGGAAGTCTTGAAACAAGGCTTGCATGAATCCGTTCCCGTTGCTAAGGAAGTTATTATCTTGTTTGCTTTGACCCATGGTCATTTGGACAAGCTTGAAGTTGGCGACGTTTTACGTTACCAAAACGAGCTGTTTGATTACATGGACGCCAGCCATCAAGATCTCGAAGACGGTATCGTTAAGACCGGGAATCTGCCAGAAGGCGACTCCCTGGAAAAGGCCATTGCCGAATTCGATACGACTTTCCAAGCAACTGCCAAGGCCGACGATACGGCGGCTAATGCGGCTGATTAGGATACTTGAAGGAAGGATGGTGAGAAATAATGGCTGAATCAATTCATGACGTTCAACGTCGAATTAATTCCACGAAAGCGACCCGTCAAATTACGGCGGCGATGCACATGGTCTCGACCGCGAAGTTAAACAAGATTCAGAAACAAGCAGTCGGCTACCAAGACTATGTTTCTAAAGTTAAGGCTGTCGTCATGCATCTTTCGCAGTCTCATCTGTTGGATAATTCCTCAAGTAGCCTACAGTCGAACCGTCCAGTAAAGAAAACCGCATATTTGGTCATCACTTCCGATCGAGGAATGGTGGGAAGCTACAACAGTAGCGTTCTTCGGGACGCAAATGTGTTTATCAAAGAACGGACGCCCAACCCAAGCGACTACATGGTGTTAGCTGTTGGGGGAACCGGTGCAGATTTCTACAAACACCGGGGGGTCAACGTTGCCTATGAATACCGTGGAGTCAGTGACGTTCCTGAATTCAATGAAGTTCGGGAGATTGTTAAGACCGTTACCACGATGTTCAACAACGAAGTGTTTGATGAACTCTTTGTTTGTTACAACCATTTCGTTAACCGGATTTCATCCCGTTTTCGGGCTGAAAAGATGTTACCAGTCGACAAGGAAACTATGACGACTGATGCGGCAAACGATACGCAAGTGTCACCACTAACTGCTGAATACGATACGGAGCCTTCTGAAGAAGCTGTGCTTCAAGTTGTGTTACCACAATACGCTGAAAGCTTAGTTTATGGTGCTATCTTGGACGCAAAGACGGCTGAACATGCATCAAGTACCAATGCGATGCAGTCTGCCACTGATAATGCTGATGATTTGATTGGAACTCTGCAACTGCACTATAATCGTGCACGTCAAGCACAGATCACGACCGAAATCACTGAAATTACTGGTGGTCAGGAAGCCTTAAATAACTAATGACGGGAGGAATTAACGAATAATGAGTGCTGGTAAAATTGTTCAAGTTATCGGACCTGTTGTCGACGTTGAATTCCCGTTGAACGATGAATTACCTGACATCAACACCGCCCTAAACATCAAAAAAGATGATGGTAGTATCCTTGTAACTGAAGTTGCCTTGGAATTAGGTGACGGGGTTATGCGGACGATTGCCATGGACGGTACTGATGGTCTTCGCCGGGGATTGGAAGTAGAAAACACTGGTGCTTCTATTTCTGTTCCTGTTGGTGACGATACTTTAGGTCGGGTGTTCAACGTTCTCGGGGATCCAATTGACGGCGGTGCCGAATTTGGACCAGACGCAGAACGGATGCCAATTCACCGTGACGCACCAAAGTATGACGAATTAAACCCTACAACTGAAATCCTGGAAACTGGGATCAAGGTTATTGACTTACTCGAACCTTACGTTCGTGGTGGGAAGATTGGGTTGTTCGGTGGTGCCGGTGTTGGTAAGACCGTTTTAATTCAAGAATTAATTCATAACATTGCCCAAGGCCATAACGGGATTTCCGTCTTCACCGGTGTTGGTGAACGGACTCGTGAAGGTAACGACATGTACTGGGAAATGAAAGGCTCTGGAGTTTTGAAGCAAACGGCCATGGTTTATGGTCAAATGAACGAACCTCCTGGTGCTCGGATGCGGGTTGCCTTGACTGGTTTAACGATTGCGGAATACTTCCGTGATGTTAAGGGTCAAGACGTGCTGTTGTTCATCGACAACATTTTCCGGTTCACGCAAGCCGGCTCTGAAGTTTCTGCCCTGTTGGGTCGGATTCCTTCAGCCGTTGGTTACCAACCAACGTTGGCTACTGAAATGGGTCAATTGCAGGAACGGATTACGTCAACCAAGAAGGGGTCAATCACTTCTATCCAGGCCGTTTATGTGCCTGCCGATGACTACACCGACCCAGCTCCTGCTACGACCTTCGCCCATTTGGACGCAACGACTAACTTGGAACGTTCTTTGACGCAACAAGGGATCTACCCAGCCGTTGACCCATTGGCTTCTACTTCTACTGCCTTGGCCCCTGAAATCATCGGTCAAGAACACTATGAAGTTGCTACCGAAGTGCAACACGTTTTGCAACGGTACCATGAATTGCAAGATATCATCTCGATCTTAGGGATGGATGAATTATCCGATGAAGAACAAACAATCGTTAACCGTGCTCGGCGGATTCAATTCTTCCTGTCACAACCATTCTCCGTGGCTTCTCAATTTACGGGTATGGACGGGAAGTACGTCAAGTTGGAAGATACGATTCGGAGTTTCAAGGATATTCTTGATGGTAAGTACGATGACTTACCAGAAGATGCTTTCCGGAACTGTGGTGCCATTGAAGACGCCATTGCTAAAGCTAAGCAGATGAATGACGCCGTTGCCAACAACTAGGGAGGGATTCTAATTGGCTGATAATCAATCAGTGTTATCTGTTAGTATCGTTACCCCTGATGGCCAGGTGTATGAAGAGAACGGTGATATGCTCGTTGTTAAGACGACCATTGGTGAATTAGGTATTTTACCTAATCACGTTCCCTTGATTGCGTCACTCGTTGTCGATGAGGCACGGGTTAAGCACGGAGATAGTGAAGATGAAATTGCCGTTAACGGCGGTTTTATCGAGTTCTCTGATAACGTGGCGACCATTGTTGCAGACAGTGCAGAACGTCAAGACGATATTGACGTTAACCGGGCGGAAGATGCTCGGAAGCGGGCTGAAGCAACGATCAAGAAGGCTCAGGAAGCTCACGATACCGACACCCTTGCACGGGCAGAGGTTGCGTTGCGGCGAGCTGTTAACCGGATCAACGTTGCCAAGCACTAAAAGAGTTGATATTTTTTTAAAATGTTAGCAAGCGGTTTTCCCAGTTGGGAGGCCGCTTTTTTAGTTGTTGGTTTGCACTAGGTTAGGGTCTTCCTGCCTAAGTCCGTTTAGATTCAATTTGGTGAAGTAAGCAGAGTCCGTTGGTCTGGTAGACTTTAACGCGTATTTTGGCCGAGCCAATGTGAATGGAAGCATGGCTCGGTGGATAACGACTTAATTTCCCAAAATCTTAAGGCATTTTTAGGTTAGTCCAAGGGATATGTTAATTAATAAGCTTAACCAGGCTAAATGTAATATTACAAACGCTGATTTTATGGGAATCTCAAGGACAAGGGTAAGAATTTATGCTATAGTTAGTGGGAATGTTTAGGAAGGATTGAGGTAATGAGACTCATCGGGCTACAGGGTATCTTAACAATTGTCAGTCATTTATCGTTTATTGCTCTGGCTTTTTGGGCAATATCAGCACTCCATATTGAGCGGTTAATGACTTTTTACCCTCGTCAATCTCGCGTGTTGATCGTGATGTTAGCGGTTGCCATCGGATTTGGGTGTAGCTCGTTCTTCTTGGACTTCATCGATAATGTTCGTAACCTGGGCTACCTGTTACGGTAGACCCTTAATAATCTTTGGAGGTATCCCATGGAAAAAATTATCGTTCATGGTGGGAACCGCTTAACTGGTGTGGTCCATATTGAAGGGGCCAAGAATGCCGTTTTGCCTATTTTAGCTGCGTCTATTCTTGCCTCAGATGGCATCACTCACTTAGCAAATGTTCCGGTTTTGTCAGATGTTTATACGATGAACAAGGTCTTACGCTTCCTGAATTTAAAAGTTGATTTTAACGAAGGTAAGCGTGAAGTCACCATTGATGCTACTAAGCAAGTATCTAGTGAAGCACCATTCGAGTATGTCTCGAAGATGCGCGCTTCAATCGTTGTCATGGGGCCATTGTTGGCTCGGTTGGGTCATGCCCGGGTTGCGTTGCCAGGTGGCTGTGCCATTGGTACGCGACCAATTGATTTACACTTGAAGGGCTTAGAAGCCCTGGGTGCTCGAATTGAACAGCATGATGGCTATATTGAAGCTTTTGCTGACCGTCTGCAGGGGACACACATCTACTTGGACTTCCCAAGTGTTGGTGCGACTCAAAACATCATGATGGCTGCCTGTCTCGCTGAGGGGACGACTGTTATCGATAACGTTGCCCGTGAACCTGAAATTGTTGATTTAGCTAACATCCTGAACAAAATGGGTGCTAATGTCCGCGGTGCTGGGACTGAAACCCTGCGGATCGATGGGGTTGCTAAGATGCACGGCGCTGAACACAGTGTGGTTCAGGATCGGATTGAAGCAGGGACCTTTATGGTCGGTGCTGCCGTGACCCACGGCAACGTGTTGATCAAGGATGGTATCGTTGAACATAACAAGCCTTTAATTTCTAAAATGCAGGAGATGGGTGTTCAGGTTACCGAAGAACCCGGTGGAATTCGGGTTATCGGCCCAGAACACTTAGAAGCAACAGACGTCAAAACGTTGCCTTATCCCGGCTTCCCAACTGATATGCAACCGCAAATGACCGTTCTACAATTAGCTGCTGGTGGAACCAGTACCATGACGGAAACGGTGTTTGAAAACCGGTTCATGCATTTGGAAGAACTTCGGCGGATGAATGCCCAGTACCAAGTTAATGGACGGACGGTCGTTATGCACGGCCCAACCGACTTTAATGGTGCTGAGGTGGCGGCTACTGATTTACGAGCAGCTGCGGCTCTCGTTTTGGCTGGATTAGTCGCTGATGGGTATACTCAGGTTACCAATTTGAAGTACTTAGACCGTGGTTACTATGACTTCCACAAGAAGTTAGCGGCCCTCGGTGCTGAGATCAAGCGGGTCTCCGTACCGGATAACGACGCGGTAGTTTTAAAGAACTCCCACGTAAATAACTAGCAATCATTTAGAGGTGGCGTAATCAGCCGCCTTTTTATTTTGGCGACTAAAGGTTGCAGGGTGAGCGGTTTGCTTCAATCCACCGATAGTACTAAATTCATGGAAATTGGTCGCACGCTGGCTGCAGCTCTGACCGCTTTTGGCTCTGATTGTGGTATAACGCGACAATCTGATGAAGTTTTGCTGATAGTTAGCAAAGGATTACGGTGTAAGCCCATAACTGGCGGCCGGTAACGGTAGGGTGTCACGCTTTTGCGCTAGAATTGAAGTTAAAATCAGTTGGACTGGCATTTACACGCAAACGCCATTTTGGAAAAGATTCCCAACAATAATACCTCCGTAAATTGACTGTATCTCTGTGAGAAACCATTTAGAGTTCGGGCCGTTTATGGTATAATGAAATGTTGAAAATTGGCAGAAAAATCAGGAGGACACATAAGTATGGCGAAAGATATTGGAATTGATCTGGGTACTGCGAACGTTTTAATCTTCGTGGTCGGCAAAGGTATTGTATTAAATGAACCATCCGTCGTTGCAATTGACACGAAGACTGACAAGGTTTTGGCAGTGGGTTCAGAGGCTTACCGGATGGTTGGCCGGACTCCTGGTAACATTCGGGCAATTCGTCCGTTAAAGGATGGGGTCATTTCTGATTTCGATATTACCGAGGCTATGCTCTCCTACTTTATCAATAAATTAAGTGTCAAAGGTTTCTTATCTAAGCCCAACATCATGATCTGTGCACCAACGAACATTACTGAGATTGAACGGAAGGCCATTGTTCAGGCTGCCGAGAAATCCGGTGGCGCCAAGGTCTATTTGGAAGAAGAACCTAAGGTTGCTGCGTTGGGTGCCGGGATGGACATCTTTAAGCCAAGTGGTAACATGGTGATCGACATGGGTGGGGGAACGAGTGACATTGCCATTCTTTCTCTGGGGGACATTGTGTCCAGCCGCTCAATTCGAATTGCCGGTGATCGGATGAATTCTGAAATTGTGAACTACATGAAGCACAACCACAATTTGATTATTGGGGAACGGACGGCCGAAACGGTTAAAATTAAGATTGGGACGGCCTATCCAGAACCTGAGAATGAAAAGAAGACGATGGAAGTTCGTGGTCGCGACTCCGTGAGCGGGATGCCAACCGAGACCACCATTACGGCAGCCGAAGTGGAAGTTGCTATCCACGATACGGTAGAACAAATCGTTGCGGCAGCCAAGGCGGTCTTGGAAACGACACCACCTGAATTAGCTGCGGACATCATTGATCGGGGAATTATGTTAACCGGTGGGGGTGCCTTGCTAGATGGCATCGACAAGTTGTTCTCAGAACGTTTGACGGTTCCCGTCATCATTTCCGAAGATCCATTGGACAACGTGGCCAAAGGTGCGGGAGTCCTTTTGGAACACATGGATACCAAGACAGCTAAAGAAAATAACTAATTTGTGAAAAGGGGGGCTGGCAATGCGTCACCTATTACGCTTTCTGGTTCGGGGCTATCAACGGTTCATTTCACCGCTGTTTCCACCGACCTGTCGGTATTATCCGACGTGTTCAAACTATATGTTGCAGGCGCTAGAGAAGCACGGGGCATTTAAGGGAAGCTTAATGGGAATTGCGCGAATTTTACGTTGCCAGCCATTAGTACGAGGTGGGATTGATCCAGTACCGGATCATTTCACTTTGAAACGTAACGTTGCAGCCGAACGTGCTTACCGTGAGGCAATGAAGTTGGATGAACCCCCCGTAAAATAAAAGGAGAGTTGGCATGAGTAAACGAGAAAAATCAGTCGAAGTCACAATCGATGAACAGAAGCTACCAGATGGTGGCAGTATGTCCGTCTTAAAAATCGGGACCGAAACCATTGGGACCGTTACACCGGATGAAGATCGGTTTGAGGCCCAATTGAACGATGGGGACGTCTACCGGGTCAAGTCCGTCGACGAAGGTGTTGAGCTCCTGTTGCGGGACTACCACCTGCATCGCGGTTAATAAATTTTAGTAAAGTTGGCCGGAGCGAAACGTTGAATTTCACTTCGGCCTTTATAATTAAGACAAATCTTAGTTTTGATTAAGGAGCAATCATTGTGGCAAAGAATGCGACAGAAAAGCGGGGCGACAGCGAGTCACGCATCGACTGGGGGATTATCTTTTGTATCCTGATGTTGGCGTTGATTGGGTTAGCCTCCATCTACGTGGCGGCGACCCACGACAGTAGTGCAACCAGTATTACTTCCGCCGTGGTATCCCAGTTAGCTTGGTACGTGATTGGAACCGTCGCCATCATTATTATTATGCAATTTGATTCAGAGCAACTTTGGAAGGTGGCGCCAGTTCTATATGGACTAGGAATCTTTCTGCTCATTGCGGTGCTGGTCTTCTACAGTCGTGCGTATTTTGCGAATACCGGTGCGCGGAGTTGGTTTGCGATTGGTTCACTAACCTTTCAGCCATCTGAAGTCATGAAACCAGCTTTTATCTTAATGCTGGCGCGAGTGGTTACCGAACATAATAATCAATTTCCAACACATGAAGTGCGGTCTGATTGGTTACTGATTGGGAAATTGATTCTCTGGACGTTACCGGTAGCGGTGCTATTGAAACTTCAAAATGACTTTGGGACCATGTTAGTGTTCTTCGCCATCGTTGGTGGGGTCATCTTGGTTTCTGGCATCACTTGGAAGATTATCGCACCAGCGTTTAGTGCCATTGCCGTAGTCGGTGGTGGGGCGTTAGCTTTAGTCACCACGGACGGTGGGCGTCAGATCCTGGAGAAATTTGGGTTCCAGGCCTATCAATTCTCTCGAGTCGACACCTGGTTACATCCTGCTCAAGATACATCTAATGAAGGCTACCAGCTCTGGCAGAGCATGAAGGCCGTGGGTTCCGGGGGAATCTTCGGAACGGGATTCAACGTCTCACACGTGTACGTGCCAGTTCGTGAGTCCGATATGATTTTTTCCGTGATTGGTGAAAATTTCGGTTTTATCGGCGGCTGTGCTTTGATTTTCCTGTACTTCCTCTTGATTTATCAAATGATTCGGGTCACGTTTGATACTAAGAATGTATTCTATGCTTACATTTCAACTGGGGTCATTATGATGATTCTCTTCCACGTGTTTGAAAACATTGGGATGAGTATTGGGCTCCTACCATTGACTGGTATTCCGTTACCATTCGTCAGTCAAGGGGGATCCGCGTTGATTGGGAACCTGATTGGGATTGGCTTAATCATGTCAATGCGGTATCATTATAAGAGTTACATGTTTAGTCGTAATGAATCGTTTAAGTAGAAGGAGAATGTTTACACATGAGTGAAATGGTAAAGTATTTCTGGACCAAGGCTGTTAACGATGGTACGAGAATTGGTTTGACCTCTGAAGGCCAAGACGAATTAGGGACGGTTAAGTTTGCGAAGTTGCCCGAAGTGGGGGACGACGTGAAGAAGGGTGAAAACCTGTTAAGCGTTGAAGCTGACAAAGCGGTTTCTGACATTCCTAGCCCAGTTTCTGGTAAAGTAACTGCCGTTAATGCTGCCTTAGCAAGCGATTTCGATGCCTTAAACGGTAGCGATATCGATGCAGCTTGGTTTGTTGACGTTCAAGAAAACTAGGGTCATCGATTAAAAGGCCGGCCGGCCCCCCATTGGGGAGCCCGGCCGGCCTTTTTTGTTCCGCGGATTTTCTAAAATATGTAACCTTCTTAGGGGATTCGACCTGAGTCGGGTATAATGAAGGTGGCCAGTTGAGTTTGGGATAAAAGTCTCAAACCCGCGGTGTGCTCCGAACGTAAATGGGCGAAACGTGCGACAACGGGCAGTCAGCTCGGTTTAACCTCGATAAACAAACAATTCAAGGCCAGGGTTTAATGTGCATTGACTAACCGCCGTTTGTCCCACGTTCTTAGAGACATGTAAGTTAGCAGAATCAAAATTAAGTGAATGGGGTGAATCATATGGCAGAAAAGAATGTGTTTCATATTAATGGGTATTTAGGCCTCATTATAGTTTTAGCGTTGCTGGTTGTTGGAGGATACCTGCTTGCAACGGCCCAGCTGGTTGTCTTGGCAGTCATTCTGATTTTTGTCGCAATTTTAGCTGCTAGCAGTCTGACGATTATTAGCCCCAATCAGTCGAAGGTGTTAACCTTCTTCGGTCGGTATATTGGGACGATTCGGGAGGCTGGACTCTATTTAACCGTTCCGTTGACGAACAAAGTGACGGTGTCTTTACGGGTCCGGAACTTCAACAGTGCCATTTTGAAGGTCAATGATCTCCAAGGTAATCCCGTTGAAATTGCCGCTGTGATTGTGTTTAAGGTGGTGGATACCAGTAAGGCCCTGTTTGCTGTAGAGGACTACGAACAATTCGTTGAGATTCAAAGCGAATCAGCTATTCGGCACGTGGCTTCTGAATACGCATACGATAACTTTGGGGATGGGGAAGCGTTAACGTTGCGGAGCAACCCAACGGAAGTTTCCAATCATTTGACCGAAGAATTGCAAGAGCGGTTAGACGTTGCAGGTGTTCAAATCATGGAAACGCGGTTGACACACTTGGCTTATGCCACTGAAATTGCGTCCGCCATGTTGCAACGACAACAGTCGCAAGCTATTTTATCTGCTAGAAAAATTATTGTGGAAGGGGCCGTTTCCATTACGGAAGGTGCCATTGAACGGCTTTCGGCGGAAACAAGCCTGAACTTAACGGACAATCAAAAAATTCAACTGATCAATAACATGATGGTTTCAATTATCAATGAACGTGGCTCACAACCGGTGATCAATACGGGTAAGGTTGCCGAGTAAGCATAAATTAATGGAGGATGCTCGATGGATGAACAGATAGGAACGTTAATGCAGGAACTTACCGCACTCAATGATCAAGTCAGAGTTGGAGATGTCTACCAATCTCTCAGCACACGATTGGGTAAACTGATGGATGATGTTCACCGCCACCGGCGAACGGCGGTCACGTTGCCGGATGACGATGATGGTGTTGCTGTCATTTTGACAGGGATGCGGCATCAACTGGAAGAAAATGTTCCGGTGACCCTGACGGGAGAAAAGCTGGATCTGTTATTAGCACACCTATCTTCCACCGATCCTAAGGTGCGTTATGAAGGCATCAACTTCACTGTCTACGACGCGTTACAACAGGATGCGTTTGATTCCAACCAGATGCATGTTTTGTTGGAGAGCCTGCAGAATCCAGATGGGCTGTTTAGCCACATCCTAGAGCCCGCTAATGTGGGGGTCTTTGGTCGAGCCGCCCGGGTGGCAATGCTGGCGGCAATTCTCCATTTTGTGCCAGCTGATAGCTATGGGGAACAGGAACTCCGTCACACAGTTCTACTAGCGGCCACTTACATTTGTCTAGAGATAGATACGCGAGGGTTTGTGAACCAACAGGGGTGGGCGCACGCCTTCTCCGCTGCGACGGACCTACTGGCGGTGCTAGCTGGCAATGAATCGTTACCGCGAGCTGACAAGCTATTCCTGATGATGACCTTATTGGAACGTGTTAAGCGACTGAATACGCCATTGATCTATGGGGAAAACGACCGGATGGCGACGTACTTTGTTGAATTAGTGAACCGTCATCCACTTTACGAGGAGGCATTTCTCTTGTCCCTAAAGCAGTGGCGGCAGCGAGTGGCGATGCACCGCCGTCCAGACACCATTGCTGGCTGGAATCGGTTCTTTAACCGGAAACGGCTCCTGGACGCGCTACGGCTTCATGGCGACCTCCCCAAGAGTATTCGCGATTATTTGAATTCATCCATTGATTTTTTAGGATAATTTCATTCTAAATTATTTTGAGAAATGGTATACTGAAGGCTAACCGAAATATACGAGATAGGATGAGTGACAAAATGGATACAAAATCAAAGCTACACGTAGGTCTATTATTCGGTGGAAATTCCTCTGAACATGATGTTTCGAAGCGTTCGGCTCATAACATCTATGATGCAATGGATAAGGACCGCTACGACGTTAGTTTATTCTTGTTGACGCGTGATGGGTTCGTTCTGAGTGACGAAGCATCCCGGCGCGTATTTGATGGCGAGGATGAATTAGAAGTTGCGGCTGAGGAACAGACGAAGGTAGACGCTGCAAACCCATTGGCACCCATTTGGAATTTATCCCAAGCAAAGAATATTGATGTCTTTTTCCCAATCATTCATGGTAACTTGGGTGAAGATGGCACGATCCAAGGACTTTTCCGTCTGTTGAAAAAGCCCTTTGTCGGGAGTGGCGTCTTGGCATCAGCTGTATCCTTTGATAAGGATATGACCAAGCAAGTTTTAACGGCGCACGGTATCCGGAACACGAAATACTTGGTGTTGACCCCTGAGAATCGCGCGGACTTTGACTACAAAACCGTCCAAGCTAAATTGGGTGATAACGTATTCATCAAGCCAGCCAACCAGGGTTCTTCCGTGGGAATCCATAAGGCTGGTAACGAACAAGAATTTGAAGACGGTATCGAAGATGCTTTCCGGTATGACTTTAAGGTCCTAGTGGAACAAACCATTGACGGTCCTGAAGAAGTTGAAATTTCCATTTTGGGGAACGAAAAGCCTCTGGCTTCTAAGCTCGGTGCAATTCGGGTACCCAAGTCGGACGTTTTCTACGACTACAACAACAAGTTCGTTGATGCCAGTGGTGTGACCTTCGAAGTTCCCGTAACGTTGCCTGAAAACCTGACTAAGGAAATTACGCAAATGGGTCTGCAAACTTATGCTGCTTTAGGGCTTAAGGGAATGGCGCGAATCGACTACTTGGTTTCCAAGGATGGTGTGCCTTACGTCGGTGAGGTCAATACTTTACCTGGGTTCACGAACATCAGTCTGTACCCACAATTGTGGCAAGCAACGGGTATTAGCTACGAGGACTTGATCGATCGGTTGATCTCATACGCCATGAACGAATTCAATTATCAAGATGAATTGGCTTATGATTTCATTCCATTGGACGACAACTCAGCGGCTTCTACTTATAAGCCTAAGAACTAGATCACCAGTTAGTCGGTAGCGAACGGAGACGTTCCTGCCGGCTTTTTTGAACGATTGAAAGGGGAGGTGTGAAACGTGCGTGAATGGTGGCAAGAATTGTGCCGGAGCTGGCGGTTTGGTCTTGTGAATCCGAGGTTGCTATCAGGTTGGCTAGGCTTAGTCTTGGGTGGGTTAAGTCTGCGATTGATGGGGCAGCTACCTAACGCCGGCTGGTTGACAATTGTCATGGTTATTTTGACGGGGGTACTAGCGGCTGGTCAGCTGACTCGACTTGCGTTGGGATTGGTGACGAGTCGAGTACCAAGTTGGCGGCTAACTGGCAGCTTGGTTGCCAAGTATTGGGTAAGGTGGGTCAGTGGCTTACTCGCGCTGGCGGTGTTGGCGTTACCATTTGGCATGTGGGGCTTGGGTAGCCGGTTCCTTGTAGAAATTGCCTTACCCGCCGAGTGGATTAACTTTGTCGGCTTAAATCGTCGCCCAGTTTTGACAATTGTTGCGCTGATTTATTGTGGTTTGGCGGGCTACTTTCTATTACGGGGCCCGGTACATTTTTGGCGTGCCCTGCCACCTGGCTCTCAGCCAGGAACGGTTAAGCAGATGGCGGCGGGTCTCAGCGTCTGTGTGATCCTCAGCAGCTTCTGGTTCATAGGAGCAGAAGGGTTGGTTGTGATCAATCGAGCCTTAGCAGTTAGTCGGGAGATTGCTTATTGGTTATTGAATGGGTCCCTTGCTGTGGTCCTGCTGGGATATTTGGTTGGAGTCGGCTTACTGACGGTGACCCTGGTATGGTGCTGGTGTGGTCAACCGGCCGTTTCCGCCCAGGTGAAGTCAACGACCAGACCGTGGTCGCAGGCGGGCCTACTTCTGCTGGTGGGGGTCGCTGTCGGTGGTGTGGTTTGGCAAACAGTTCAGCAACAACCACAGTTTGCTCGGACACTGACCATCAGTCACCGTGGCGTCGACCAGGGGGTTGGTGTCCAGAATTCGTTGGGAGCGCTTCGCCACGTTCAGCGGAATCATCCGGATTACGTCGAAATGGACCTTCATGAAACGCGAGACCATCATTGGATTGTGCTCCATGATGAGAATTTACAGGTCTTAGCCAAGCGAAATGTCAGACCACATCAATTGACACAAGCACAGCTAGAACGGCTAGTAGTGCACGAGAATGGCTATCAGGACCATTTGGTGGGCTGGTCCACCTATTTGCAAACAGCCGAGCGGCTTCACCAAAGGTTATTGATTGAAATTAAGACGACTCCGCAGGATTCACCGGGGATGGTGGCCCGTTTTGCACGCGAGTACGGTTCCCGGTTGATTTCGGATCACGATGCTGTCCATTCACTGGATTATCGCGTTGTTCGTCAATTACGGCAACGGGTGCCTCAGTTACGGGTAAGATATATTACGCCTTTTAACTGGGTGGCACCACGTTCGGTCTCCGCCGATTTCTATTCTTTTCAGCAGATTTCGGTTAGTCATCAATTTATTCGGGCAGCCCATCGTATGGGGGCATCGGCATACTTATGGACGCCGGACTCGGTTTCAGCGATGACCCGGAGCTGGGCGTTGGGGGCCGACGGTCAAATTACCAATGAAGTGAGTCGACTTCAGCGAGTCTTGGCGGATGAACCGTGGCGTGCTAATTGGGCAGTTTTACAAAACTTCATTTTTAGCTATGCATAGATTGATGGATAATCAATTGAATGGGCAATATACGAACTTAGACAATTAGTATTTTGAATAAATTCGGACTAATAGTGACTGATTATAAATTTATTTGTAGTGAAATGAAGAAACGGCCTAGACAGATTAGAGTTCTTTCATAATCTAGTATATTGCTTGTAATCCCTTAGAAATCCCTTATTATTAGACTTAATGATAAAGGCAACCGGACTAGGCCATTTATATTCCGGGGTAGGGATTTAGCGATTATTACGTCTTATACTTAAAAATAATTGCCGCTCGTAATTTGAGTAATGTTCGGCTTTATCAGAAAAAACAGCCACTGCCAACGTTACCATACGCGAGGAGGAGCACATGCGATTATTAGGAAGTAAAGTGAAACAATATCGTAAGCAAAAGAATTTATCCCAGCAGGAACTAGCCGATGGTATCTGTACACAGGCCACAGTTAGCCTGATGGAAAAGAAAAACAAGGTTCCTAGTATCAAAATTATCCTGCAGATTTGTCGGCGTTTGAACATTTCATTAAGCGACGTTTTATCTGGTCTCGGAAGTGGGATGGATGAACAGTTCGAAGCCATTTCCGTGGCAATCCGGCGGGAGGATTACTTAGTGGCTGCTAGCCTCTTGGGGAAGCTGGAAATGACTAACGTTCAGAACTCATTTGACCGGGAACGTTACCACTACTACCGGGGGTTCGTTGAGCTGGGGGCCCATCATCGGCCAGATGAAGCGATTTTCCACTTTAACCTGTTATTGCACAAAACATTCAAGATGCCTTGGGATCTGTATGCCATTGTGGGGAACGTAGGGATGGCGAGTGCTTACTTGTCTCGACAAGAATTGGATAAGGCCCGCTATTATTTGAACGAAGCCGTAACCTACCTGGATGATTTTGAGTGGCATGATGAAGCCACCTTTAAGCGCTTAGTGTGGGCTCGTTATCAAATTGCTAAGATGTACTTGGAATTGCAACTGCCACAATTAGTTATTGAAAGTGTGGAAGCAGCCTTGTCCGCGGTTAAGCATCAGGCTTCACTTTACCTGATCGATGTCTTGTATGAAGTAAAAGGACAGGCAGAACAAGCTTTGATGTCTAAAGCAGCCGCTAAGCGGAGTTTGATGATTGCGAAGACCTTGGCTTTAGTGACGCACAATGTGGCCTTACAGGAACGTTTGGCTCCAGCAGTGGGCTCAACCCTGTTGGAGTAACGCCTTAATTAATTTGAAATCACTCAGCTCGTGGATCGCGTTCCGCGAGCTGTTTTTGTAGTTGTTAACTATTTGCGGGTAGTTATTGAAGCGGAAAATCTAAATGGACGGGTTTAGTTGATTAGATAAAACTATCATGGATTAATCCGGCCGCTGGGTGCTGGGGCAACGGACTGCAGTGTCAATGACGTTAGCTGTTGAGGTGTGACAGTTTACGTCATGGGGCCGATTTGGGAACTGATGAATTCCGCGGTATGAGGACGTACCCGCAGGCGGCAATTTGATGCGTGACAACGACAAAAAAACACCGCTGCCAGAGCAACGGTGTTGGATTTATCAAAATTAACTTAGGCTTCTGGACGAGAAACCTTAGCGGGTTGGTTGTCCAAGTCAGTCCGAACAACGATAACGTCGCAGACAGCGGTCCGAGTAACGTATTCGGTCACGGAACCAATCAGGAGCCGTTCAACGGCATTCAAACCAGTAGCACCGATCATAATCAGGTCAGTGTCGTTATCCCGCGGAACATCGCGAGCGATAATAGTCTTAGGAGCCCCATATTCGATAGCGTAGTCAATGCTCTTTAAGCCATCAGCCTTAGCATCAGCCACGTACTTGTCGAGCGTCTTCTTAGCAGTTTCCGTGACTTGTTCAACCATGCTGGTATCGAAGCTAGAAATGTTTTGGAAGGCCCGCGTATCAACAACGTGAACGAGATGTAAATCAGCATCGTTACGCTTAGCAACAGCGACTGCTTTCTTGAAGGCTAATTCTGCTTCGTAAGAACCGTCAACTGGAACTAAAATGTGCTTGTATTGTTGTAACATATTGTTCACCTCTCATTACTTTATACTCTTATCATACGTTATTTATCATGAAAAAAACAGCGAAATGACAAAAAAGGTGACAAATTTGTAAACGGTTACCCCTTGGGGAACCAATGTAGCAGGATTAGTTGTAGGACGATAATAATGACAACACCTACCAGTAAGGTGCTGGCTAAGAAGATACTGTTATTGATGATGGTGGCGGCGGCTGCCACAACCCCTAGTAGCATCAGAATAAGCCCGCCAGCTGTAACGACCCGGCTGAGGGCGGGAGTCGTTTCTGGGTGGAAGACCAGGAAGGGGCGTGCACGGTGGCTGAACAGGTACCAGCCGATACCAAAGGCCAAGAGGGTGTAACAAATCATTAAAATTGTAATAGCCAAGAGATGGATCCTCCTTAAATATTTTGCGTTAGGTAAAGTTGAGGTAACGTGGGGAGACCGGTTGCAAATTTGATGGCAATTAGTGAAATACCGACCAGTCGCTCACGTAAGTAGGTTTAAGTATACATGAATTTTAGATGTTTGGGGCGACAAAGTGTGAATTCGTGAACAGTCAGCACAGCGCCGTAAAATTTTTCCAAAAGAAAAGGACCATTCAATGGAATGGCCCTCAAAGCAAAGCTTTGGTTGATCTAAGTGGTGCCGTTAATTGTCCAGTCATGTTGACCCGCGATGACAATGCAGGGGGGAAAGCTAGCAAGAGCGTCTGACTTCCAAGTGAAAAGGCATGTCATGTTCTCAAGCATCTTGCGATCCCGTTTAAGAATTACTTGTTCGGCAACTTGTAGTGAGACAACGCGTACACCTTAGAACTACTTGTATACTAGCATACAAAAGATTAAATATCAATTTATCAATTTTGATTAGCAGCTCGGAGTTTGCGATACTGCTCGGCTAATTGACTCTCAAACCGACCATTGGTTTTGGGGTGGTAGTACTCAGCATGCTTCAAGGTGTCAGGGAGGTATTGTTGCTTGACCCAATCACCTGGAAAGTCATGCGGGAATTGATAGTTGTTACCATGACCCAGTTGTTTGGCCCCACTATAATGGGCATCTTTTAGATGATCTGGAACCGCGCCGTTGTGGCCGTTTAGAACGTCAGCTAGAGCAGCATCGACCGCAGCAATCCCCGAGTTAGACTTGGGCGAGAGGCACAATTCGATAACGGCGTCGGACAGGGGGATCCGACCTTCGGGCAACCCTAGTTGTTGCGCTGCTTGGACTGCTTGGACCGTTCGAGCGGCGGCCGGTAAATTGGCTAAGCCAATGTCCTCATAAGCGATAACCATTAGTCGGCGACAGATGGCGGGGAGGTCTCCAGCCGCAACCAATTGAGCCAAGTAGTGTAGGGCGGCGTCAGTGTCGCTCCCGCGGATGGACTTCTGAAACGCTGAAATAACGTCATAGTGAGCGTCTCCGTTCTTATCACCAATCAGTGCCTTACGTTGGAAACAGGCTTCAGCCACCGCGAGGGTCACGTGAATTTTACCGGTGTTCTCATCGGGTGGGGTGGATTGGGCCGCAAGTTCCAGACCGTTTAAGGCGCTACGAAGGTCACCATTGGTAGCGCCAGCCATGAAGGCCAGTGCATCGTTATCCACTGCGAGAGGTAATTTACCCAGCCCCCGTTCTTCGTCGTCGATGGCGCGCTGGAGAGCGGTTTGAATGTCGGTTAGTGCCAGTGGGTGAACCTCAAAAATCTGGGTTCGACTCCGAATAGCGGGGTTGATGTTGATATAAGGATTCTCCGTCGTCGCCCCGATTAGAATAATCCGCCCACTCTCCAGGTGGGGGAGCAGAAAGTCTTGCTTAGTTTTGTCCAGTCGATGGATTTCATCTAACAAGAGGATTACGGTGCCACTCATCTTGGCTTCTTCTGCAACGACCTGGAGATCTTTTTTGGTATCCGTGGCAGCATTCAACTTACGAAAGGCATATTTAGTTGAACCAGCAATGGCACTGGCGATACTGGTTTTACCAGTGCCAGGTGGTCCGTAAAGAATCATGGATGATAGTAACTTGGCCGCAACCATCCGAGCAATAATTTTACCCGGACCGACCAATGCTTGTTGGCCGACGACTTCTTCAAGTTTTCGAGGTCGCATGCGGTAGGCTAATGGGTGTTGAGCCACAAATGGGACTCCTTTCTCAATTTTCAGTGATGTAATAATTTATCGAGCCAGGAGGTCTTGGCAGGTGTTTTAGATTTGGTAGTGGTCAGGCTCCGGTTTACAGGGTATTTTTTAGGCAGCAAAATGGGATTCTCGTTGATGGCATGGTCACTGGCAACGACTAATCCCAAATCAGTGTCGTTGACACCATAAATTTCGTCTTGTTTGATGGTGAATTTTAAGTTGTGTTGGCTCGCCAGTTTCATGTACGGACCCAAATCAGTCTGGTTAATGTGGCCGTTTAAAATAACCTGAAAGTCTGGATGAGCGGAAATCTCAGTGATGAAAGCGTCTAAATTTTTGCGGTCAGTTACCTCGGCAATGGTCATCGCCAGCGAGACGCGTTCCCGGAAAGTTCCAAGGTAATGTCGCTGCTCATCTGGGTTGATTTTCGGTGTGCCGTAGACAGAATTTTGTAAATGTTGTTCCATTTGACTCTTCTCAGCCATACAGTTCCCTCTTTTCAAATTAGTCTTACCAGTATAACATGGAATTAGAGTCACGTTCAGCGAGGAGGCTTTGGCATGTACCTGGATCAAGATTTTCACATTTTTGACGACCCGACGTTACCAGGACGGTTGGGAAAGATTCAAGCTCAGATTGATCCTAAGTTTCTAGACACAGTGGCGGACTTACAAGAAACCTTCGCCCAGTTGGCGGTGCCCATCTATGACCACGTTTCACAGCATCGGCGGCGAACCAAAAATCCACCGACTGATACGTGGGTGGCCTTCAGCACTTCTAAACGGGGGTATAAGATGTTACCACACCTTGAAATTGGGTTCTGGGATGACCGGTTCTTTGTTTGGCTAGCAGTGTTGCAGGAGGCTAAGAATCGGCAGGCTTTGCTGAGTGGGTTAAAAGAAGAACTCGTGTTACAGTTACCAGCAGGTTTTGCGTGTGGCGGTGATCACACGGATAAAAATAGTGGGGTGCCGTTGAATCGGGAAAACTATCAAGCGTTGATGGCGACCCAAACCAATCGGCATGCTGAGTGGCAGGTTGGTCGGAATTTCCTGCGAGGGAGTGACTTCTTCACGGTTTCGCCAGCGGAACAGGTTCACGTGATTCAAGCCACTGTGCTGGCGTTGTTGCCAGTGTATGATCAGTTGATTCAAGTGTGAATTGCGGATGATACGTATAAGTTTGTGACAGCAATCATGACTTAGAAAATTTGAGGGGGAGTTTGTGTGGTTGAATTGATGAAGCGGTTGTGGCGTAATCCATTGACTGCGTTCTACATAGCATTAGTGTTATTAATTTTGATTGCTTGGGAAGCGCGGGCGTTTCTGTCGTTGGCGTTATTCACAATCATTTTTATTTATCTGGGGAATGCCGCTATTACTAGAATAGAGGGGTCCTTACATCTGCACCATTTGTGGGCGACGCTACTGGTCTATCTGTTATTTCTGGCAGTTCTGGTGGCAGCCTTTTCCCAGATTATTCCACCACTGGTATCGGAGGCGGCCCACTTACCCCATACCATCGATAAAATCATCGTAACGTATCCGCAGTTGCAAACAATGTTTACGAAAATGGTGAAAAATCTTTCCCAAAATGCGTCAGTCATCAGTAATGGTAAGACTCTATTTACCAGTGGGCTGGGCCAAATCTCGCGGTTTAGTTCGGGAGTTGAGACGATTCTGTTGGCCTTCTTCTTCGGTTTTATCTTTAATTTAACGAAGGGGCAACTACAGGTATTTGCCCATGCCTTCACCAAGAGTCGTTTTGCAGGATTGTTTGTGCCCATGGGCCAATTGATTATGAAGTTTGTTCAAATCTTTGGTACAGTGATTGAAACACAACTCCTGATTTGTACAATCAATACGATTCTGATGGTTCTAGGCCTGTGGATCATTGGCATGCCCAGTCTCTTGATCTTAGGGATCATGGTCTTCTTCTTGGGATTGATTCCGGTGGCCGGTGTTTTGATTTCTTTGATTCCGTTAACCATTGTAGCTTTTGTCACGGGAGGGCTTATCCGGGTCATTGCGGTCCTAGTTCTCATTGTGCTGATTCACTTGTTTGAATCCTATTTCCTGCATCCACGGTTGATGGCCAATGCCACCAATTTGCCAATTTTTGTGACGTTTATTACGTTAATTGTGAGTGAACAGATCTTTGGTGCTTGGGGATTACTAGTTGGTGTACCACTGGTGGCTTTCTTGTTGGACGTGTTCGATGTCCAGTTGAAACCCAAACACGTGTCGGCAGAGTCCAAAGGTGCGTAGTTTTCAAAGTAACAAATAAAAATCCCTGCCAGCTGGCGGGGATTTTTAGTCGGTTGAAGCACTTGTTAGTTCAGATGGGATACCGCGTAGTCGGCCTGAGCATCCGTGAATTGCTCACCAGAACTTGAAGTCAGTTGATCGCGAATGGCGCTAGAAGACATATGCATGTCCTTTTGATAGGACTTGGCCTTAGCTAGGGCATTTGCATTCCAATCGACATCGGTCAGATGGTTCATCGCATACGTTGCAGCTTTATCAGAGAACTGTTCACCAGCGTCCGAGGTTAGTTGCTCATAGATGCCTTCTTTAGACATGTCCATGGAGTCAGCATAGGATTCAGCTTTGCTTAATGCGGCTTCATACTCTGCAGGAACTGAATTTTTCTTTTTAGAAGTAGAAGATACAGTTTCTGTAGTTTCAGACGTTTCGGATGAAGAAGAGTCAGCGGTTCGCTGCTGGATGAGCATGCTGCAAGTGACAGGGTGGTCAGTAATGTGATGGAGATAGTGACAATTCTTTTCAAAATGGTGCCTCCTCATTGGGGGTATGTATTCACAGCTTTTAACGTCTTCAGTGTTTGGACAAAAGAAATACATTCGATGTAAGATTTGATACATGTATGTGTTCTAATTATTATGACTTCACAGTGGAATAGGAAATCTATTGTGTGGCTTGGTTACCTGAAGCTTGAAATTAGATTAAAGAGGCTGATTAGGAGTGATAGACTGTTAATGCAATGACAGGATAAAGTAAGATTGTAATTTTTTTTAGAACGCAGCTTAGGCCTACCTCCAATGTACATGATTCATTATACACGAAGTAAAGCTTTTAAAACCCTTAGAACGATATTTACGCTGAAGATAGAAATCAGATAAGGCCAGCAATCACAGAGATTAGGTCATTTTAATCAATGCCAAGAATATCGCTTGTCCCAGCATAAAAAAATCCCCGCCAAATGGCGAGGATTTCTTCAAACCAATTAAAATCGAAATCTTAACGGTTGTAGTATTCAACGATAAGAGAATCGTCGAGTTCTGCATCGAGTTCTTCACGTTGAGGGAAGCGGGTAAGGGAACCTTCCAACTTGTCAGCGTCGAATTCAACGTATTGTGGACGACCAACAACGGCTTCAACAGCGCCCTTGATGATAGCCATGTCCTTGGACTTTTCACGTACGGAGATGACTTGGCCAACTTCGACTTCGTATGAAGGGATGTCAACACGCTTGCCATCAACAGTGATGTGACCATGGTTAACCAATTGACGAGCTTGACGACGAGTCGTTGCCAAACCTAAACGGTAAACCACGTTGTCCAGACGACGTTCGAGTAAGATCATGAAGTTAGTACCATGGGTACCTTCAGAAATCTTGCCAGCACGCTTGAACAAGTTGTAGAATTGACGTTCAGTCATACCGTAAGTGAACCGGAGCTTTTGCTTTTCACGCAATTGCGTACCGTATTCAGATAACTTTTGACGACGACCTTGACCATGATCACCAGGTGCGTAAGGACGACGGTTTAATTCTTTACCAGTGCCGGAAAGGGATACCCCTAAACGACGGGAAATACGCCAGCTTGGGCCAGTGTAACGAGACATAGATAGTTCCTCCAATAAAATATTATTTGGAGTAAAATAAGCTGTTTATAAGTTTAGTATTCGTGCAGATTGCTTTGCAAGTTTCACCGTATGCAGCCGCAGGTTACTTCTTGAACCAATGGAACGGCAACAATCTGTTGACGAGCTTACCACTTATCGCTGCATTATTTTACACAACGACCAGTATAACCAGAAACCCTAGTCCTTGTCAACGTGTTTCAACAGAACCTGGGCAAACTCTTCGAGGATAGCTTGATCTGCGGCGCTGAACCGGTCCTTGGTGGGGGAGTCGATGTCCATGACACCAAGCTTAGTACCATCTTTTAAGGTTAGCGGTACCACGACTTCAGCGTTGCTAGCAGAGTCACAGGCAATATGGCCCTTAAACTGATGAACGTCTGCGACCCGCTGCGTTTCTTGAGTCGCTAGTGCGGTTCCGCAGACGCCACGATTATTTTCAATGTGGACACAGGCAACGTTTCCTTGAAAAGGGCCTAAGATCAGATCGTCATTTTCTGGTTGGTATAGGTAGAAGCCAGTCCAGTTGACGTCATCTAGCGTTTGCATTAACAGAGCTGAGGCGTTAGACAGATTCGCCACTAAGTTCTTTTCTTCATATAGCAGTGCATCGAGTTGTTCCGTAATTATAGGATTAATTGGGTCACTCATAGAAAGGCCTCCAAAGTTTAGTACATAAATTATTCGATTATCGTAAAAACAGCCAGAGAATCACGAAAACCTAGTGAAGCCCAAGTGTTACTTATGCTATAATCGAAATTAGATTAAATTGTAAAGTTAACTGGGCTGTTTTGCAACCCATGAATGAAACGTTGAAATGTGGATGAAGGATGGGGTCAATATGATAGGTGTGTTAATCGGAATCGTCATACTTGCCATCGTTGCCTACGTGGGCGTGCTAGCCTACCAGCAACGGGTACGGCGGCAGGTCGCGACGTTAACCGCAAAAAAAGAAACCATGGTGGCTATTCCCTTAACGGATGAGCTGGAACTGGTTGGGCAATTAAGCCTTACTGGCCAGTCCCTAGAGCAGTATCAACAACTTGAAGATGACTTCACCGACATTACCGAGAACCGATTTACGCGCATCGATGAAGCACTCACTAAGTTGACTGCTGATTCACGGGGAATCAATTTAGTACAACTCCGGCAGGACTTGAACAAGGTGACCCTGTTAGTTAGCCAAACTGATGAACTCGTGCAATCGGTTCAAGCTAAACTGGCTAGCTTGCAAGAGGTGGACAAACAACATCGCCAAGCCGTGCACGATTTGGAACAAAAGTATCAAGGGCTGCGCAAGACCTTGCTGGCTAAGAATTTTGCGTTTGGGCCCAGCATTGATGGCTTGGAAGAACGGCTCAGTCAATTGGAGGACAACTTCGATACCTTTACGCGGTTAACGCAAGAAGGGGACCACGAGCGAGCGGCTGATGTCTTGAGTCAACTAGATAATGATACCGATGAACTCGAAGACTTGATTAAAGCCATTCCACCATTGTATAAGGATTTAACGGTCGTTTACCCAGATCAACTGAAAGAATTAAAATCGGGTTACGATCAACTGACCACTCAGCACTTCCACTTTGGTGAACAGGATGTGCCACAGATGGTGACAGATATTAACAGTCATGTAACTGAAAACTTGGCAACGTTAGGTGATTTGCGGCCGGACGACGCCAAGGTCGTAAATGATCGCATCGCCAAACAAATCGATCAAATCTATGATTTAATGCAGACAGAGATCGATGCTAAGACGCCGGTTGAACAAAATCTGGATAACGTTGCCAAGTTTATTGGTCACGCCCAGAATCAGAGCCATGCTTTATTGAATGAGCTAGACCGGTTGAGCCAGAATTATACGTTGGATCACCAAGAGTTGGAAACGGCGCGTGAACTCAACGAGCAGTTACGTAACATTGATGGCACGTATCAACGAGATGTACAGGACCTGACGGGGCAAACGGCGACGTACTCCGTAATTTTGGAACACCAGCAACAACAGGAGAAGGACTTGCAACAGATTGAAGAGCAACAGGCTGACATCTTAAAGAGTGTGGCTGGGTTGGCTGATGAAGAACGGCAAGCCAGAGACACTTTACAACAATTTGATTTTGATCTACATAGCTTACGTCGTCAGGTCGAAAACCTGAACCTTCCGGGCATTCCTCAGGAGTACCTAGACTACTTCTTTGTGGTGCGGGACGAAGTGGCTCAATTAGCTACTGACATGGATCAACCACAAATCAATATGGAACGGATCACCAAACAACTGTTGATCATTCAAACCGATTTAGATACCCTTCGTGAAAAGACGGAAGATTTAATCGACAGCTCACAATTAGCTGAACAATTGTTGCAGTACGCTAACCGTTATCAAACCAGTCATGACAATGTGGCGGAGGCGAGTGAAAAGGCGGCGCAATTGTTTGAACACGACTTCCAGTACGCCCAAGCACTGGAGACGATTGCAACTGTGCTTGATGAAGTGGAACCGGGTTCGTACAAACGCTTAGAGGATGCCTACTATGCCCGTAAAGGGACGGCTAAGCCTAAGCGCCGAACTGAAGAAGATTAACGAGGAGGCTTACCCAAACTGAAATATGGGTAAGCCTTTTCATTTTGCTGTCTAGCGTGAAAGGCTTGTGGTTGGTGGTATTTGTGTTTATAATGAAAAAGAATTTCTATCGGAGTCGAACCAATAGAAAAAGATAAGAGGGTTCAGTATGATTTATTTTGATAACAGTGCAACGACTAAGGCCGCGCCTGAAGTTGTTGATACTTATGCCAAGGTCAGTGAACGTTTCTGGGGTAACCCATCAAGCCTACACAACGTTGGTGAACAGGCCTTCAATCTGCTTGAACAGTCGCGACAACAGATTGCAGACCTCGTTGGTGCCAAACTGAGTGAGATTCTATTCACCAGTGGAGGAACCGAGGGTGACAACTGGGTCATCAAAGGGACAGCCATCGCTAAACGCGAATTTGGTAACCACTTGATTACGACCGAGGTTGAACATCCAGCTGTTTACAACACTATGGCACAGTTGGAGACGCTGGGCTTTGATGTCACTTACTTGCCGGTTGATGAGAATGGTCGTGTCTCCGCTGATGACTTGCGGGCCGCCATTCGACCATCGACGATTCTGGTGTCCACAATGGCCGTGAACAATGAAATTGGGGCCATCCAACCATTGGATGAAATTGCTGCTGTGATGCGTGATTTCCCCCGGATTCATTGGCACATTGATGCTGTTCAGGGGATCGGTAAGGGCATTATGGACCATATTTTCAACGATCGGGTTGATTTTGTGACCTTTTCTGGGCATAAATTCCATGCGCCACGTGGGATTGGTTTTATGTACAAACGTCAGGGGCGCAAGATTGCACCACTCATGACTGGTGGGGGTCAGGAACGGGATTTGCGTTCCGGAACTGAAAATCTACCGGCGATCGTCGCCATGGCAAAGGCTTTACGGCTCTTGCTGGATGATGAGAATGAGAAGGTTAAGCGTCAACGTGAAATTCGGTTGGCCATTCTGCATCATGTCGAAAAATTCTCGAACGTGACGATTTTCTCGAAAGATTCACCACTATTTGCTCCGCACATTCTGTGCTTTGCTATTGCTGGGGTTCGAGGAGAAACCATCGTGCATGAGTTTGAACAGCATGAAATCTATATTTCTACGACGAGTGCTTGTTCATCGAAGAAGCACATGGAATCCAGCACGCTGAAAGCCATGAAGATCGACGACGATATTGCCACGAGTGCTGTCCGGATTTCTCTGGATGAACACAACACGATGGCTGAAGCCGAAGAGTTCAATCAAGTCTTTGATGAGCTTTACACGCAGTTTGCAAAATTACGCTAATTAACGAAAGGGGTCGCGCCATGGAATACAGCGAGATTATGGTTCGTTACGGCGAGTTGTCGACGAAGGGTAAGAACAAAAAAGACTTCATCAAACAACTTGGCCAAAACGTTCGCAAAGCTCTGAGTAAGTTTGACGACTTAGAAGTCAGAGCACAACACGACCGACTACATGTGACCTTGAACGGGGCAGACTCTGCTGCCGTTATGGACCGTTTAAAAGGGGTCTTTGGGATTGAAAACTTTTCGCCTTCCGTGAAGGTTGATAAGGATATCGATGCGATTAAGGCTGCTGCGGTAGCCATGGTCAAAGAAGTCTTTAAGCCGGGGATGACCTTTAAGATCAACACCCGCCGTCAAGACAAAGAATTTCAGTACGACACCTATCAAATGAACGAGATTATGGGAAGTACGTTGCTCGAGGCTGTGCCTGGGCTGACGGTCAAGATGAAGCATCCTGACCTGGAACTCCGAGTTGAAGTTCGGTTAAACGGGGTCTTCCTATCTGGTCAAACGATTCAAGGTGCCGGTGGCTTGCCAGTGGGTACCGGTGGCAAAGCGGTGATGATGTTGTCTGGTGGGATCGACTCACCAGTGGCTTCCTACTACGCATTGCGTCGTGGGGTCAAAATCGATATGGTTCACTTCTTTAGCCCGCCTTACACGTCGGAACAAGCTTTGGCTAAGGCCAAGGAATTGACGGCACGGTTAGCGGGGTATTCTGGTGGTATTCAATTTATCCAGGTACCGTTCACCAAGATTCAAGAAACTATTAAAGAACAAGTTCCTGAAGGCTACCTGATGACGGTTCAACGGCGCTTAATGCTCCGGCTGACAGCGGCAATTGCTGAAAAGCGTCACGCTAAGGGGATCTTCAATGGAGAGTCTCTGGGGCAAGTGGCCTCTCAAACGTTGGAAAGCATGGCAGCCATCAATGATGTGACTTCGATGCCAATTCTGCGGCCACTACTGTCCATGGATAAGACGGAAATTATCAAAGTTGCCAAGGATATTGACACCTATGATTTATCTATCTTGCCATATGAAGACTGCTGTACCATCTTCACGCCACCGGCACCTAAGACGCATCCCGACTTGGAAAAGTCTCGGAAGTACGAAGGATACATTGACGTGGAAGGCTTGATGAAGGAAGCACTGGATGGCATCACCGTTACGGAGATTCGCCCAGGAGACAATTACCTGAATCAAAATGAAGACGTCTTTGCAGAATTACTTTAAGATTAGCGTGTGACAGAAGGGTTTGGGACAAAGTCTCAAATCCTTTTTTGTACACCGAACGTGGACAGTTGAAATATGCGACAAACGGCGGTCTGTTAGCCTTTAGTTAATCCTTTCAGTAGGTTTGGAATCGTTAATTCAGTCCGCGTAAGTGAACAAACTTGAGTTTTTCGTGATTTTGTATCAAAACGCTTGTCAGGACCCCCTATGTTGCGTGATAATTGAAGCAATCAATCGGCATAGAGCCGATAAACAACTTGAAGGGGTTGATCTGCGTGGAAGTTACACGACTCGGCGATACATTTTCTCTCTCTGGCACGTTACCAGAGGTGGGGGATCAGTTACCTAAATTTAAAGTATTTGATCAGGAAAACAAGAAAGTAAAAACGGCCAACTTAATTGGTAAAGTTACTTTGATCAGTGTTGTTCCCGACCTCGACACGCCAGTTTGCACGCTACAAACGCGGAAGTTTACCCAACAGGCGGACCATTATCCAGCGGCCCGGTTCTGCACGATTTCAAATAATTCAATCGCAGAGCAAACCGGCTGGTGTGCTGCTCAAGGTGTAGAAAACGTCGACCTGTTATCCGATGAAGAGTTATCATTCGGTTACGAAATGGGTTTGTACGTTCCTAACCTGGGGAATTTAGCACGGTCCATCTGGATCATTGATGACACGGGTAAGATCGTTTACCGGCAAGTGGTCACTGAACAAAGTGACGAACCAGACTACCTGGAAGCTATCGATGCCCTCGAAAAATTAGTTCCCCGAGTTGACGTTTAGGGAAAAGTTGAGTAGACTATCTAAGAATAGCTAAGAACAAGTCAGTAGCGAGAACGAAGTTGTCTAGAGAGCCGGGGGTGCTGGAAACCGGTCGCTTGGTTCACGTGAACGTAGCTTGTGAGCTGACGAACTGAAATGAAGTAGGTTCGTTCCGGAGCACTCTCCGTTAACAACGATGTTAAGTGGGGCATGAACGCCCAATTTAGGTGGTACCGCGAAGAATCTTCGTCCTAATTTTTTAGGACGGAGATTTTTTTGCGTCCATCCACTAACGTCAAATCAGAAAGGAATTGATTTCATTGGCAGACAAGCAAATCGATATGCCAACCAAGTACGACCCAACAGCCGTTGAAGCTGGTCGTTACCAGTCTTGGTTAGACGAAGACGTCTTCAAGCCTAGCGGCGACAAGAAGGCAAAACCTTACTCAATCGTTCTCCCACCACCTAACGTGACTGGGAAGCTCCATTTGGGGCACGCTTGGGACACCACGTTACAAGATATGATCATCCGACAGAAGCGGATGCAGGGCTTTGATACGCTCTGGATTCCAGGGATGGACCATGCTGGTATCGCCACGCAAGCCAAGGTGGAAGCTCGGTTACGTGAACAAGGCATTACGCGGTACGACTTGGGTCGAGAAAAATTTGTGGACAAGGTTTGGGAATGGAAGGACGAATACGCCGCTACCATCCACAAGCAATGGGCCAAGATGGGCCTCTCCATGGACTACTCTCGTGAACGGTTTACGCTGGACGATGGTCTTTCAGATGCCGTTAAGAAGGTCTTTGTCACCCTTTACAAGAAAGGCTTGATCTACCGTGGGGAATACATCATTAACTGGGATCCCCAAGCACGGACCGCGTTATCTGACATTGAAGTTATTCACAAGGATGACAAGGGTGCGTTCTACCACGTGAAGTACCCATTTGCTGATCCTGACTTTACCTTTAACGGCAAGCACTACATTGAAATTGCGACGACGCGTCCTGAAACAATGATGGGTGATACGGCTGTTGCTGTGAACCCCGATGATGATCGGTACAAAGAATTGGTTGGTAAAGAAGTTGTCTTACCACTGGCTCACCGGAATATTCCAATCATTGCCGACCAATACGTTGACATCGACTTTGGAACTGGGATGGTTAAAATTACGCCAGCCCACGACCCTAATGACTTCTTAGTTGGAAACCGGCATAACTTGGAACGAATCAATACCATGAACGAAGACGCAACGATGAACGCTCGTGCCGGCAAGTATGAAGGCATGGACCGGTTTGAAGCGCGGAAGGCCATGGTCGCTGATTTGGACGAAGAGGGAGTCTTAATCAAAGTTGACCCAATCGTCCATTCCGTTGGTCACTCAGAACGGACTGGTGTTCAAGTTGAAGCACGGCTTTCTACACAGTGGTTCGTGAAGATGAAGCCATTGGCTGAAGCTGCCATCAAGAACCAAGAAGGCGACAACGCCGTAGATTTTGTACCAGAACGATTCGAACATACCTTTACGCAATGGATGGAAAACGTCCACGATTGGGTTATCTCACGGCAACTCTGGTGGGGTCACCGGATTCCAGCTTGGTACAACAAGAAGACTGGTGAAGTCTACGTCGACGAACAGGCGCCTAAGGATCCTGAAAACTGGGAACAAGATCCCGATGTTTTGGATACTTGGTTCTCTAGTGCCCTGTGGCCATTTTCTACGATGGGTTGGCCAGATGAAAATAGTGCAGACTTTAAGCGCTACTTCCCAACGGACACGTTGGTTACCGGTTACGATATCATCTTTTTCTGGGTTTCCCGGATGATCTTCCAAAGTCTTGAATTTACGGGTAAGAAGCCGTTCAAACACGTCTTGTTACACGGCTTGATTCGGGATGAAGAAGGTCGCAAGATGAGTAAGTCCTTGGGTAACGGAATTGATCCAATGGACGTCATCGACAAGTATGGGGCCGATGCCTTACGGTGGTTCCTATCCACTGGGTCGACTGCGGGTCAAGATGTTCGGTTTAGTTACAAGAAGATGGATGCTTCTTGGAACTTCATCAACAAGATTTGGAATGCCAGTCGTTACGTTATCATGAACTTAGGTGAGAACACGCAGCCAGTTGTCCCGGATGCTAGCCAATGGGATTTAACTGACAAATGGATTCTGAGTCGGTTGAATGACACCGTTAAGCACGTCACTGAAATGTTCGATAAGTTCGAGTTCGGTGAAGCTGGTCGGGCCCTCTATAACTTCATCTGGAACGATTTCTGTGACTGGTATATCGAAATGAGTAAGGAAGTCTTGACTGGCGATGACGAAGCCGCTAAGGGCCCTAAGCAGGACCTGTTGGCTTACGTATTGGATCAGACCTTGCGTCTGTTGCAGCCAATCATGCCATTTGTGACTGAAGCTATTTGGCAAGCAATGCCCCACGCAGGTCATTCACTGGTAACGGCGGCTTACCCAGTCGACCATCCAGAGTTTGACAATCCGACGGCGGAAGCTGATATGACCAGCTTAATTGATCTGATCAAGGCTGTACGGAATATTCGGGCTGAAGCCAACGCGCCAATGTCTACACCAATTGACCTGCAAATTAAGACGCAGAATGCGCAACTGCAAAGCGTCTTTGAGAATAACCGTGATTACATTGATCGGTTCGTTCATCCTAAGGACTTTGCGATTGGTGCTGACTTAGTTGCTCCTAAGTTGTCAATGACTTCCGTGATTACCGATGCTGAAGTTTCCGTACCGTTAGCCGAATTGGTCGATTTAAACGATGAAGCTGCTCGGTTGGATAAAGAAGTTGCCAAGTTCACGGCCGAAGTTGACCGGGCTACTAAGAAGTTAGGCAACGAACGCTTTGTGGCCAACGCACCAGAAGATGTCGTGAACGCCGAACGTGAAAAGCAAGCTGATAATGAAAAGAAATTAGCTGCAACGCAACAACGTTTGGCTGATATTAAAGCACAACTTTAAAATACCTTGAATCGATTTTGATCGGTGAGTGGGCTTGATGACGATGCGGTTTCTCTGATGGGGAACCGCATCGTTTTTTGTGTAGTCAGGTCCGTCTACCTAAACTAACGAAATTAGTGAAGAATTTGTCAACCAGTTTAGCTAAATTTCGTAAGTAACCGCTGATTAGTGAGGTGACTTAATTATCTGATAATCACCGATGTCTGGTTGTCAAAGGACCGTTGGTAGGAATTATGGGTCCAATAATTTTTTGCCAAAGATTAACAGTATTCTAGCGTTCTTTTTCAAATGGAATCTGCTAAACTGGAGGGCAGTGACAAATCGGGAGGTTTTAAATTTGGTGAAGACGTACACCGAAGCTTTACAGTTTATTCATGGTCGTGATCGGTTTAAAAAGAAGCCGACGCTGACAAGGATGCGTGAGTTCATGCGATTGCTGGGTGACCCACAAGATAAGTTAGAAATGATCCACGTCGCCGGAACGAATGGCAAGGGGTCCACGGTGGCCTTTTTACGGGACCTGTTTATGGCAGACGGGCAAACGGTAGGCACGTTTACGTCACCATTCATTACTCGGTTCAATGAACGAATCAGCACGAACGGCGTACCCATCAGTGATTTAGATCTATTGGCGATGGTCAACCAGATTGAACCGGTGGTTACGAAGCTGGATGCAGAATTAGGTGACCAGGGGCCCACGGAATTCGAAATTGATACGGCGTTGATGTTTTGCTATTTTGCCCAGCACCCAGTCGATTTGGTTGTGGTCGAAGTGGGATTAGGTGGTCTCTATGATTCCACGAACATTATTACGCCCGTTGTGTCAGTCATCACCACAATTGGCTTGGATCATATGAAAATTTTGGGGGACACTATCCCTAAGATTGCGGCTCAAAAAGCGGGAATCATCAAGGCACACGTCCCAGTGGTTTGTGGCCGCTTAACGGCCGATGCTTTGGCTGTTATGGATGAGACCGCCCAACGTCAGAAAACTCAGGTGACGGCTTTGGGACGGGATTTTACAATCCAGAATCAACCGGAGTCGGCGTGGGGCGAGCGATTCGCTTATGTGTTTGGCACGACCCGTTGGCAACATTTACAGGTTGATCTCTTGGGGCAGTATCAAATCGATAACGCTGCGACGGCACTAACCGCTTACTTGACCTACCACACGTTGCGGCAGTTGCCGGTCACTACTGCTACGGTTCGTCAGGGACTGCAACACACGGCTTGGCCAGGCCGCTTCGAACGACTGAATGAACAACCCTTGATTGCCATCGATGGGGCACACAACGAACCAGCGATGATCGAAATGGCGCAGCTCTTACGGCAACACTTTGCGGCTAACGACGTGTATATTGTATTGGCCGTGTTAGCCGACAAACAGTATCAACAAATGGTGCAGACGCTCTTAGATGTGCCAAACGTTCACTTGATTTTGACACAGTTCCAAGGCCCCGGTAAACGGCAAGCAGCCACGTCACTCGAGTTGGAAGGGGCGGTTGCAGATCATGACCGGGTGACGGTTGTTCCGGACTGGGCGGCAGGCTTGAAATTGGCTCTGAATACGATGTCAGCAGAAGATTTACTCTTACTGACCGGGTCGCTCTATTTTATTTCAGAAGTACGGCAGTATTTTAAGGGGACCGACGTGTAAAGCGTCCTTTCTTACGGAGCTAATCTGTAAGGGGATGAGAGAATGCAACGGTGTCAGGTAACAGTTAAGAATGAACGACAACTAGTGAGTCGGGTACTAGCCACCTTAGGCTTGGCCGATGTTCAGGAGTGTGACCGATTTTTCCACTACTTTCAAACAGTCGCCCGCCTACGTTATGCCAGTCAACGACAGTGTCGAGCGTATGTTGCGGGACAGCCCCGGCGTCAAGCCTTTTTACAGGCATTGGCCCTGGGGCGTTGGTCACAGCGGGCTCCCCGTGAGATTCTGGGAGTAGTCCAAGCCAGTAGTCAGATCGGCCAGGCTCTGATGGATGATTTGCGGTTCTTACCACAGGAACAACTGGAGGTTCTGGCGTTGGATGCCAAGCATCAAATCATTGACCGGCAAACGGTTTTTCGAGGAACACTAGATAGTTGTCCCGTGCATCCTCGCGAAATTTTTCGGGTCGCCCTGGTGACTGGTGCAGCTGCTGTGGTGGTTGCACACAATCATCCTAGCGGTGACACGACGCCGTCGAGAAACGACCTGTTGTTTATGAATCGGTTGGCTAAGTGCGGCCAACTGATGGGTGTACCACTATTGGATGGCTTTGTTGTGGGCCTGAGTAGCTATTTTAGCCTCCGCGAAAACGGCCAATTACCCATCGAAATGGACCAAAGTATCTCAGAACCTTTAAAAACTGATTAAAATCACTTTTAGGTATTTCTTTCTCGTTAAAAGTTCGGTATTCTTAACCTTGACGACGTGTTCTCACGTAGATAGGTATGTTATAATACGTCTATCAATGAATAAGACAAAAATCCATTAATAATTTTGTTGACAATGAAGGGATGAAACACAGTGTTCGGATTAGGAACGAAAAATATTGGGATCGATCTAGGTACCGCCAATACAATTGTGTATGTTGACGGTAAAGGAATCGTTCTTCGCGAACCTTCTGTTGTCGCCAAGAACACAAAGTCTGGGGAAATTGTGTCCGTTGGTGAAGACGCTCGCGCAATGATCGGCCGTACGCCGGCTAGTATTGTTGCCATTCGGCCCATGAAAGATGGGGTTATTGCTGATTATGATACGACTGTTGCCATGATGAAGTACTTCATCGAAAAGACAGTTGGTAAATCCAGTGGTAAGCCTTACGTCATGGTCTGCGTACCGAGTGGTGTAACGGAAGTAGAAAAGCGGGCCGTCATTGACGCAACCCGTGTTGCTGGTGCTCGTGACGCTTACGTCATCGAAGAACCATTTGCTGCAGCTATTGGTGCCGGCTTGCCCGTCATGGACCCAACCGGGAGCATGGTTGTCGACATGGGTGGTGGAACGACCGACGTGGCAACGATTTCCCTAGGCGGAATTGTTTCCAGTCGTTCAATTCGAGTTGCTGGTGATAAACTGGACGACGCCATCGCGACGTACGTTCGGGCCAACTTCAATCTGTTAATTGGTGAACGGACCGCAGAAAAGCTGAAGATGGACATTGGTTCTGCCTCAGTTGAAGATGCTGAAAACATTGAAGGAACGACGATTCGAGGTCGTGACTTGATTACCGGCTTACCTAAGGGTGTTGAAGTATCTGCCGTTGATGTGGCTAAGGCCATCCAAGAACCCGTTCAGGATGTCATTACCGCTATCAAGGAAACCTTGGAAGAAACGTCGCCAGAAATTGCTGCTGACGTCATCGATCATGGGATCGTCTTAACTGGTGGGGGCGCTTTACTGAAGAACTTATCCGAAGTAATTGCTGATGCCACAAAGGTTCCGGTATCCATTGCTACCGATCCACTGGATTGTGTTGCGGCTGGTACTGGTGAATCATTAAAGAGCATCGATGTCATGAAGAAAAAATAGGGACTAGCGGGAAGGCAGCTTCCCGCTTCTTTATTGTGACGGTATGCTAATTACCAACATGCCGAATCAGATGGAGGTCAAACATGCAGAAATTTTCTTTCAATCGGCGACTGGTCATCATCATTGTCTGCGTGATTGTTAGCTTTGCTTTGATGACGATATCCGTAACTATTCGGAATAAGAAGTCCACGCCACCTTTGGTGCAACAATTCGGTAACGATATTGTTGGCTTTGTGGACCGCGTTGTCGCCATCCCAACTAACGGTCTCAGTGGTTCTGTCAGTTCACTGTCAGAGTTACTGAATACGTACCAAGAAAACCAGCAATTGAAGAAACAAGTCAGTGAGCTCGCCCAGACCAAGGTGCGTGATCAGACGTTAGCTAAAGAAAACAAACAACTCAAAAAAGAAATTTCATTGAATAGTTCATTGACGGACTATTCAGCCGTTACAGCGTCAGTAATTACCCGGACGCCGTCTTCTTGGCAAAACCAAGTGGTGATCAATAAAGGGTCTTCCGCAGGGATTGTGAAGAATATGCCGGTTATGTCCGGATCTGGTTTAATTGGTCGAGTTGCCGAAGTCAACAAGACGAATTCTAAAGTGGAATTGATTACGGACAATAATGATACAGCCAACCGATTTGCCGTTCAGATTACGACTAAGTCCGGTTCCACCGTTAACGGTGTGCTGAGTGGCTATAAGTCAACAACCGGTCAGATTACGATGAACAATATCACCACAAAGGCCAAAATTAATAAGGGCGATAAGGTCGTTACCAGCGGACTCGGTGGCGTCACGCCAAAGGGTTTGTATGTTGGTAAAGTGGCGAAGGCTAGTGGCGATGACTATGGTCTGTCTACTAAGTTGTACATCACGCCCGCTACTGATCTGAGCGACCTGAACATTGTGACGGTTGCCGTCACAAAGCAGTAGGGGGGAACCAATCGTGTATCGATTATCTAAGTTGCGCTTTGGCTTTCCCGTAGGTTTATTTTTCTTACTGTTGATCGATGGGGCAATTAGCCAAGTGTTTAGTGTTCACATGTTTCGAGCGCCAACAGCTATGGTCAGCCACTTGGTGGTTTTGTGGCTAGTGTGTGGTGCTATTTTTGAGGCTGATTCATCGGCATTTGAGATGCCGTTGGCTCGGTGGGCGGCCGTTGCCGGAGTGATTTTTGATTTGTATTATACGGGAATCTTTGGAATCTATATCTTCATTTTTCCTTTAGTCATTTACCTGACCCGGTTGATGGTGGCTTACATTCGGCCTAATTTCTTAAGCGGTTTATTGATTTACTTTATTGATATTACCGTTGTAGAAGCGCTAGGTTACGTGGCCAGTCGTGCCATTCATCTGAATGATATGGCGGGAAGTACTTTTTTGGTGAACACGTTAGGGCCAACGTTGGCCTTTAACTTAGCAATGTTTGTCCTTTTATATTTTCCAATCCGTTGGGTGTATAATTGGCTAAAATAGGTGTGGAGGGAACGAAAGCTATGCAAGCTGCCGTATTACGTGGAACACAAAACGGCTATGATTTGGTGCTCAAGCAATCAGCGAGTCTAGACCAAATCCTGGTTGACTTAAAAGTATTATTAGAAAACCTGAAGGTTGATCCACAAGCGTTGGCGTCGTCCAAAGTCTCTTTGGACGTGCTGACTGAGGATCGAATTCTGACCGCCGATGAGCGAACCCGTATCGAGCAGCTCGTGGCCAACTATCCACGCTTTGAGATCCACAAGATTTCGGCGAATGTTATGACGGTTGACGACGCATTGCAATTGAAGGAACGGGACAATGTTCATTTATTGAGTAAGATTATTCGTAATGGGCAAGAGGTCAACATGAAGGGGGATATCCTGTTCTTAGGGACCATTCATGAGGGCGGCAAGCTGGTTACAACGGGCAACATCTTTTCAATGGGGGACGTTATGGGTATTCTCCAAGCAGGGTACCCCGATGACGAATCCAAGCTGATTATGGGGAATCTTCAATCGGCCCAACAGGTTCGAATCGCAGAACAATTTGATATTATTGAACCAGATCAGTTGACTGATTCTGGTCAGACTATTGCATATGTCAACGACTTACACGTCTTGTCATATGGTAAATTGGGCCAACTTAAGAAGATTAATCCGAAGTTATATAACCAGATTGGAGGAATTTAAATATGGGAAAAGCAATTGTTATCACCTCTGGTAAGGGTGGTGTTGGGAAAACAACCACGAGTGCCAACATCGGAACAGCCTTAGCCTTAATGGGCAAGCGGGTCTGCCTGATGGATTTGGATATCGGGCTCCGGAACTTGGACGTGGTCTTAGGCCTCGATAACCGCATTATTTATGATATTGTGGACGTTGCTGAAGGTCGGGCAAAGTTGCCACAAGCACTGGTTAAAGACAAGCGTTTTGACGACAAGCTATACTTGTTGCCAGCTGCTCAAAATACGGACAAGACTGCCCTAGATCCTGAACAAGTCAAAGAAATCGTTGACGAGTTAAAACCTGAATATGATTATGTTTTAATTGACTGTCCAGCGGGAATCGAGCAGGGGTTCATGAACGCCGTAGCGGGTGCTGACGCTGCCATTGTTGTGACGACGCCAGAAATTTCGGCTGTGCGGGATGCCGACCGAGTTGTGGGTCTGTTAGAACAACATCCCCTGACTGAAGCTCCACGCCTGCTGATCAATCGGATTCGCCGGAATATGATGCAGGACGGATCGATGATGGATATTGATGAGATTACCCATCACTTGGGCATCGAGTTGTTGGGGATTATCTTTGATGATGACGCGGTGATCACCACGTCTAACAAGGGTGAACCAATCGTGATGCAGACTGACAATCCAGCTTCCCAAGGCTACCGTAACGTGGCCCGTCGGTTGGAGGGTCAAACCGTACCTCTGATGAAGATTGAGGATCAGGAATCTACTGGTTTTTGGCACCGGGTCAGCAGTTGGTTTCACCGCGGCTAGAAATTAGGGGTTGACGGTGAGCAAAAAAACTCGTACTATATTGGCAATGAAATAAAAAACTTTGAACGGAAGAGTAGACTGATTAAGAGACGACAGAAAGCCCGGTAGATGGAAACGGGTGGTCTTAGCTGGTCGAACCACATCTGTGAGTTGACCGTCTGAAACAAGTAGGATGGTTCGGGGTAGCCCGTTATCGCTGGAGTTGCTTGCAACTCGCTGAGGTCGTTTTAGTGATAGAACGACAAACAGAGGTGGAACCACGATGTTATCGTCCTCTTAGGTCTTTGGACCTAAGGGGACTTTTTTTATCCCTCTCTTCTTCAGCGGTGCTGGCAACTCGTTGAGTCGGCGTGGCGTGAGTCTCGTCGAGAACATGAGGTGGCACAGCGTACACACGCCCTCTTGAGAAATCTTCTCAAGGGGCTTTTTTTGTGGCAAAAGGAGGAGAATTGTTATGCACTATGTTGAACAAATTTTACCATCACTGATTTCCGGGACCGGAATGACGTTGTCGATCTTCTTCTGGACGATTATTATCTCAATTCCATTAGGAATTCTGGTAGGTCTAGGAATGACGACCAAATTTAAACCTTTAACCTGGCTGATCAACGTTTACGTTTGGCTGATGCGGGGGACGCCATTGCTACTGCAATTAATTTTTGTCTTTTATGGTCTGCCCATCGTGGGGATTGTTTTTCAACGTTACGATGCAGCACTCTTCGCCTTCATTCTGAACTACACGGCGTATTTCGCCGAAATCTTCCGGGGTGGGTTACAAGCTATTCCGGTTGGTCAGTACGAAAGTGCTCGGGTTTTGCGGCTAACGAACTGGCAAACGTTACGGCGAATCGTGATTCCACAAGTGGTCAAAATTGTGTTGCCATCGATTGGGAATGAAGTTATCAACCTGGTTAAGGATTCGTCTTTGGTGTACGTAATCGGGTTAGGTGATTTATTACGCGCCGGAAACGTGGCCATGGCGCGCGACGTAACGTTGTTGCCAATGCTGTTGGTCGGGGTTATCTACTTGCTTCTGACGGCGGTTTGCACGTTAGTCTTGAAGCGGTTGGAAAAGCACTATAGTTATTGGCGTTAAGGAAAGGATGGGTCAAACATGTTAGAACTTAAAGGAATTACGAAAAAATTTGGTGGTAAGACTATCCTTGACGACGTGAACCTAACCGTTGAAAATGGTCAGATCTTGACGATTGTTGGACCGTCTGGGGCCGGTAAAACGACCTTACTCCGGTGTATCAGCGGTCTAGCCACGGTGGACGCTGGGACGTTTTTCTTAGACGGTGAAGCGTTTGATCCAGCCACTAATCGAAACAACGATGCCGTTATTGGGGTTGTATTCCAAGATTTTCAGCTGTTTCCGAATTTAACGGTTTTGCAGAACGTCACGTTAGCACCAACCATGGTCCTGAAAAAGTCCGCGGCTGAGGCAGAAAAGGAAGCCCGGCAGTTGCTCAATCAGTTGAACTTGGAAGGGAAAGCGGACTTATTCCCGTACGAACTGTCTGGTGGTCAAAAACAACGAGTTGCCATTGTTCGGGCACTTGCAATGCATCCCAAATTATTGTGCTATGACGAACCAACTTCCGCGTTAGATCCTGATCTTCGGCGGGAAGTTGAACAGATTATTTTAGACCTGAAGCAAGAAGGAATGACGCAAATCGTGGTCACTCATGACATGCCATTTGCCGAATCAATTGCTGATCAGATGTTGCGGGTCGAACCCAAGAGCTAGGAGGGACCAATTGAATGAAATTTAAAGCAATTCGAATTTGGGCCCTATTAGGACTCGTGGTTGGACTGGCGGGTATCTTAGCCGGTTGTGCAACAGTCACGCAACGGGCAGATACAGCGGATACCTGGTCGGCCATCAAAAAGAATAAAAAAGTGATAATTGGGTTGGATGATAGTTTTGTTCCCATGGGTTTTCGGCAGAAGAGTGGGAAGCTGGTGGGATACGATATCGACTTAGCACGCGCCGTCTTTAAGCTTTACGGGGTGAAGGCTGACTTCCAAAGTATCGATTGGAACATGAATGTCACTGAATTACACAATGGAACGATTGATTTGATTTGGAATGGCTTTTCCATTACACCACAACGAGAAAAGCAAGTTGCCTTCTCAGATACCTACTTGAACAATGACCAGGTGTTGGTTACCCTGAAGAAGGACAACATTACATCCTATGCGGGTATGCAGGATAAGGTGTTGGGTGCACAAACTGGTTCATCGGGAGCCAATGATATCGATACTTATCCCCAACTGTTGAAGGATCGGATCAAGAATCATGAGGCGGTGACGTATGATTCCTTTACCAATGCGTTTATTGACCTGAACGTTGGACGAATTAAGGGCCTGTTGATTGACAGTACCTATGCGAATTATTACATCAAACACCAAGCACACCCCGAGGATTATCGGGTGACTGTTGGGTCCTTCCCTAAGGAAAAATTTGCCGTGGGAACGCGAAAGGGCGATGTGACGATGCGTCGGAAAATCAATGCCGGCTTGAAGCGGTTAGCCGCTAACGGCCAATTAAAAAAGATTAATGAAAAGTGGTTCGGCAGCAATGTTGATACACCACTCTTGAAAAAATAAAGTCCATGTCGTCTAGACATGTGACACAAGTGAAGAGACCGGACGGAATACGTCGCGGTCTCTTTTACATTGGTTTGAAGAACGAACGTTTTTAAATGCCAGCTAAGCTAGTTATGCTAATGATAGTGGCGTGTAAATTTGGCAATCTAGTGTGTCCTTTCGGTGACTGTTCTCAGTTAGCCGTTGTCGGTGGAACTCTACAGACTGTTTAGGTGTTATCAGGTACTTTTCCCTTGATAATGGATTGACCAATCTGGATGAATTTGGTCGGCTCGCTTGTATTTAGGTGGCAGTTCCCTTAGAATTAAACATCGATTAGTATTTTGTCAGAGGAGGCAATAACGCGTGCATTTTCGCATTCGAGATGGGGTAACTTTAGACATGTTACCCTCCAAACAATTTAAAACTATTGGGATTAAGGTGGACTTTGTTGCGCCCTTAAGTGTCGACGCCATTACGGCGCGGGCGTTACTAGCTCAGGTCTTAGAGACAAGTACGGCCGCCTACCCGACTCAAACCGCTTTAGCGCGGCAACTTTCCCGAATGTATGGTGCGGTCTTTGGGATCAGTGTCTTAAAACTCGGGACCAAGCACGTGATTCGGTTGACCTGTTCAGTGGTTAACGAACAGTATCTCGATCAATTTGCCGAAGCACAACCCTTATTTGAGCAAGCAATGGACCTGCTGAAGGCGGTCATCTTTGAACCGCTCTTACCAGCTGGGAATTTTGATGCACCAACTTTTACGCAACAACGGCAAAACCTGTTGGCCGCCATCAAGTCTTTGGATGATGACAAACAGTACTTGGCCAACCGCCGAGTACAGGAATTAGTCTTTACCGAACCCGCCCAGGCCATGAGTGCCTTAGGGGATACTAAAAAACTAGGTCAGTTGACGGCGACCGATATCTTACAAACGTATCATGAAATGTTGGCCAATGATGCCGTTCACGTGGCAGTGGTAGGGGATGTGGATGCCAATCGGGTTCAGTCGGCCCTTGCTACTTGGCCACTGACGGACCGTACCGTGGTAGACGTTTCACCTTACTATCGTTGGGATGCGCGTCCGACAGTGACTCAGGGGGATGACCAAGCAGATGTGGTTCAAGCAAAATTGAATCTGGTCTACCATCTTCCCATTTATCGTGACGATCCGGACTTTCTGGCTGCCGTGGTCTTTAATGCGGCCTTTGGGGGCACCCCCTTATCGCTGCTCTTTACTAACGTGAGAGAGAAGGCCAGTCTGGCTTACTATGCTAGCAGCAGTTATAATCCATTCACGGGAATTATGGGTGTGCAATCAGGCATTCAGGCACAGAATCAGGAACGGGTCGTTGCCATCATTGGTGAACAGCTCGCTGATTTACAGGCTGGGAAGCTCTCTGCAGAACTCTTGCATGAGGTTAAGGCCAGTTTGCTCAATGCCCGTCTGGCGGGATTAGATAGCCCACAACGACGATTGACTGGCCTGCTGAACACGCAGCTCACACATATGACGGAACCGCTTAAGAGCTGGCAAGCTAAGTTAGACGCAATTACGGTGGCGGACGTTCAGCGAGTTGCTCAAAAAGTCACGCTTCAAGCCACGTATTGCTTACATGGAGGTGACCAAAATGCTGAATAAACAAGCGTATACCAGATTAGGGGAAGCCGTTTACCAGACGACATTGGCCAATGGACTGACAGTCATTTTGGTTCCTAAACCAGATTTTCATAAGACTTTTGCGGTTATGACCACCGATTATGGTTCCATGGATAATGAATTCGTGCCCCGGGGAGGCAGCCAGCCGGTCCGGTTCCCCGACGGAATTGCCCACTTTTTAGAACACAAATTATTTGAGAAAAAAGACCATGATGCTTTTGACCTGTTTGGTCAGTATGGGGCTAGCGCTAATGCCTTTACGAGCTTTACCCAGACAAGCTACCTGTTTGCGACGACTAGCAAACTTCGTGAAAATTTAGATATTTTACTCGATTTTGTGCAGGATCCGTACTTTACGCCGGCGACGGTGAATAAAGAAAAGGGGATCATCGGACAGGAAATTCAGATGTACGATGATGATCCAGGCTGGCAGAGTTACTTTGGTATGATTGGCCGGTTGTATCCTAAGGAACCGCTGCACATTGACATTGCTGGTACGGTTGATTCAATTGATAAGATTACCGCCGATGATTTGTATGCAGCATACCAGACGTTCTACCATCCTGGTAATATGAGCCTGGTAGTCGTAGGACAGTTGAATCCCGAAGAAACGTTGTCGTGGATCATGGCCAACCAGGATCAAAAGACGTTTGCGCCGAACGAACCGATTCGACGGGTACCTTCACCACAGGCTGAACCGGCGGAAATTATTCCGACTACGACGCGTCACCTGACCGTTACGCGGCCTAAAATTAGTATCGGTCTCCGTGGATTTGATCAAGTTCCAACTGGTCGGGCGGGGTTAAAATATAGTGTAGCCGTGTCGCTTGCGATGGATCTGTTATTTAACGATACCAGTGATCATTACTTACGCTTGTATGATGCAAATATTATTGATGATAGTTTTGGTTATGATTTCCAGGTTCAGCGGGGGGCGCACTTTGCCCAACTTGCGGGTGACACGGACCAACCAGAACAGTTTGTTAAGGAACTGACGACGATTCTGAATGATGCGCCGGCGCAATTGCAAGCTGCGCAGGACCAATTTGAACTCGTGAAGCGCGAAGCCATTGGTCGCATCGTTGGTGCCATTAACTCCGTCGAAGCCATTGCTAATCAGTATGATGGGCCGTTATTTAATGGAGCGACAATTTTTGACGAACTGGCCACGCTCGAAGACCTGACGTTCGCTGACATCTTGCCAGCGGCTGAGGCATTCTTGGGACAGGGTCGCCAAACGGTTTATACGATTCTGCCCTAAATGGGGAAGTTAAGAAACCGTTAAATCCCGAAAACTGGGTGCTGTCGCTAAAAATGTGGCGGTGCCTATGCTATACTGCATTGTAGAGAAATTTTGAACAGGTGGAGAATTTAAAATGAGTGATAACAGCAAAATAACATTGGGAAAAACGCTCCGCGATGCACGAATCGCGAAGGGGTACACGCTGGATGATCTGCAACAGACGACGAAGATTCAGAAACGTTATCTGATTGCCATCGAGGATCAAAACTTCGATGAATTACCTGGCGATTTTTATGTACGGGCATTTATTAAACAATACGCTGATATGGTGGACTTGGATGGTGCTGAGTTGTTGAAGCAATTTGACAGCACGTTGCCAAGTACGCAGACGCAGGAGTACGTGGATAAGGTCAATGAAAACAATCCGGAGACCCGTTCACAACAACGTCAGGTCGACGAACGCTACGTTAAGCTACGCCGCACGGTTCCCATTGTGGGGATTGTCATCGTTGTCTTAGCAGTTTTAGTTGGTATCTGGATTGCCGCTTCTCGTAATAGTAGTTCCTCAACTAACAACAATGTTGATAGTAGTTCGGTTAGCGTTTCTGGCAGCAGCTCAAGTACCAAGAGCAGTTCTAAGAAGAGCTCATCGAAAAAATCGTCTTCTAAGAAGACTTCCACGGCTAGCTTTAAGAAGATTAGTTCCACGACGTCTGGCTCAACTTGGGAAATGAAGAACGCTTCCTCAAAGCCTAAGATCAGCTTGTCTGCCACTGGCAGTGCTTGGATGGCCGTTAAGGTTGGTGGCACGACTACTTGGCAAGGAACTTTGTCTAGCTCTACGGACCACTCTTTGACGCTACCAAGTGGGACCACTAGTGTGACGTTTAACTTCGGTAACGCACCGGCCACTTCTGTAAAGGTGGACGGTAAGAAGTTTGACTTCACGACAGCTACCAGCACTAGTGCCGCTTCTAGCTCCAGTACGGCCACGACATCTGATTCAACGACTGGCGCGACCACGACCAGTAGTAGTACGACTTCTCAGGTACAAACCGTGACTTTAGAGTTCAAGTAGACTCAAGGCGGGTCGGTCCGTTGCGGCCGACCCGCCTTTTTACGTTGAGATATGTTTAAGGAGGAAAATTTCGTGAATCTACCAAATCGCTTAACCATTGTTCGTATCATCTTGATTCCAGTCTTTCTATTGTTATTGGTGTTGCCTTTAAACTGGGGGGAAGTCACCTGGTTAGGAACGGCTATTCCGGTTACCCAAATTTGGGGGGCAATTGTCTTTGCAGTCGCATCAATTACTGACTTTTTGGACGGACAGATTGCCCGACGCCAACACCTAGTCACAAACTTTGGCAAGTTTGCTGATCCATTAGCGGATAAGATGATCGTGATGACGGCCTTTATTCTGCTGGTTGCCATGAAGGCTGTTCCAGCATGGGGTGTGGCCATCATTGTTTGTCGGGAACTGGCTGTGACGGGATTACGGCTGATTGTAGTTGAAACGGGTGGTCAAGTTTTGGCTGCCGCTTGGCCGGGTAAGATCAAGACGACCACACAAATGGTCGGGATCATTTTACTTCTGCTGAACAACGTTGGTTTTGGTGCGATCAACCTTCCAATGGCACTGATTTTCTTCTACGTTTGTCTGTTTTTCACTATTTATTCTGGGATCGATTACTTCGTTCAAAACCGGCAAGTATTTGCAGAATCTTCAGCTGAATAGAAAGTTTTAAAAAATAAAAAAACAACGCCGGTTTTTACGGAGTTAATCTATGTCATATCAGGAGGGGTAGCATGCAAGCAGAAGTTATTGCGGTTGGAACGGAAATCTTACTCGGGCAAATCGTGGATACAAACTCAGCATTTATTGCCCGGGGGCTAGCAGACGCTGGCATTGAAGTCTATTACCATTCTTTAGTGGGCGATAACGCTGACCGGCTGACGACAGTGGTCAATCAGGCCCGTTCGCGCAGTGATCTAGTCGTAATCAGTGGTGGTTTAGGTCCAACGAAGGATGACCTGACAAAGCAAACGGTGGCTCATCTCTTAGGCGTGAAACTAGTTGAAGACACTGCTGCGATGGATAAAATTCACCGGCACTTTGAGATTACAGGCCGAGAAATGACGCCTAACAACCGGCTGCAGGCCCTTTATCCAGCTGGGAGTCTCCCACTTAAGAATGAGACGGGGATGGCTGTGGGGGCTTTCTATCGTGATCCCAATGCCGCTGACATTATGCTGCTGCCAGGTCCTCCGAGCGAAGCTGAACCAATGTTTGAACATCAAGCTCTACCGCAGATTATTGCGGCTTATCATCGTCATGAGTTCCTGGTCTCAAAGGTGCTGCGGTTCTTTGGAATCGGTGAAAGTAAACTGGTTACGGAACTGAGTGATCTAATTGACCACCAGACAAATCCAACCATCGCACCGTATGCTAAGGTCAATGAAGTTACATTGCGAATTACCGCACGAGCAACTGAACGGGCGGTTGGCGAGCAGCTCCTGCGTGACATGACGGCAACAATTATGACGCGGGTCGGTGATTATTTTTATGGCTTTGGTGACGACAACAGTTTGGCACAAGTTGTCGTCAACGAGCTGATTGACCGTAAGCTGACTATTACAGCGGCTGAGAGTCTCACTGCTGGTAAGTTCCAGAGTACGTTGGGGGATGTGCCAGGTGTCTCAGCCGTTTTCCCTGGTGGCTTCGTAACTTATGCTAATGACGCCAAACGCGACCTCTTGGAGATTCCCCAAGCGGTCATCGATGCGCAAGGCGTGGTCAGTGAAGCGACTGCTAAGGAAATGGCTGAACGGTCCCGAACAAAATTAGATACCGACTTTGCGCTCAGTTTCACCGGAGTTGCGGGTCCCGATTCGTTAGAAAATCAGCCGGCAGGGACGGTTTGGCTGGGGTTAGCGCAACGAGGTAAGGCCCCAATGGCCAAGCTGGTTCATTTCACTGGAAATCGCGCCAAAATTCGGGAGCGGTCCGTCTTGACTGGTTTCGATTGGTTACGCCGCGTTTTGCGTGACTTGAAATAAAAGGGGAACTATTGTTCTGTTTTTACTTGCATTTTACGAACAAAACCCGTATAGTGATACTTGAATATTGATGCATTTGAGGAGGATTTGAATGGCTGACGAACGACAAGCAGCGTTGGATAAGGCGCTGAAAAAAATTGAAAAAGACTTTGGTAAGGGCTCCATCATGCGGCTAGGTGACAATGCGAACATGGAGGTTGAAACCGTGCCATCCGGCTCGTTAGCCCTTGATGTGGCTCTGGGCGTTGGGGGATACCCCCGCGGTCGAATCGTAGAAATCTACGGTCCAGAATCATCAGGTAAGACGACGGTTGCACTTCACGCCGTTGCTGAGGTACAGAAGCAAGGCGGGACGGCAGCTTACATTGATGCCGAAAACGCTTTGGATCCTGCCTATGCAACTGCATTAGGGGTTAACATCGATGATCTCTTGTTATCACAACCAGATACTGGTGAACAAGGTCTGCAAATTGCAGATGCTTTGATTTCCAGTGGTGCCGTTGATATCTTGGTTGTCGATTCCGTTGCCGCTCTGGTTCCTCGAGCTGAAATTGAAGGCGAAATGGGTGACGCTCACGTTGGGTTACAAGCCCGCCTGATGTCACAAGCCTTGCGAAAATTGTCTGGGTCTATCAACAAGACGAAGACGATTGCTTTATTTATTAACCAAATTCGTGAAAAAGTTGGGGTTATGTTCGGTAACCCTGAAACGACCCCCGGTGGTCGGGCCTTGAAGTTCTATGCAACGGTTCGACTTGAAGTCCGCCGTGCTGAACAAATCAAGGACGGTACCAATGTCATTGGTAACCGGACACGAATCAAAGTTGTTAAGAACAAGGTGGCTTCGCCATTTAAGCGTGCTGAAGTTGATATTATGTATGGACACGGAATCTCACAAACTGGTGAATTGATTGATATGGCCGTCGAAAAGGATATCATCGACAAGAGTGGTTCTTGGTACTCTTACGGTGAAGACCGAATTGGTCAAGGTCGTGAAAATGCCAAGCAGTACATGGCTGACCATCCGGACATGATGGCTGAAGTTAACCAGCGTGTGCGTGCCGCATACGGTGTTGGTGACACAGCTGATGATGCCAAGGATGCGGATGGCAAGTCTGCTACTGAAGATAAGAGTAAAAACACAAAGTCATCCAAGGATGACAAGGGTAAACCTGAACAGATTGAGTTGACTCCGGGAAAACCTGGCAAGTAACTCGTTAAAAGCCTTTCCATGCAGAGACGTGGGAAGACTTTTTTATTTGGTAAATGAATTAAGTGCTGACTTTTTGGCCGGAATGACGATGTCGGTAAACTTGGTAATGAGAATCGATGGAGTTTAGTTGACAGGGTTAGTGGCAACCATTAAAATTGAAGTTGCGTCAGTTATGAAATCAACATCTTGAAAAGTCTGATTTTTAAATTAGTCATTTTTGATGATGCGGAGGTGGAATCATGAGTGTTCCAAGCATAATCCTCGCAATCATCGCTATCGTTGTTGGTGTTGTGGCCGGGTATTATTTACGTAAATCCGTCCACGAACGGAAGTTAGATGCTGCTAAGTACACTGCAGAAGGTGTGTTAGTAGAGGCTAAGAAGCAAGCTGAGACTGCAACCAAAGAGGCTTTGTTAGAAGCCAAAGAGGACAGTCATAAGTACCGTGCGGAGGTCGAACAAGAGCTGAAAGAACGTCGTGCCGAAGTTCAGAAGCAAGAAGATCGCTTGATTCAACGGGAAGAGACGTTAGACCGGAAAGATAATTCTCTGGAAAAGCGCGAAAATTCGTTGAATCGTCGGGACAAAAAGCTAAGTGCGGAAGAGCAAAGTTTAGCGAAGAAACAGCAACAAGCAGACTCACTGATTGAGAAACGCCAAGCAGCGGTTGAAGAAGTCGCTGCGTTATCCCAGGACGATGCACGTGACCTGATCATTTCGGAGGCCAAGACGGCTCTGGCAGGGGAACGCGCAAAAATGATTAAGGAAAGCGAAGAAACAGCACGCAAGACAGCCCAGGCGAACGCCAAGGACTTGATTGTGTCTGCCATTCAACGGAGTGCCGCTGATATGGTCACCGAGACGACGATTACCGTAGTCACGTTACCTAATGACGACATGAAGGGCCGAATCATTGGCCGTGAGGGGCGGAATATTCGGACGTTAGAGACGTTGACCGGGATTGACCTGATCATCGACGATACACCGGAAGCTGTTGTGTTGAGTGGCTTTGACCCATTACGGCGAGAAGTTGCCAAGATTGCTTTGGAGAAGTTGATTCAAGACGGGCGGATTCATCCAGCTCGGATTGAAGAAATGGTTGCGAAAGCCAAAAAAGAACTGGACGAACATGTCCGGGAACTTGGCGAGCAAGCAACGTTTGATCTGGGGATTCATTCTATGCATCCCGAATTGGTCAAGCTGGTTGGTCGCTTGAACTTCCGTATTTCTCATGGGCAAAATGCCTTGGCCCACTCAATTGAAGTTGCCAAAATCACTGGGGTGTTGGCTGCTGAATTAGGTGAGGATGTTGCGTTAGCAAAACGTGCAGGATTACTACATGATATTGGCCGTGCTGCTGAGCATGAAGACGATAGTTCTTACATCACAACGGGAACGGAACTTGCTAAGAAGTACCGCGAGAGTTCTGTTGTGGTCAACGCTATTGCTGCTCAGGCAGATCAAACGGCGCCGCAATCCGTGATTGCGGAACTGGTCGGGACCGCTGACATTATCTCAGCGACGCGGCCAGGCGCACGCTCAGATTCCTTGGAAAGTTACATTCATCGTTTGGATAAGTTAGAAACTGTTGCAAATGCTTTTGATGGTGTTGACCACAGTTTTGCCATTCAGGCGGGCCGAGAAGTTCGAGTGATTGTGCGGCCAGAGAAGATTTCTGATACGGATGCCGTTGTCTTGGCACGAGACATCAAGAAACAAATTGAAGGGGACTTGGATTATCCAGGTCACGTCAAAGTTTCCGTCATCCGGGAAGTCCGGTCAGTTGAATATGCGAAATAAGTCAGAGAAGCTAGGCCATTGTGGTTCTAGCTTTTTTACGTTGTGTCGTTCAGCTGACGGTGATTGTCGAAATCATAAGGGGAAGCAGAGTCTCAGTTGAGTGGTTCAACGGATTTAACTCACGCAGAATCTTTGGAACCATGGTAAAATAGAGGTTATTTAATAATACTGGAAAACCAGCTAGACCTGGTGAGGTCTAAGATAGGGGAACGAAGATGCGAATTCTGTTTGTCGGTGACGTTGTAGGAAATTTAGGTATGGAAATGATTCACGAGTACCTCCCACAATTGAAACGCGATTTGAAGCCACAGGTCACCATAGTTAACGGGGAGAATTCGACCCCGGTTGGTCGTGGAATCAGCCAAAATATTTACAAGCAACTCTTGAAAGATGGTGCGGACGTTGTCACCATGGGAAACCATACCTGGGACAACGCTGAATTGTATGATTTTATCGGCGATGCGAACCGGCTGGTACGGCCTTTGAATTTCCCTGGTGATACGCCAGGACAAGGGTGGACTAAGGTCAAGGTCAACCAGCAGGTGTTGGCCGTAGTCAATATGCAAGGGCGAGTATTCATGAATCCCATGGATGATCCGTTTGCGATGATGAAGGACTTATTGCCTAAGTTAGACACGGACTTTGTCTTCGTAGATTTCCATGCGGAGACGACCAGTGAGAAGCGGGCTTTTGCAACGCGTTACGACGGTCAGCTTTCTGCAGTTGTGGGGACCCACACGCACGTTCAAACCAGTGACGCACAAGTATTACCTCACGGGACAGCTTTCTTGACCGAAGCTGGGATGACTGGTCCCGCTAACAGTGTGCTGGGTATGCAAGCCGATAGCGTGATCGAACGTTTTGAAAATCAACGGCCAACTCGCTACACTGTTCAGGAAAAAGGCCCGGGGTTACTCTCAGGCTGTGTCATTGATATTAACGATAAAACGGGGCACGCAACGCGGATTCATTCAATCTTGATTAGTCCGCAACACCCATATCAGAGCTAAACGACAACGGAAGGATGAACCATTTTTCATGACGAAAGCGAACACGACGCCAATGATGGTGCAGTACCAAAAAATTAAAGACCAGTATCCGGATGCCTTTTTATTTTACCGGCTCGGGGACTTCTATGAAATGTTTAATGAAGATGCTGTCAAAGGCTCTCAACTCTTAGAATTAACGTTGACGACACGAAGTCACAGCGCAAAGAATCCCATTCCCATGTGTGGAGTACCGCACAAGGCTGTGCAGAGCTATATCGACATTCTGGTCGATCAGGGTTACAAGGTCGCTATTTGTGAGCAGATGGAAGACCCGAAGCTTGCTAAGGGGATGGTTAAGCGGGAAGTTATCCAATTGGTGACGCCTGGGACTCAGACCGATACCGGTGCAGCCGGTGCGAAGCGCAACAACTACCTGACTGCGCTGGTTATGCCAGCCAAGGATGCTTTTGGCTTAGCCTACACCGATTTGTCAACTGGTGAGCTGAAAGCTGCTGAGTTGAGCAGTGTCGATGCTGTGATGAACGAGTTGATGAGCTTACAAACAAAGGAAGTTGTTGTGGATGACACGGTGACAACCGAGTTGCGCGGCCGGCTCAAGCAATTAGGAATTTTGATTTCTACGCAAACGGATGTCCAGACTAGTTCTGAATTGAGTTACGTCGAACAGGATCTGGCCACAGAACGGTTGCGGAGCGTGGTGGGTGTGTTAGTGACCTACGTCACGGTTACCCAGAAGCGTAGCTTGGCCCATCTACAGCGGGCAGTGGCTTATCAACCGACTGCTTTTTTGAAGATGGATCATTCCTCTCAGACCAACTTGGAGATTACGCAAAATCTGCGGACTAAGAAAAAGTCTGGGACTTTGCTGTGGCTGTTGGATGAAACCAAGACGGCCATGGGGGGACGACTCCTCAAGCAATGGCTTGACCGGCCTTTGATTAATCGTCAGCAGATTGAAGACCGACAGGCAAAGGTCGGCGCTTTGCTAGACCACTACTTTGAACGAAACAACCTGCAGGCCGAATTGGTCAAGGTCTATGACTTGGAACGGTTAGCTGGACGGGTGGCCTTTGGGAGTGTCAATGGTCGGGACTTGATTCAGTTACAAACGTCATTGGAACAGGTTCCACAGATTCAACACACCATCGAGGAATTAGGCGAAACGATTTTTGATCCAATGCTCGATAACCTGGATCCCGTGGCGGACGTAGCGGATACCATTCGAGAAACCATCGTACCCGAACCGCCACTGTCAGTAGCTGATGGTGGGGTCATTCGTGACGGGTTTAATGATCAATTGGATGAGTACCGCGATGCTATGCGTAACGGGAAGACCTGGTTGGCTGAGATGGAGGCTCACGAGCGTGAGGTCACGGGTATCAACAACCTAAAAATTGGCTACAACCACGTCTTCGGCTATTACATTGAGGTGACGAAGGTTAACCTCGATAAACTACCGGCTGATCGTTACGAACGCAAACAAACCTTGGCAAATGCGGAACGGTTCTCAACCCCAGAATTGAAGGAAAAGGAGCAGCTCATTTTGGAGGCTCAGGAGAAGTCCAAGTCTCTAGAATACCAACTGTTTGTCAATCTGCGTGAAGAGGTTAAGAAGGCCATTACCCGCCTGCAAAAGTTAGCAGCGACGATTGCCAGCTTGGACGTTCTTCAAAGCTTTGCTGTTGTTAGTGAGGACTACCACTTTGTTAAACCGACGCTAGTGGCAGGTCACACGCTGAAAATTACGCAGGGCCGGCATCCGGTGGTTGAAAAAGTTCTAGGTCGGCAGTCATACGTGCCAAATGATGTGACGATGGATCAAGATACCAATATATTACTGATCACGGGTCCCAATATGTCTGGGAAGAGTACTTACATGCGGCAACTAGCACTCACTGTGATCATGGCGCAGATGGGATGTTTTGTGCCCGCCGAGGCTGCTGAAATGCCGATCTTCGATCAAATTTTCACGCGAATTGGTGCAGCAGACGACCTGATTTCTGGTCAGAGTACGTTTATGGTTGAAATGCAGGAAGCCAATCACGCCTTGAGTCAGGCAACGGCCAACAGTTTGATCTTATTTGATGAAATTGGGCGGGGAACGGCCACCTATGATGGGATGGCGTTAGCACAAGCCATCATTGAGTTTGTGCACAATCGGGTGCACGCTAAGACGTTGTTCTCCACGCACTACCATGAATTAACGTCACTGGACCAGTCGCTCAAACAGCTACGTAACGTGCACGTTGGTGCGGTTGAACGGGACGGTGACCTGGTCTTCCTGCATCAAATGCAGCCAGGTCCGGCCGACAAGTCTTACGGGATTCACGTGGCAAAACTGGCGGGGATGCCAGATAACCTATTACAACGGGCTGAAGTCATTTTGCAACACTTGGAAGAGGAGGCCGCTGAACAGCCGGCTGTGGCAGTTGAGTCGACGAGTACGCCGGTTGCGACGCCTGAATCGCAGGTTGCGGTGTTGGCTGAACCAGAGCAGGCAGCTGGACAGACGTCGGTTGCGCCAGCCCAACCGGAAAGTGCAGCTTCTGATCAGGGTCAACAGTTATCCCTGTTCTCAGATGCACCGGAGTTGAGTCCAGCGCAGAGTAAGGTGCTCGGACAGCTGTCTGAGTTGAATCTAATGGGGATGACCCCCATGGCCGTCATGAATCAGGTCTATCAATGGCAACAGAAATTAAGTAAGAAATAATGTGAGGTACTTCGAACAACACAATGCACCCAACCGGAAGTATTAAAAAATAAAGTATGATGAAATCATTTTAAGAAGGGAAGGGTCGTTATGGCCAAGATTCATGAGTTAGCGTCGGTGCTGGCCGATCAAATCGCAGCGGGTGAAGTGGTTGAGCGGCCCGCCTCAGTGGTTAAAGAACTAGTTGAAAACGCGGTGGATGCTCACAGCCAGCAGATCGACATTACGGTTGAAGAGGCTGGTTTAAAGCGAATTACCGTCGTTGATGATGGGGATGGCATTGCGGATGAAGATACCGAAATGGCCTTTAAACGACATGCTACCAGTAAGATCACGGAACGTCGCGACTTGTTTCGAATCAAGTCACTGGGCTTCCGGGGTGAAGCGTTGCCAAGTATCGCGTCTGTGGCTGATGTCACGTTATCCACATCCACGGGTGGTGTTGGCACGCTGATTCACAACGTTGGCGGTATTATTCAAGAGCACACTGCAGCCGCGGCTCGTAAAGGGACCACGGTGACGGTGAAGGATCTTTTCGGCAACGTGCCAGCACGCTTGAAGTATTTGAAGTCACCTGCGACCGAGTTGGCTCGAATCACTGACATTGTCAATCGCCTAGCTCTGAGCTATCCCAAGATAGCTTTTTCTCTGGTCCACAACGGCCGTGAGCTAACCCGGACGACGGGGCGGGGGGACCTACAACAAGTGATTGCTGGTATTTATGGGGTTCAGAGTGCCCGTAAAATGGTCGCCATTCAGGGTGAGAATCCGGACTTCAAGATTCACGGTTACGTGAGTCTGCCGGAACTGACCCGAGCCAGTCGCCAGTATATTTTCCTCTTACTCAACGGTCGGTTTATTCATAATTTTCAGTTGAGTAAAGCGTTGATTGCTGGATATGGCTCCAAATTGATGGTCGGACGCTATCCGTTGGCGGTGTTGGACATCACAATGGATCCGCTGCTAGTTGACGTAAACGTTCACCCAACCAAGCAGGAGGTTCGCATTAGTGAGGAACCAGAACTGATGCAACTGATTCAAGACACGGTCTTTAAGCGGTTATCGCAAGAGAATTTGATTCCGGATGCGCTCAGTGAAGGGGCTCCCACCAAACGGGAGGAACGCAATACAGATCAGCTAACCATGGCGTTGAACGATGTCTCAGCCAAGTATGAAATGCCGACCCAGGCCCGCTTTCAAACACCCGAACCTCAGGTCGCCCAACCCATTCAGCCGATGCATCCGGCTGAAGAACCGGTGGCGCCCGCAGCTGGTCCGCAACCACTACAGACACCCGAAGAGGTACCGGTGGCGCCCGTTGTCGTTCACGACCGGGCTGACTTTGCTCAGCCAGCGATTAAGCAATTCGATGAGAAATATCAAACCGAGACGGTGGCTGCGCCGCTGGGAAGCTCCCAAGCACCGGTTAAAAAGGCAGCTGCTACCAAGCTGGAGACGACCAACCATATGACCGCAGAGCCGCCTATTCAGCGTTTTCCGCAACTCCGTTATTTGGGCCAGGTTCATGGGACGTATCTGTTGGCAGAGGCGGATGATGGTCTCTACCTGGTTGACCAGCATGCTGCTCAGGAACGGGTCAACTATGAATTTTACCGCCAAGCGATTGGTGAGGTCAGCGATGATGAACAGAAATTGTTGGTCCCGATTGTCTTGGACTACCCAACCACGGATGTCTTGGAGCTTACCAACCATTTGGAAACGTTGGGCAGTGTAGGCGTTCACCTGGAATCCTTTGGCCCCAACAGTTTTATCGTTCATGAACATCCCACTTGGTTTAAGGCCGGTCAGGAAACGGATACGGTTAAGGAAATGGTGGATTGGGTGTTGAAAGACGGTAAAATTTCCGTGGCCGCTTTTCGGGAAAAAGCGGCCATCATGATGAGCTGTAAGCGGGCCATCAAAGCCAATCATCACTTGGACGACCAACAGGCTCGGGCATTGTTAAAGAAATTAGCAACGGCTGAAAATCCGTTCAATTGTCCCCATGGGCGCCCGGTTCTGGTTCACTTTACTGATCAAGACTTGGAAAAACTCTTCAAACGGATTCAAGATCCGCACCACAGCGGTGACGACTGGGGAGAATAGAATCTTTCCAGTTTCGTTAGTCAGTGTGGTACAATTTGTAGAGCAAACATATGTTTTCTTAAAGGAGATTAGACGGACCATGTATGAATACCTCCACGGGACCATTACGGCCGTTTACCCAGACCACGTTGTTATTGATGTTAACGGCGTGGGGTATCTGGTAAATACGGCCAATCCCTACCGCTATCAGGTGGGCAGTGAAGCCACTACGATTTACGTGTACCAAGCCGTTAGTGACAGTGCACAAACGTTGTACGGCTTCGCAGATTTTGCGGAAAAGCAACTCTTTTTGAAGTTGATCAACGTGAATGGTATTGGCCCCAAGAGTGCCTTGGCTATTCTAGCAAATCCGGACCATCAGGGCTTGATGCTGGCTATTAAGACCAATGATACTGGCTTCCTCACGAAGTTTCCTGGTGTCGGTAAAAAAACGGCTGGTCAGATTGTGTTGGATTTGCAAAACAAGTTGGATGATCTGGCACCAGCAGATGATGGCACGCTGTTCACACCAGAAGTGGCAACAACCGATGGCGAGAATCCCCAGTTGGCTGATGCCATTGCAGCGTTGACTGCACTGGGTTACCGGGCGACTGCAGTTAACAAAATTAAACCAAAACTCATGAAATTTGCTGGCGAGTCCACGAACGATTATCTGAGCGAAGGTTTGCGGTTATTAACCAAGTAATGAGGGAAAGGAGGGGCAGTTATGGCGGATGACGAACGAATCGTTTCACCAGAACCTGAAAATCAGAACGAAGATTCCATTGAAAAGTCTTTGCGTCCCCAAACGTTGGCGCAGTACATTGGGCAGGCACCCATCAAGCATGAACTGTCGGTTTATATTCAGGCGGCTAAACAGCGTGAGGAATCGCTCGACCACGTACTGCTATACGGGCCACCTGGTCTGGGGAAAACAACCCTGGCCATGGTGATTGCCAATGAGATGGGTGTGCAGATTCGGACAACCAGTGGTCCGGCCATTGAAAAGCCGGGTGACTTAGTGGCACTCCTAAACGAACTACAACCAGGCGACATTCTCTTCATTGATGAAATTCATCGCTTACCTAAAATCGTTGAAGAAATGTTGTATTCAGCAATGGAAGACTTTTACATCGACATTGTGGTTGGACAGGGGCCAACGGCGCATCCCGTTCATTTTCCCCTTCCACCGTTTACCTTGATTGGGGCCACCACACGGGCCGGCCTACTGTCTTCGCCGTTGCGGGACCGCTTCGGAATCGTTGAACACATGGCATACTATGAGACAGCTGACCTGCAAGAAATCGTGACGCGCTCAGCGGACATTTTTAACACGACGATTGCAACTGAAGGCGCCCATGAAGTGGCGCTGCGTTCACGGGGAACGCCGCGGATTGCCAACCGTTTGTTGAAACGAATTCGTGATTTTGCGGAGGTTTCACCAGATCATTCAACGATTGATCTGGCTATCGTTAATCACGCCTTAAAGTTATTGCGTGTGGATTCAGCGGGCTTGGATTCCACGGATATCAAATTGTTAGAAACGATGATCGATTACTATAATGGGGGACCAGTCGGTCTGAACACGCTGGCAGCCAACGTTGGGGAAGAGACGGAAACGGTGGCTGCAATGTATGAACCTTACCTGTTGCAACGTGGCTACCTGAAACGAACCGCTCGGGGGCGGGTTGTGACCGCCGCTGGGTACGCCCACCTAGGACGTGAGCTTCCGCCGACAGCTAATTCGTAAACGGCACGAGTGATAGCCAATCAACAGTCTCGATGATTTTAGTTACTAACTCGAACTACTTAAGAATTTCTAGAAATAATTGGACGGATTCCCGGTATTCTGGTAAAGTTGTCCAATAGATAGATTATAAAGGGGTGAACGAACGTGTTAGATAGTTTTAACGTTGCCGCAGCAACTGGTGGTTACTCAACGCTGCTCATTTTGGTGGTCTTCTTAGGTTTGATGTACTTCTTAATGTTACGGCCACAACAAAAGCAACAAAAGAAGCACAAGGACATGATGAGCGAGCTTAAAAAGGGCGACCACGTCATTACGATTGGCCGGTTACACGGTGTGATTGATGAAATCAACCAAGCCGACCAGACGGCTACCTTGGATTGCGACGGGATCTACTTGGTCTTTGACCTCCGGGCCATTGCGCAAGTAACTTCCCAAGCACCACAAGCAGTAACTGCCCCAGCTGCTGAAGAAGCAACTAGTGAAGCTGCTACCGAAGATAAGTCAGCAGAAAACAGCACTGACGATACTGCCAGTGACGAAGCTGCTGAAAAAACTGACGACGAATCAGCTAAATAAGGTCAAAAAGTTCGGTCTCTCGGAGACCGTTTTTTTTTCGCTGATTTTTAGGGATAAACAACGTTAGCGGGGGTGGTCATGGGCGCATTTAAAGTCGTGGCTTTAAATTGAGCGAGAAGCCCGCTCTCGGGCTGAAGCGTCCCCACAGCAGGCGCCTGCCCTGACCACCAGAGCGGGTGTTATCAACAAACGGTTGCGTGCCCATTAGTTTTTTAATCAAAACCGTTGAAGGCAAACGGACGTTTGGGTACAATGGGGATAGAAATTTGCTAAGCTGGGAGGTGACCACGGTGGTACCCGCAAAATACACGCAACGAAAGATTATTCATGTTGATATGGATGCGTTCTACGCGTCGATTGAGGAGCGGGACCACCCAGAGTTTAAGGGGCATCCTTTGATTATTGCTCGAGACCCTCGTCGTACGGGTGGTCGTGGTGTTGTGACCACCGCTAATTATGTAGCACGACAGGCTGGGGTTCATTCTGCTATGAATGCTAATGAGGCGTTAAAACTCTCACCCAATGCCACGTTTAAGGACCCGGATTTCCCCCATTACCGAGAAATTTCGGATCAAATTCACGCCATTTTTCATGAATATACGGACAAAATTGAAACCGTTGCTTTTGATGAAGCCTATCTTGATGTGACGGAAAATAAGCACCACATGCATTCGGCAGTTCAGGTTGCCCACGCTATTCAGGTAGAAATTTTTGAAAAGACTCACTTAACGTGTTCAACGGGAATCTCATACAGTAAGTTCTTGGCCAAGGAAGCCTCTGACTTTCGGAAGCCGGTCGGAGTCAGTGTGATTTTGCCGGAAGACGCCCACGATTTTCTCATGGCATTGCCAATTGAGCGGTATCGGGGGGTGGGCAAGAAGACGGTGCCTAAGATGCACGAGCTGGGAATCATGAGCGGAGCGGACCTTTTTCAACGATCACAGCTGGAGTTGATTCACGATTTTGGCAAGTTTGGCTATGTGCTGTATCAACGCGTTCGTGGGATTGATGAGCGACCAGTGGAGTATCTACGAGAACGTAAATCGATTGGCAAGGAACGGACGTACGGCCCACCCCTGACCTCGTTGGGTGAAGTGGAGAACCAGCTGCAGCGCTTAGCGGAAATGGTCGCCGCAACGGTTAAACAAAAGCAACGTCACGGTAAAACCCTGGTATTGAAGTTCCGGGACAGTGAATTTAACACTATTACGAAACGGATTACCCAGGATGACTTCATCGATAACGACGCTCAGGTGTATTATGAACTGGCGCTGGACTTATACCACAGTGTGGCTAAAGATGAGGACCCCGTTCGCCTGCTAGGAATTACGATCACTGGTTTGGCAGCCCAGACGTTTGAAAATTTAAAATTACCGTTATTTGGTCCTAATCGTGAGAAATAGCAGACTTTCTTTGATATTACCCCGTAAAACTTGTATACTGAAACGCGGTATCGACGCGTCTTGGTCGAAAAAACGGATAGAAAACGGGTGAACTATATTGGCCATTGAAACTGCCATTTTAGAAGAAATTAAAAAGTATGAAACGATTATTATTCACCGTCATCAACGCCCAGATCCTGATTGTATCGGGGCTCAATTGGCTTTACGGGATATTTTAAAAGCTAGTTTCCCTGATAAAAAAGTCTTGGCCGTTGGAAAACATTATCCTGGCTTTGACTGGATGGGTCAGGCCGACCAGGACGTGGCCGATGAGGTCTTTCAGGATGCCTTAGTCATCGTGGTCGACACGGCTAACCAGCCACGGGTCGATGACGAACGGTGGCAGTCGGGGAAGGCGGTCATTAAAATTGATCACCATCCCAACGACGATGCCTTTGGTGATCTTCAGTGGGTATTGGACCAAGCGTCTAGTACGTCTGAAATCATTTATGACTGGTACGATGTGAACTCTGCTGAGCTGACTATGCCTGACGATGCGGCACGACTACTGTATGCCGGCATCATTGGTGATACGGGTCGGTTCATGTACCCAGCTACCTCTGCCAACACATTTGCGGTAGCTAGTAAGCTTCTGACCTACAACTTTTCCATGACCGCCGTCAACCAGGCGGAAGATGAAATTTCGCCGGCTATGGCCAAGTTGTCCGCGTACGTTTACCAGAACCTCGAAATTCTGCCTAGTGGGGCAGCGTACCTTAAGTTGACTGATGAAATCGTTGAGTCCTTTGGACTAGCTGCCAAGGATTCAACGTCTGCTGTGGTGCCATTACCCGGCAAGATTACGTCGGTCGTTGCTTGGGCCATTTTCGTTGAATCTAAGGACCAGACGTTCCGCATTCGGTTGCGGTCGAAGGGGCCTTCCATCAATGAATTAGCGAAGAATCACGGTGGGGGCGGTCACGCTCTGGCCAGTGGTGCCACTGCCCACGATCAAGCAGAGATTGACCAAGTTATCCACGAGCTCGATGAGTTAGTGGCTAACGATAAAGGAGAAAATGAATGAGCAAGGATTTTAAAGAATTTAACCTGCAGCCGTATTTGATGACGGCCTTGCACAAGATTGGCTTCGTAAAGCCCACAGCGGTTCAGGAAAAATTAATTCCCATCATCGCTTCGGGCAAGGACGTTGTCGGCCAATCACAGACCGGGAGTGGGAAGACCCATACGTTCCTGTTACCGATTTTTAATCAACTGACTGAAGAGAACCAGGTTCAGGCAGTGATCACGACCCCTAGCCGGGAACTCGCTTACCAAATTCACACAGCGGCAGAACAACTAGCAGCTGAGGCACCTTTTGAAATTCGGATTGGTAATTACGTTGGGGGGACTGATAAGAAGCGGCAGATTGAAAAGCTGCATCATTATCAACCCCAATTGATTATTGGGACGCCTGGTCGGGTCAAGGATTTAATTGACTCACAAGCACTGGATGTGCATACCACACGGCAGTTTGTCGTCGATGAAGCTGACATGACTTTGGACTTAGGTTTCTTAGACCAAGTTGATAAGATTGCTGGCCGGATGCCTAAGAACCTGCAAATGATGGTCTTTTCAGCGACGATTCCCCAACGGTTGAACCCATTCTTACGTAAGTACATGAACCATCCAGTTGTTGAAGAGATTCCAACTGATACCATTATTTCAGACACCATCGACAATTGGTTGATTTCAACCAAAGGTCAGAACAGAAACCAACTGATCTATTCCCTGATTACGATGGGAGAACCTTACCTGGTCTTAATCTTTGCGAATACCAAGACGCGAGTTGAACAAATTCACGACTTCTTGAAGAATCAAGGCCTCAAGGTTGCCATGATTCACGGGGGCATCAAGCCTCGTGAACGGAAGCGGGTCATGCGTGAAGTTAAGAACTTGCAGTATCAGTTTGTGGTGGCAACCGACTTGGCTGCCCGGGGAATTGATATTGAAGGGGTTTCTCACGTGATCAACGATGATATCCCTGAAGATTTGGACTTCTTTATTCACCGGGTCGGTCGGACGGGCCGTCAGGGGATGCCAGGAACGGCCATCACCCTGTACTCACCAGATGAGGAAGTTAAGATCAGCCAGATTGAAGCGTTGGGGATCAAGTTCCAACCTAAGCGCATCAGCAATGGTGAAATCGTTGATTCCTATGACCGGAACCGCCGGACTAAGCGGGCTAAGAGTACCGCTAAGTTGGATCCAACCCTGATTGGGATGGTCAAGAAGAAGAAAAAGAAGATCAAGCCTGGCTATAAGCACCAAATCAAGCAGATCATTCACGCCAAGAAGGACCAAGAGAAGCGGATTGCGGCACGTCAGAGTGCGCGTAATGAGCGGAAACGGCGGAAGCGCGAATCAGACCGTTACCAATAATCTGAGATTCGTCGGTGAGCCGGCACTTCAGAATTGACAAGGTCAGCTCAGCCACCTATAATTTTGAATGGACAATTAAATATATCTCGAGGACATACCCCCGGTTACGGATTTTCAGAAACGTTTTGGATGCTGTGAAAAACGAGTCGGTAACGGGGTGGCGCTCCCTCAGTAACATCGCGACTCAGCGTTATGAGTTCAAGAGGTAAACGATTAAAACATCGTTGCAAGTAAAGTGGTACCGCGCTTCGGCGTCTTTACGGGCAACGGTGTTTTTGACATTTTTTGGAGGTTTTTAAGAGATGAAAGAGTTATCAAGTAGCGAAATTCGCCAGATGTACCTCGACTTCTTTAAGTCGAAGGGGCACGCAGTGGAACCAAGTTCGTCACTGGTTCCCCAAGATGATCCCTCATTATTGTGGATCAACTCCGGGGTGGCCACGATGAAGAAGTATTTCTCCGGCCAGGTTGTGCCAGAGAATCCCCGGATGACGAGTTCTCAAAAGAGTATCCGGACCAACGATATTGAAAACGTTGGGAAGACGGCGCGCCACCACACGCTGTTCGAAATGCTTGGGAATTTTTCTGTGGGTGACTACTTCAAGAAAGAAGCCATTGGATTTGCTTGGGAACTGTTGACGTCACCAGACTGGTTTGGCTGGGACGCTGATAAACTGTATATGACGGTTTACCCTAAGGATACGGACGCCAAGGATGCTTGGGAAGCGGTGGGCGTTGCTCCTGACCACATTATTGCCGTTGAAGATAACTTTTGGGATATTGGTGAAGGTCCTTCGGGCCCTGACTCCGAAGTCTTCTACGACCGGGGCGAAGCCTTTAATAACTTGGCTGCCGACGATCCAGAGAATTACCCTGGTGGCGAAAATGAACGCTACTTGGAAGTTTGGAACATCGTGTTCTCCCAGTTTAACCATGAACCGGATGGTAGCTACAAGCCCTTACCTCGTAAAAACATTGATACGGGGATGGGCTTAGAACGGGTCGTTTCCATTTTCCAAAATGCTCGGACGAACTTTGAAACCGACTTGTTCCTGCCAATTATTCATAAAACGGCTGAATTAAGTGACGGCAAGAAGTATGGTGACAATCACGAAGACGACGTGGCCTTCAAGGTGATTGCTGACCATGCCCGGGCTATTACGTTTGCCATTGGTGACGGGGCCTTGCCTAGCAATGAAGGTCGGGGTTACGTTATCCGGCGGCTGATTCGGCGGGCAATCGTTAACGGCCAGAAGCTGGGAATCAGTGGGGCTTTCTTGGATCAACTTGTCCCAGTGGTTGGCGAAATCATGCAGTCCTACTACCCAGATGTCTTGAAGCAGGCGGACTATATCGCTAAGATCGTTCGTTCTGAAGAAGACCGGTTTGGCGAAACGTTAAACGATGGGCTGAACCTGTTGAATAGTGTGATTGCTGATTTGAAAGAACAGGGCGGTACGCAGATTGACGGTGCCGACGCTTTCAAGTTGTATGATACCTACGGTTTCCCCGTTGAATTGACTGAAGAATACGCGGATGACCAGGGCATTACGGTCGACCAAGATGGCTTTAAGGCTGAAATGCAAAAGCAAAAGGACCGTGCTCGTAACGCGCGGGGCAAGCAAACAGCGATGGGGTTGCAACATGACCTGTTGATCAACGTTAAGACGCCTAGTGAGTACGTCGGGTACACGGACCTCGAGACGACCAGTACGTTGACCGAGTTAGTGGTTGATGATCAATTGGCCGATGAAGCGCCAGCTGGTGCGACTGTTGAAGCAATGTTTGACACCACGCCGTTTTACGCAGAAATGGGTGGTCAAGTTGCTGACAAAGGGGATATCTTGGCCAGTGACGGTACTGTCGTTGCCCACGTGACTGACGTGCAACACGCGCCTAACGGTCAAAATCTTCACACGTTGCGCCTCGTTGCGCCAATGAAGAAGGGCACGCGTTATGAACTGAAGGTTGACCGGAAGTTCCATAGCAAAGTTGAAAAGAACCATACGGCAACCCACTTATTGGACAAGGCTTTACGTGAAGTGTTCGGTGAACATACGCAACAAGCTGGGTCACTGGTTGAAGGCGACTACTTGCGGTTTGACTTTACTCACTTTGGTGCGGTTGATCCTGCTGACTTAGCCAAGGCTGAAGCCATCGTTAACGAAAAGATCTTTGCCGAAATGCCCGTTAAGACGGTTGTGACCGACATTGAATCCGCCAAGAAGATGGGTGCCATTGCGCTGTTTAGTGAAAAGTACGGAAAGACCGTTCGGGTCGTCAGTGCTGGTGATTTTGTAACTGAATTTTGTGGGGGGAACCACGTTAAGAATACCAATGAAATTGGCTTGTTCAAGATTACCTCAGAATCCGGGGTTGGTGCCGGTGTCCGGCGGATTGAAGCTGTGACTTCAGCTGCCGCTTACAAGTACTTGCACGATCATGATGACATTTTACATGCCGTAGGGAACGCTCTAAAGGTCACTCAGGTTACTGAAGTGACTCAGAAGGTTAGCGCCCTACAAGCACAAGTGAAGAGCTTAGAACAGCAACAAACAGCCTTAGAAGGCAAGTTGGCTAGTCAAGAGGCCAGTGCCGTGTTCGATAAGATTACGACTGCTGGGAATTACCAACTGATCAGTGGGACCGTACAAGTGTCCAAGATGGACCAATTGCGGGCGTTAGCAGACACTTGGCGTGACCAAGCCCTGTCCGATGTGTTAGTATTGGGAGCCGAGGTAAACGGGAAGGCTAACCTGATTGTTGCAGTGTCTGCGGACAAACAAAAACAGGTCAAGGCCGGTGATCTAATCAAAGCCATTGCCCCTAAGATCAACGGTGGTGGTGGTGGTCGTCCTAACCTGGCGCAAGCCGGTGGGAAGAATCCCGCTGGGTTGCCAGATGCTATGACAGCCGCAGTTGATTGGCTGAGCGAACAAGACTAGACTTGAGCAGACGATGGTCATTGGATCGCGGTTTGCTGAATGAGATTGTTAAACGCCAGAGCCTGGGAAAATTTCTCCCGGGCTCTTGCTACCGGCAGTATTACGAATAGGTTACATTGAGAATCGTTCATTGTAGTTTTGTCGGCAATCGAGTAAAATTGAGGCTAAGTGAGAAGTGCGGGGGTGTTTATAGTGAGTTCATTAGACAAAACGATGTATTTTGACTTTGGGGCTAACCAGCCAAAGGATGTTCACGATACGCTGGTAACGGTCTATCAGGCACTAGAGGAAAAGGGTTATAACCCAATTAATCAGATTGTCGGCTACCTACTATCGGGCGATCCTGCATATATTCCACGTATTAATGATGCGCGGAACTTGATCCGTAAGCACGAACGCGATGAAATCATCGAGGAACTGGTGCGGGTTTACTTGAATCAGAATGGACCGGTGAAGCCTAAATGAAGTTAATGGGATTGGATGTTGGTTCCCGTACCGTGGGAATTGCCATCAGTGATGCGCTAGGTTGGACAGCACAGGGTGTTGAAATCATCCGGATCAACGAAGAGGAAGAAGTTTTCGGGATCGACCGTGTGGCCGAATTGGTTAAAGCTCACGAAGTTCAAGGCTTCGTGGTAGGTCTTCCTAAGAACATGAATAATTCGTTAGGTCCACGGGCCGCTGCTTCCAAGCGGTACGGTGAGATGTTGACCGAACGTTTCCATATGCCCGTTGACTTTGAGGACGAGCGGTTGACAACGGTTGAGGCGGAGCGTATGTTAGTTGAACAGGCGGATACGTCTCGCCGCAAGCGTAAAAAAGTTATTGATAAATTAGCAGCCGGGTTGATCTTGCAGAACTATTTAGATCGGCGAGGAAAATTAACCCGAGAAAAGTGAGGTTTCCCATGAACGAAGACCAAGAACAAATCACATTAGTTGATGAAAACGGTAATGAAGAATTATACGATGTTTTATTTACCTTTGAATCTGATGATTTTGGTAAGTCATACATTTTGATTTACCCATCCGGCAAGAGCGAAGACGAAGAAGTAGATATCCAAGCCTACGCTTTACCAGCCGATGATGACCCAGCTAACCCATCCGGTGGTGACTTGCAATTAATCGAGTCCGATGAAGAATGGGACATGGTTGAATCAGTTCTGAACACCTTCTTGGCAGACGGAACGATTGACCCTAACGCTGGCAAGAAAGACTAGTCAGTGATGAGGAAAGGACGGAGTATTCCGTCCTTTTTTGTTTGGCGTGAGTTTACGGAATATTAAGACGTCAAAACGTGCGTCCAGCCCCCTATTAATGGTAAAATAGGGCATTGTGCAAAACAGGGGGAAATTAAAATGACCGAAGAAACACACCGCTTCAAAGCTGTCATTGCGGGCAAGAGTTACACGATTGTGGGCCAAGCAACTGACGAGCATATGCGGGCAGTAACGGAATTGCTCAATGATCAATACAAACAGCTAAAAGAGTTGTCACCCAAAATCAGTAAGGAAGACGCTGCGATTCTGATGGCATTTAATGCTATTTCTGATCAGTTGAAAATGGCGGCGGCCAGTGACCAATCAGCTCCCAAAAAGGATAACGCGGAAACGGGGGACTAGTTTGGTACTCAGTTTAATTATTTTAGCAGTTCTCTACTTTGGTTTTCGCCGGGGCTATCGGCGGGGACTAGTGCTCCAAATACTGAACACCATTGGTTACATTATCGTGTGGCTAGCAGCCCGGTTTGGGGCCAAGCCATTGGCGGCAGGAATTGGCCAATTTGTGGGAAATCTGTCGCTTAACAGTTCGGTGAGTGCGGTGACGGCCAGCCAGAGTAGTTCTTTTTTCCTAAATGGGATTGCCTTTTCTGCTATTCTAACGGTGGGTTTCTTTATCACCCATCGCGTTGCCTACACGTTGAACAAGGTGACGTGGCTACCAGTTATTCATCAAGTAAACTCGTTAGCGGGCGGTCTAATTAATTTAGTCATCCGCTACGTCGTGATTTTTTTAATTCTAAATTTAATTATCCTGTTACCAAGTACGGGATTACAAAAAAGTTATCAAGCCTCGCCAGTGGCCCAGTTTATCGTGAAGCAAACGCCGGTTTTATCAAAACAGGTGTATAGCTGGTGGTTAACTGAGCAGGCGGCTTAACAACAATCGGTAGAGAGGAGAGCCCGATGAATCAAAAAACATTAAAAATTATGGAATACGATCGTATCAAACAAGCGTTACGGGGCTACCTAGTCTCCGCTGCGGGTCAGCATGAACTGGCACAATTAGCGCCAACGGCCGATGCCAAGCAGCTACAGATTTGGTTAGACGAAACGCGTGATGGTGCGGATATTTACCGACTAGAGAGTGGCATTCCACTCCCTAAACTCGATGATATTCGGCCGCACCTTCATCGCTTAGAGATGGAAGCGGCATTAAACGGTCTAGAATTGGCACAAATTAGCCGGGTGCTTTGGACGACAGGATCCGTGGTGAAGTTTTTCCACGACTTAGCTGAAAAGGAAGTTGATTTACGCCGGCTCAATCGTGTCGTCAAAGAGTTAGTGACCCTGCCAGATGTGACGCGCCGGTTGCGGACATCCCTGGAAGATGACGGTCACGTTACCGATGAGGCGTCACCGGCCCTGCGGCAGATTCGGCAGCACATTACGTCGACGGAAGCTGAGATTCGACGGACGATGGATCAATACACACGCGGCAAAGATGCCAAGTATTTGAGTGAAACCATTGTGACGATTCGAGATGATCGGTACGTCATTCCCGTGCGTTCTGAATACAAGCAGCGGTTCGGAGGCATCGTCCATGACCAAAGTGCCAGTGGACAAACGTTGTTTATAGAACCGCAGGCAGTGGTTGGGTTAAACAACCGATTACGGCAGAATCAGATTGATGAGCGACACGAAGAGCAACGGATTTTAGCCGAATTGACGGCATTATTAGACCCTTACCAGGAAGAAATCCTCCGCAACGCTGAGTTGTTAGGTCACTTTGACTTCATTAACGCTAAGGCCAAGTATGCGCATCAGTTAAAGGCCACGGAACCTAAGTTGTCAGTGGAAAATCAAGTGAGTCTGCGTCAGGCGCGTCACCCGTTGATCGACCAGAAGAAGGTCGTAGCTAACGATATTGCGATTGGAAAAGACTACAAGGCAATCATTGTGACTGGACCCAACACTGGTGGGAAGACTATTACCTTGAAAACGCTGGCTTTAGTGCAGCTAATGGGGCAATCTGGTCTCTTCATTCCGGCTAACGAGAACAGTGTTATCGGTGTGTTCAATGATATCTTTGCGGATATTGGGGATGAACAATCCATTGAACAGAGTCTGAGTACGTTCTCGGGGCACATGGAAAACATCGTCGCTATTCTTCAACAAGCCGACGACCACAGTCTCATCGTGGTCGATGAACTGGGTGCCGGAACCGATCCACAAGAAGGGGCGGCCTTGGCCATCGCTATCTTGGATGAAATCGGGACGTTGGGTAGCTACGTGATGGCGTCGACCCACTATCCAGAATTGAAGGCGTATGGATATAACCGACCAGATACCATCAACGCCAGCATGGAATTTAACGGCGAAACGCTACGGCCGACCTATCACCTGTTGATTGGGATTCCTGGGCGCAGTAACGCGTTAGACATTGCGGCGCGACTGGGGATGCCTTCACAGGTGATCGATGCAGCCCGCGGGCTGACGGATCAGGATAGTCAAGATTTAAACGCCATGATCTCAGATTTGACGGAACAGAAACGGCGGGTTGACGCAGATGCTGAGAATCTTCAGACCCAACTGACTGAAGCAGAAGAGTTACACGATGACTTGCGGAAGCAGTTTGACGCCTATCAACATCAAAAGGATCAGTTGATGACGGATGCTAAGCGTGATGCCAACCGACTGGTTGATGAGTCCCGTAAGCGGGCCAACCAAATCATCTCAGACCTCCGTAAGAAGCACTTAGCTGCCGGTAAGAGTGTTGTTAAGGAAGATGAGTTAATTGCGGCTCAGGGAGCCTTAAACGCCCTCCAGCAGGACACTAAGCTCAAGAAGAATAAGGTCTTGCGTCGGGAAAAGGCCAAGCTGGACTTCCACAAGGGCGACAGTGTTCTGGTTAAGTCGTACGGTCAAATTGGGGTGCTGATGGAGCAGCTTGATGAGGGCCACTGGGAAGTACAATTGGGTATCTTGAAGATGAAGATTGCCAACAATGACTTGGAAAAGGCCAAGGATCCAGCTAAGTCGGCCAAGCAACCACGAGCAAGTATCAAACGGAGTGGGTCTAGCGGTATGTCGCCAACCCTTGACCTGCGTGGTCACCGTTACGAGGAAGCCATGGCTGAAGTCGACCGGTACATTGATTCCGCCTTGCTGGCTGGGTACCCATCTGTGACAATTATTCACGGTAAGGGGACTGGGGCTTTACGAACCGGGGTCACCAATTATTTGAAGCGGAACAATCGTATTAAAAGTTTTGGCTTTTCACCAGCTAATGCTGGGGGCGACGGTTCAACCGTTGTGCGGTTTAAGTAAGGATAGATTTAATGGTTTAGAACTAGTTTTAAAATGATGAGATAAAAAAGGCCGCTGTTGCGGCCTTTTTTTATTTAGGAACTTTAATTACAGGGGCTAATCGCAGATCATTCGGCTGGTTCTGAACTGATAGGTTGAGATGTCTATCAGAGGCTAGCACATTTCAAGGATACGAAAGTTAGTCAGCACTAATAAATTGTAAGCAACTTAGTTGTGATTTCAGAATATTCTGGTAGACTGGAAGCTATAGTAATGATGAATTTTAAGAGGGAGGCAATACAATGGTTTCTGAGACAACTGATAAAACCTTTGAACAGGATACCGCTACTGGTGTTACCCTGACTGACTTTTGGGCAACTTGGTGTGGTCCTTGTCGGATGCAATCACCCGTTGTTGAACAATTAGCTGAAGATATGGACAACGTGACCTTTAACAAGATGGATGTTGATGCTAATCCTAACACGCCACAATCTTTTGGCATTATGAGTATCCCAACCTTACTCGTTAAGAAAGATGGCCAAGTGGTTGACTCCATCGTGGGTTATCACTCAAAAGATCAATTGAAGAAGATTTTAAACCAATACGTTGAAGCTTAAGCACTAACCTGTGGCGCACGTGTTGACGTGAAAACGGAGTTGAGATGGTGTCTCAGCTCCTTTTTTGAACCATTTTGTAAATTCTAAACCACAAAAAAACTGGTCAAGGACCAGTCGTCAGCAATTTTGAATTTTTAATGAAGCCTCAAGTGGGTTACCTATTCGTTCTCAGAATCAGCTGGCCGAACTAACTTCAGGGGTTCTGGAGCGTCATAGTCTGGAATGACGTCATCTGGATCAGTGTATACTTCAAAGGTGACCGCCGTTGCTTGAAGTTTGCGGGGGCTATCGACTAATTCGGCTTCCGTCGCAACGCCGAGTTGTTGCGCCATCATTTCGGCCAGAAAACCAGCCTCCAAAGTAAAGTCGGTTTCACCAGCCACTTGTTTTCTAAGCTTGACAGGTTCTCCGGCCAGTTGCCAGCGGGTCATCTGCACAGTTTGTTTGACCAAAGTTAGTTCGCCAAAGCCTGCTTGGTTGAAGAAAAGTGCTGCGTCTTTAGGGTTGCTAAGTGGAAAATGACGGGCAAGGGCTTTACCAGCCCAATAGTTGATATCACCCTGGGCGTCACCCAACAATTCGGGTAAGAGGGTGTCCCGCAGTAGCATTTGTGGTAAATAGGCAGCGCCGTTGGTTTCACCCATAACGGTTTGATATAAATTTTTCACGATGGTTGGCTCCTTCATCCGAATAGATTCTAATTATATTATACCGTATATTTTTAGGGAAGTTGGACTGTCAGAAAATTTAACTATTTTTTAGTTGTCAGAGGTGTTTTGGCTGACTCGAAACTTGAAAACGATGCCTAAAAAGGCGATAATGTAGTTTCAAGTAATTCGAGAAGGAGCGTTGATTCATGCAAAAAGATCCAATTGGACTGATGGATTCAGGAGTCGGCGGCTTAACGGTTTTAAAGGAAGTTCAGCGACTCATGCCGAACGAGAATACGGTATTTCTAGGGGACCAAGCACGATTGCCATATGGGCCACGGCCGGTGGCGGAAGTCACGACCTTTACCCGGCAAATTGCCAGCTACTTAAAACAACGGGCAAATATTAAAATGTTGATCATCGCCTGCAATACTGCAACCGCAGCGGCGTTACCGCAGATACAACAGGAATTTTCTTTTCCGGTGGTGGGTGTCATTGCTCCCGGTGCACAGGCGGCGGTTACGACCACTAAGAACCATCGAATTGGCGTGATTGCCACTGAAGGGACGGTCAAGAGTGATCAGTATCGCCAAGATATTTTAAACACGGATGCGCAGGCAGTCGTGAAGAGTGCTGCTTGCCCGGCAATGGTAACGCTAGCTGAACAGAATGATTTAACCTCGTCGCACGCACTAAAAGTGGTCAGTGAGAGTTTAGCTTCGTTACGCGGCCAGCGGTTGGATACGCTGGTGATGGGTTGCACGCATTACCCATTATTAGCGGGGGTGATTCAGCAAGCAATCGGGGCCGGCGTGACGTTGGTTGATCCCGGAATGGCGACCGCCCAGCGAGCGCAACAGATTTTGGCCGAGCAACATCTGACTAATACGGACCATGATGCCGTAGCGGCGGCTTACTGGACCACTGGCAATGCCCAGCAGTTTGACGAGTTAGCTACCGATTGGTTGGGTATGGCAGTGCACGCTCAACACTTACCAGTTGCAGAGTTAGCGCGCTTAACGGAGGAGAACTAACCATGGAAAATACAATCGTGATTGCCACCAATAATGCTGGAAAAGCGCGAGAATTTCGTGCCATTTTTGAGCCCAAGGGTCTGACGGTCAAGACATTGGCAGACTTTCCGAATCTTGTTCAGGTTCAAGAGACTGGAACGACTTTTACTGAAAATGCAAGGTTGAAGGCAACGGCGGTGGCTCACGCGACGCAGTTACCGGTGTTGGCTGATGATTCTGGTTTAATGGTGGATGCGCTAAACGGCGAACCCGGCATTTATTCGGCCAGATACGCTGGTGATCATGATGATACGAAAAATAATGAGAAACTATTAGCTAATCTAGCTGATGTCCCTGCTGAAAAGCGGACGGCGGCCTTTCACACCTCATTGGTGTTGGTTAAGCCCAATGGTCAGCAATTGGTGAGCACCGGGGAAGTCCGCGGTCAGATTCTCACGGCTCCACGTGGCACGGATGGTTTTGGTTACGATCCCTTGTTCTACGTCCCCGCTGAGGGACAGACCTTCGCTGAGATGAGTTTGGCAAAGAAGAATCAACACAGTCACCGGGCTAAGGCGACCGCAGCAATGTTGCCTCAGTTTGATGCCTGGTGGGAGGCCTAAGTGATGACGAAATGGTTAGTGGTCAGTGATAATCATGGTGATCGAGATGTTCTGGTGCGTCTGAAAACAGCGTTACAACCAGATACGATTTTTCACTGTGGTGATTCTGAAATGGCGGCGGATGATTCTTGGTTTAAGGACGTCTATGCGGTTCAAGGAAACATGGATTTTGGTAGCACGTTACCGATGGTGGAAACACCGTTAGTTGATGGTTGGCGGGTACTTCTGACGCATGGTCATCATGATGACGTGAATTGGGACCTAACCAAGTTAAAATTACGGGCGGATCAAGAGGAAGCGGCTTTTGTATTTTACGGCCACACGCATCAGTTAGCCGTTGACCAGGTGGGTGGCCACATTTTCGTCAATCCTGGTAGTATTAGTCAGCCACGTGGGGAGTATGAACGCCTCGGTGGGACGTGTGCTTTGATTACGTTAACCGCTACAACTTGGACGATTCAATACTATAATCGCAAAGCTCAACCCGTTTCAGATTTAACGTTTACTTTTAACCACGCTTAGTTGTAGAAAGGATGAGACTCCCATGATTGACCCTGCTGTTGCGCGCATGCTACGTAATGATCCGAAGAGCTATGTGATTTCCGCCGACATTGTTGCGAATGTGACTGCGACAAATACGTTGGAACACGCCTTTATGGTCCTGTCGAAAGTGGGCTACAGCCGGATTCCCGTGTTGGATGCGGACGACCACCTGCAGGGGATGATCTCCTTGGCGGTGATTACGGATAAGCTCTTGCACGTTCCGGGCGCCGCGGTTGATCAGTTGAGCAATTATACAGTCGCTGATGTTATGCTGCCGGTAGAGCACTGGGTTGATGATCCGACCAAACTCGAAACTATCTTAAACTATATGATTAACGAACCGTTTATTCCACTGGTAGATGAGCATAAAGTCTTCCAGGGAATCATCACACGGCGTGAAATTTTAAAGCGGATTAACTACTTAGCACATAACTTAGCAAACTATTATGAAGTTACACCACGAAAAACAGTGGTGGAGGAAAACAAGTGAAGTTGGTAGGTCAGAGTTTTATGGTTTTGAAATTCTTAGATTACTGAAGGAAAAGCGAGTAAGTTAAATTCTGAAATTCTGAACAACTAATCACCAAAAACACCTGAGGCAATGGCCGGTTCCGACCAACGTCTCAGGTGTTTTATTTGGTATCTATGGTTGCCGATTGAAAGATTACTTGCTGGGAGTGGCAGTGTGCGTGGGCAATTGAATGCCAGCCGTCCGAATCGCTTTTAGATACGCGGTCAGGAAGGTGGCTTGTAGAGCGTACTGGCTACCACTCTTAGCGACGACAATCACTTGGTAGACCAGTTCCCCAGTAGGGAGGGTAACAACGCCAATCAAGGCTGGATCGCCGATGATGTTAGGGTGGTCAGGCTTGAGATGATCGTTTACGTCACGAATGATACCAGGCAATTGTTCGACTGGAGTGGTAGACGCAATGGGAATGTTGACGGTCGCCCGCATGTCATTACGGGAGCGGTTGGAGATGATGGTAATGTTGCGGTTAGGAATGAAGTTCACAGTGCCATCAGCGCTGGTAACCTGCGTGGTTCGTAGGCCCATGGCGGTAACGGTGCCTTCAATCGTACCAATCTGAACAGTATCACCTACGTCGAGTTGCTGTTCAAATAAGATAGAAATTCCTGTCACTAGATCGCTCACAAAGCCTTGAGCGCCGAGACCTAAAGCTAAACTGAAGATTCCGGCACCGGCAATTAACGTGCCAACAGGTACGCCCAAAGTGGAAAGAAGTGCGTAGATCCAGAAGAACAAAACCGTGTAGTGAAAGATGTTCATCGAAAGCATACTAATGGTTTGTAGGCGATTGCTGGGGCCGGATTTCGGGACCAGGTAGCGCTTGAAACTGCGGTTCAGAATCCATTTACCCACAATGTTGATCACTAGGAATAGCAGGGTTAAAAAGAGCAGTGAGAGAAACCGACTTGTAATCAGGTGCAGAAATTTTTCCCAGTCAAACGAATTGATGTAGTTTTGAAGCCACTTAGACGAGGTGGCAGTGGAAGTAACTAGGGCCGTCAAGGGACGAGCCTCCTTTGAAAAAGATTATGTTCCCAGTTTAGCAGATTTTAGCGGGAGTGCCCACAGCTCAGGGAGAAAACACACGTGAATTAAGGGTTTTAATTGCGTGTCGTCCGTGAGAATGCTATTCTATTGGTAAGTAACGAGTACAAGGAGGGGTTGTCATGACCGGTGGACAAGTAGCGGGCCTGATTGCAGCAATTGCGTTTCTAATCTTGGTTCTCTTCATTGGCATGTTCTTAGTAAAAATGAATAAAACGTTGAGTGAGGTTAACCGCTCAATGAAAACGATGACATCGGACGTTGACGTAATTAGTCATCAAGCCGAAGACATTATGGCGAATGCCAACGAGTTGTTGGAGGATGTTAACAAGAAGGTTGCAACCATTGATCCGGTCTTCCAAGCTGCTGCCGATTTGGGCGAGAGTGTGTCCGACTTAAACACTGCAACCCGTAACCTGACTGAACGCGTGAGTGACACTGCGAAGACGACGGCCAAAACGTCCTTGGCTGCGCGAGTTGGTAAGACCGCGTTTGATTTATACAAGAATCATAAGAATAAAGATTAATCACGGAAAGGGAGTCATGAGAATGGCAAAACACAAGCTCTTAGCAGGATTATTATTGGGTGGGGTTGCTTATGCAGCATATCACGCCATGGATTTGGAACAACGTGAAGCCTTAAAGGATGCCGCTCGTGACCGGTACAACACCTTAAAGGATCGGGCCGTAGATTACGCCTTCTATGCCGCCGATGCTGTCGATGATTTCAAGGAAACCATTGATGACCATTTGGCTGGCAAGGACGACGCACCGGCTTGGCAAAGCGCTGCAGCGGATGAAACGAGTAACGATGCCGATGACGATATCGTTTTAAGTAGCAATGAAGTTGCTGACTTACCAGATGAGGAGGCAGCCGATTCAGCTAGTAGCGAAGCTGACCAGCCAGCGGCTGCTAGCGACGATTCAGCCAGTGACCAACCTGTTTAAGTAAATGTTGTTAATTGCCGCGATGAGAATCGCGGCTTTTTGTTGTTTAATCACCGTTCTTCCCACAGCAGCTAGCGTTCCTGCGTAAGCACCAAACTAGACAATTTAAATCAGTGGTAAATTTACCAAAAGAGAATATCGCTAAACAGCTATCAAATTGCTCTTGAATTTATATAGATACTTATCTATACTTTGATACATAGATAAGTATCTATATATTGAGGAGGGGAAATGTTGAACTATGCAGCGTATGCTCAAGTCATTAAGGCAATGGCTGATGAAAACCGACTTAAAATTATTGATTTATTATCTTGTGGGACAATGTGTGCCTGTGAGATTTTAAAAAATTTTGACTTTACGCAGCCAACACTTTCTCATCATATGAAAGTTCTCCAGACTGCCGGAATTGTCAGCGCTGTTAAGAAAGGGCGTTGGCAGTACTATACACTGCTGCCGGAATTTACAACTGAGTTTTCTGAGTTTATCAAGCAGTTGTTGCGGGACAGTCATGAGTGTGTGTGTCACAGTGATTCGAGTTGTTCTAGGCCTGACTAGACAAATTAGATTACCTAATTTATCTAGTTTTGATGGAATGGATTCAAAGTATAATTTGAAGGTTGTAGGTGGCGTTTTGTGCTAGTTATTTGGTCAAGCTTGATTTTTGTTGTGACACTAATATTGGTTATTTGGCAACCGCGGGGATTATCAATCGGGTGGTCTGCCACGGGTGGTGCTGTTTTAGCACTATTGTTTGGGGTTGTTTCATTCAAGGACGTTGGAACGGTTACTGGGATTGTCTGGAATGCCACATTGTCTTTCGTTGCAATCATTTTGATTTCATTAATTTTAGATCAGATTGGTTTCTTTGAGTGGGCTGCTTTACATATGGCGCGTTTGGCGCACGGCAAAGGGGTAACGATGTTTATTCTGATTGCTGTTTTGGGGGCTGTGGTGGCCGCACTGTTTGCTAACGACGGTGCAGCTTTGATTTTAACGCCAATTGTTCTATCGATGGTTCGGGCTTTGAAATTTGATGATCGAAAAATTTTCCCGTTTATCATCGCGAGTGGATTTATTGCGGATGCAACATCTTTGCCGCTGGTGGTAAGTAACCTAGTGAATATTGTATCGGCAGACTTTTTTGGACTATCATTCTCTGAGTATGCACTGCGAATGTGGTTACCTGATCTTTTTTCTTTAGGGGCAAGTATTCTGATCTTATATTTGTATTTCCGAAAGGCAATCCCAAAGGAGTTTGAAGGGCGGCACTTGCCAGAGCCACAAAGCGTGATTAAGGATTTACGGTTGTTCCATTTGTCATGGGTTGTGTTGGCTACCTTGCTAGTTGGCTACTTTCTAAGTAGTTTTCTGAAAACGCCAGTGTCGTTGATTGCGTTACCAATTGCTGCAATTTTCTTAGTCTTGGCGCAACGAAGTCCTCAGATTGATGCCAAGGCTGCCGTTAAGGGCGCCCCTTGGAATATTGTGGTATTTTCTATCGGAATGTACGTCGTGGTATATGGTCTTCAGAACGCCGGGTTAACCAGTATCTTAGCAAGTGCTATCCAACAGATGGCTCACTGGGGAAGGTTAGGCGCTACGTTAGGGATGGGATACTTGGCGGCCTTCCTTTCGTCCGTAATGAATAATATGCCAACAGTTATGATTAATGCGTTATCGATTCAAGACAGTAATACAGTCGGTCTCTTGCATAAGAGTTTAGTTCTGGCTAACGTGGTGGGCTCTGATTTAGGACCCAAGATTACACCGATTGGGTCGTTGGCAACGTTAGTTTGGCTACACGTGTTGGATCAGAAGGGAATAAAAATTAAATGGGGAACTTATTTTAAGATTGGAATCACGGTGACGTTACCGGTTCTGCTGGTTACGTTGTTAGGCCTATATCTCTCATTGTCTATTTTCCACTAGATTTTAAGATTGAAAGTCTCAAAGGTTAGCCAAACCTGACATAGCAACGATATTGGTAAAGAATTAGGCGGGCAAGAATTTGGCCATCAAATAGGGGCTAGAACAGTGAGAACCTGGCACTGGGTCTTAAAACTCACGAACTGTTATATTTGATCTGTTACTGAGCTAAAGAAAAATCGGGTCTGGGATAAAACGCCAGGCCCTTTTTAGCATCTTCGAACTTATATTGCTGAAACAATTCGGAGATGGACTCAAAAAAACTTCCTCTACAGAAAGATGTAGAGGAAGTCACGGTGTCAGTGGTTAGCCAACGTAAGTTAATTCTTTAGATGTGTGGGTGAACGGCAAGCTACCGTCTGCTGTTACGTGAATGCAATCTTCAATCCGGACACCGGCGACACCAGGAATGTAGATACCAGGTTCAATTGAAAAGCACATACCGGGTTCCAGTACCAAGTCGTTTCCAGCCATGATGGATGGGAATTCGTGATCACTCATTCCCATACCGTGACCAGTCCGATGAATGAAGTATTCACCGTAACCAGCTTTGGTGATGATATCACGGGCAATTTTGTCAACGTCTGCGGCGGTCATCCCGGGTTTTACCGCTGCTTGAGCGGTGACTTGGGCTTCCAAGCAAACGGCGTAGATTTCTTTTTCCTTGGCCGTTGGTGTACCTAGGGCTACCGTCCGGGAGGCATCGGAGATGTAACCATCGTAGACGGTTCCCAAGTCAAACAAAATGAGTTCGTTGTTCTCAAATTTCGTATCGTTGGTTGCCCCGTGGGGTTCAGCGGCGTGGGCACCGGCTTGGACCAAACTCCCGAAGGACATTTCCATGATGCCTTCCTTCATTAGAGCATATTGGAGTTCAGCAACGGCGGATTGTTCCGTCTTGCCAGCTTTAACGGCTGCAAAACCGTGTTCAAAAGCAAAGTCGTCCCATTTACCGGCAATTTCCAACTTCTTGATTTCATCGGCCGATTTGATTAACCGCGTGTGGTCAATGAAGCTGGTGATATCGAGGTCAAATTGTGGGTTCGTGAATTGAGCGGCCAGGGCTTCCATCCGGGCAACTTGCAGTTGGCCCTTTTCGAGGGCGATGTGGTCGGGATTCACGTGGCGAGCCTTAATCTGGTCCGCAATCATGGCCCAAGGATCTTCATGGTCTAAGTAACCGATAACGGGGAAGGCCCAACCGGTCTGTTTAATGACTTCAACTTCTAGGGCTGGTGCAAAGATAAATGGTTCTTGATCCGGGAAGATGACGAGTGCCAGGACCCGTTCAATCGGGTCACTCCCAAATCCAGTGAGGTACTGGATGGTCTTGGGATTGCTGAGATAGGTAAAGCTAGCGTGGTGTTCTGCTGTCCATTGCTGAATCTGTTCGAGTTTTGTCATTCAATCACCCCTTAAAATTATGAGTTAATTATAGCATATGAGATGGTCAGCCTTGAAAATTACGTGAAATTAAGGTATTCTTTGATATGAAAGCGTTTTCAGTTGTTGCGTGAAAGTCCAGCTTTCTGTATACTGGTCAAGTTGCTTGAAAACGAATGAAAACATATTAAAACAAGGAAGAAAGGGCTATCGCTATGGAAAAACAAACTGTAACAATTTATGATGTAGCGCGTGAAGCAGCGGTCTCAATGGCCACGGTTTCGCGAGTTGTCAATGGAAATCCCAACGTTAAGCCGGCGACGCGGAAGAAAGTTTTGGAAGTTATTGATCGGTTGGACTACCGACCAAACGCCGTTGCACGGGGGCTGGCTTCAAAGAAGACGACCACGGTTGGGGTAATCATTCCCGACGTGACAAACGCTTACTTCTCCTCACTCGCACGAGGAATTGATGACATCGCCATGATGTATAAATATAATATTATCTTGACTAACTCCGATGAAAACGGGGGTAAAGAGGTTCAAGTCTTGAACACCTTAATGGCCAAGCAGGTGGATGGTATCATCTTTATGGGGAACCAAGTGACCGATGAATTGCGGGAAGAATTCCGTCGTTCAAAGGCCCCAGTTGTGTTAGCTGGTTCCGTGGATGAGGAAAAGGTACAACCTAGCGTGAACATCGATTACGTTGCTGCGGTAGCTGAAGCTGTTAAAAACTTGATCGACCACGGGAATCAAAAAGTGGCCTTTGTTTCTGGTTCTATGGATCAGGCCATCAACCACGACTATCGGTTGAAGGGGTATAAGAAGGCGCTGAAGGATGCTGGTATTGCCTACGATGACAAGTTGGTCTTTGAGACTGATTACACGTATAAGGCGGGCCAATCTTTGGAACCAGCCTTATCCGCTGCTGGCGCTACGGCAGCGTTTGTCGGTGACGACGAATTAGCTGCGGGTGTGATGAACGGGTTAACCGACGCTGGGGTAAAAGTTCCAGAAGAATTTGAAGTCATCACAAGCAATGACACGAAGCTGACGGAATTAGTGCGGCCTAAGATGAGTTCCATTACGCAACCATTGTATGATATTGGTGCCGTAGCCATGCGTCTGTTAACGAAACTTATGAACAGTGAAGCGGTTGAAGAAAACACCGTTATTTTACCTTATGGGTTAATGAAGCGGAGTTCAACGAAGTAGCTGAATTTATGAAAAACGTTGTCGTGAAAGCGACAGCGTTTTTTTAAATGACCCAATAGTTTGACATGAAAGTCAGTTGAAAAAGTATAAATTTTCATGTGATTAAGGCGTGCTTAAACTTAATGGCGGGCGAGTATGATAAAATAATGGATAATCAATTTATGAAGAGGGAGGTGCTGAGTTTGGAAACACAGAGTCGAATGTCTCGTTACCATTCCGATGAGGAACCAGAGGCGCCTCAGCAATCAGCGCCCACCGAAAGCTATCAGCGAAGGCCAGGGCTGGCTCGGTGGCTGGCACTATTATTTGCTATCCTAACGATTACATTGGGACTACGGTTTACCGCTTTTAACGCTACGTACACGGCGGGAGTTGTTTCCCGGTCTTCAGTTGGTGAGAAAATTATTAATCGCTTAAACGATAATTTAGATAGTTACGGGGTGAGTGGCAGTCCAGTGACGACGAGTGTTGCAGAGCCCTTCATTGCTCAAGGGGTTGAACGCCTATACGGTCAAGCCGTGACCGCAATTGATACCACTGACCTGGCGACAGCCATTAAAACGCAGGCTGCTCAGACTGGTGTCACGGCGAGCGATAAGTTTATTAATCGGGTCAGTCAAGATGCCCAAAAGCAAACCAAATCGACCTTAAATGCTAGCGCGATGATGGCTGCGATGACCAAAGTCCAGTTAGCTCGGCGTGTGAACTACTGGTTAATGTTAGCGAGCGCATTGCTGGCGGTTGTGACGTTGATCTACGCAGTTGGCATGCATCATTTTCTTGGGAGTTTGGGTCCTGGATTGACCCTGGGTGGTTTTCTGGCAGGGGTGGTCAGTATCGGTGGCTTCTTCTTTGCTCCGTTTGCGATTACCTCGACCAGTGGCTTAGCTACAACCCTCATGACGACGGTCGCTCGTAGTGGTCTTAGCGTGGTCATTTTCATTGGCGTTACTGAGGTCGTTTTAGGCCTATTAGTCATGCTGGGGCATCGCACATTCCGACGTGAATAGTTAGGTTGCACATATAATAGGAAATAACCGTTAAAAAGTTCACCCCTTGAGCAGTTAGTTAAGGGGTGAATTTTTTTGTGTTTACGAATATTTTTGGTATTTATTGATTGACCCTCGCGCTCGCTGGTAATATTATATGAATCAAGGGTTTAATGAGTAAACGTAAATTTGATAGATTTAGTCGGCTATTTGGTAATGTTTAGAGACTAACTTGGTTGCACAAATGACATTTAGTTGCACTCGGGGATTAAGGTATTAAAATGCCAAGTTGAGGAACATAAACCGTTGATCCGAAATTAGGAAATGTTTAGGGGACTGGCTAGCCCGCTTTTGAGAGGAGCAAATCAACGATGCAAGAGAAACGGCACTTTAAAATGTACAAGGATGGCAAGCACTGGGTCTTTGCAGCTATCACAGTGGCAACAATTGGCTTAGGGACACTTGCCGGGCAGGATGCCTTAGCTCATGCCGACACGACATCGGCTGGTGCAACTAGTGGTCAAACAACAGCTGAGTCTTCAGAAAATGATAGTCAACAACAAACATTAAAAACCACAATAGCGTCCGAGTCAGCAACTAGTGATCAGGATCAATCTGATTCTAAAGTTACCGGTGAGACTAGCACCGACAATGGGACTCAGGTTAGTTCAGATACCCATGATCAGTCGAAGACAGAGGCGTCTGGGGAACAGGCTAATAGTGTTGGTACTGGGGCTAACGGTGAGTCAGTAACTGGTGATAATCAGCTCACTGATGGGACAGGTTCCGGTAACGGTGTAACTAACGGTTCTGATGCTGAAACGTCGGATAATGCCGCTTTAGACCAGTCATCAACCGGACACACTGGAACGTCTGCTAATGATGGCATCACCGGAGTAGATACAGGAAATGGTGCGGGGACTGATGATAAGCGAACCGGAGACGGTGCACAGATCAATGATGTACCTGGCGAGGCGGCTTTGACGAAAGTAATGGCCGTCAAGGCGGCCATTATGCCGACCGACTATACGGACAACAATTTTCAATTCACCATCAATGATGATGGTACCGCCACACTGACCAGCCTTGTGAATGTCAATGATTCAGCCACATTGGTGGTTCCCACGACTGTTAGTCGTACTGAGAATAACGTGACGACCAACTATGCTGTAACGGCAATTGGTAGTGGAGCCTTTGCGGCTGGCGGTGGAAAAATGGCTAACGTCACCAAAATCGTGATTGGTGACGGCATTAAGACCATTGGTGACAACGCTTTTGCATACAATCAGGATCTTCAAGTGGTGGACTTAAGCGAAAATCATTCGTTGGAAACGATTGGCTTTCAAGCCTTTGTTGACACGGGGCTAACAGCACTTACATTGCCGGCCACTGTCACAAGTATTGGTGGCAATGCATTTCTAGGTACTAAAATTGCTAGTCTGACATTGCCTGCCAGCTTAACCAGTATTGGTGAAGGTGCATTCATGTACGTTCCGTTGACAACATTAGACTTAAGTGCCGCAACCAATCTTCAAAGCATTGGTAAACAGGCTTTCTTTAGCAGTCAACTGACTGGCTTGACGCTCCCCGACAGCGTGACAAGTATTGGGGATCAGGCGTTTGAGTATAACAACAACCTAACCAACGTTAAATTGCCTGCCAATCTCACCTCAATTGGGGCGAGTGCCTTCGCCAAGGACGAAAAATTAACGACCGTAGATTTCTCAGCGGCAACGCAATTGGATACGATTGGAGTTGGGGCATTCGCTGGTGCTAATTTGACGACCTTAACGTTGCCCAGTGCTGCGGTAATTGGTGCTGGGGCGTTCGCCGGGAATCAAGCCTTAACGACGGTGACCTTCGGAAATGGTGTCCAATCTATTGGTGACTCGGCCTTCTCCGGATACACTGCTCCCGACGGTTCCTACGTGGTGGGTAATGACACAGCCTTAACGACAGTTACACTGGGGAGTAACGTGACTTCCATTGGCGATAGTACTTTTGCTGGTGCGGCCGCTTTGGCTTCGCTGACCATTCCTAGTGATAGCCATTTGACGACAATCGGGAATAATGGATTTTATGCGTCCGGCTTAACGGCTGTTCAGCTTCCAGCTAATCTGACATCAATTGGTGATGGGGCTTTTGAGTCTAACCTCAGCTTGGCCGACGTAATCTTTGCGGGGGGCGAGGCTGACGCTGATTTGACGATCGGTGCAAATGCCTTTGCCTATGACGGCCATCTCATTACGTTGAATTTGCCAGCGAATCTGCTGGTTATCGGCAGTGGTGCCTTCACTGCCGATAACTTGAAGGATGCCGATGGGAACACGGTTGGTGGCCTGACGACTGTGACATTTGCTGAGGGCAGCCGGTTGACCACTGTGAGCAACAATGCCTTTATTTATGATTCCGTTCTAAACGACATTACATTGCCGGATACGGTCACAACGATTGGTAACCAAGCCTTCTTAGCTAATTCGGCATTGACAAGCTTTGTCTTGCCGGCCAGTCTTCAGAGCATTGGGGCCAATGCCTTCACCTACGATGATGCACTCACAACGGTTGATACCAGCAAAGCCGCGAATCTGACGACGATTGGCAACGGGGCGTTTGAATATTCTGGGGTCGAAAGCTCTGGTCAAACGGACGCAGATGGTAATCCGCTCTTTGTTCTGCCTGATGGTGTTACGTCCATTGGCAACTATGCCTTTGCCGGGAGCCACCTAGAGAACGTTGTGTTAAACAAGGGCTTAACATCAATTGGCGAGGGAGCCTTTACCTATAATGAATTGAGTGGCAGCTTGGACCTTCCAAGTACGGTCACCTCAGTTGACGCCAAGGCCTTCTATGGGAACCAACTCAACGGCGTAACGGTCCCCGCTGGCGCCACGGTTGGAACGGATGCTTTCAGCTACAACCGAATCACGCAATTGCACACGGGTGTGGGTGATAGTTCGCTGGCAATGAACCAGTACGCCGCTTATTTCGGCAATTCGAGTAGCGTGACGATCGACACCTTGTTCGACACCCAGGTGGGTCGTTTGACGAACAAGGACTTGGTGGTGACGTCATTGACTAACGGTGTCACGTATAATCCCGCTCTCGGGACATTTAATATTCCAGATCAAACGGCTAATTTCCGGTTCGACTGGTCCTTAACGGATGATCTGGGTGTGACTTACGCCGGGGCCTACCAAGTCGTTCTGAACGATCCGAAAATTAAAGTGGTGGATGGTCAGGCTTGGTACAAGGATAACTGGACACCGGAATCAAACTTTGTGAGCGCAGAATTGCAAGATGGTACTAGTTTGAAGTACAGTGATTTAACGGTCACGGTCAAGACCGCTGCTGGTGAGCCTATTGATGCCGACCTAGTTACGCAAGCACCAGGTGTTTACCAGGTTACCTACATGTATCAGGGTGACACGAAGAATGCCCAGACGATTACATTGACGGTTTCCAAGCGTAAGGGAACGTATACCTTAACTGGGAATCAAGAGGTGATCTACAATGGTGAGACACCAACGTTGAAGGCTAGCAATTATCAAATTACCATGTCCGACGGATTTGTCTACACCTTGAAGGATGGCGACTTAGAGTTAGTGCCAACGAATGATACGAATGCCAATAATCTTCTGGATTCCGTAGGGGCAACGGCAATGAGTAGCGTCCCTAACGTTGGCATCTATCAAGTAGTGCTCGACCCAGACGCCATTGCGCGGGTTCAAAGTGAAGCAGATGCGGCCGACCTCTTTGATTGGACGGAGAAAGATTCAAATGCAACACTGAGTATTGTTCCAGCCAACTTTACGGTAACTATGAATGATGACGGAGCGACCAAGGTGGCCGGAACTGCTGACCCTGTGCCAACCTTTACGATCACCGACGACAGCGATGCGACCGGAACGCCATTGGCCGACTTCCCGTTGACCGTGTCATATACACGGGTGGCTGGTGAAAAGGTCGGGACGTATGCTTACACGTTGTCAGTTCCTGCCAGTGCTAATTACAACGTCACCTACGTGCCGGCTAGTCTGACAATTACGCCAGCTGAAGTGACCTTGACTGGGAAGGACGGCACGATCACAGTGGGCGATGCCACACCAACGGCCAGTGTCTTTGGGGCGACCGCTACTGATGAGAACGCGCTGGCCGTATCAGCTAATCAGATTGCGGTGGACTTGCAGGGAGCAGATTTGACCGTTCCTGGGACCTATCCCGTCAAGTTAAGCTTTGGGGGGCAAACGATTACCGTAAACCTGACCGTTAAGCCAGCTTCAACCGGTGGTAACGGGAATGGTAATGGGGGTTCCGGCGACAATGGTTCGGGGACAGTTGATCCCACTGATCCCGTAGATCCCACTGACCCAGTGGACCCAATTAAGCCGGACGACAAGGATAAAGAACACGTCGTTAGTGATCAGGACGTGCGGTACCCTAGTTCAGCGATTAAGCCAACCCAAAAAGTACAAAAGTCGATTGACCAGTACTTGCAGGTTCACGATGGTGGCTCAGCAGCTATGATTACGCGAGGTACCAGTAACGCCAATCCTGCTACTGGTACCACCGGTGGTATCATGACCGGCGGCGCAGGTGCTACCGTTACTGTTAAAGCGGGTGGGTTCGCAACGGCTCAGTCCCAACCAACTGCTGACAATCAGGCGACGACAACCTTACCGCAGACGAATGAAGAACGGACGCCTTGGTGGTCCGTTCTCGGATTAGCGTTGGGGAGCTTGAGCCTTGCTGGTTGGCGGAAACGTCGGCACAACTAAATTGATGGTTAAAATCAATTGCTCATTAAAATCTTAAGAAGTCACGAAAGGACTCAGCCATGTTTTGGTTATGGACGAGTCCTTTTTGAGTTGGGTAAATGATGGCTGAGAATGTAAGGGCGATGAAAACGAAGAAAATTAGGATTTAGGCGAAAAGATTAGCAAAAAAACGTTTTCAGGATAAACAAATTACCCCAAATAACTTCTCAATCCGGTCCAATTTGTACGAGGTGTGCAATCCGCTAAAGAGGTGCTATTTATTCATTGAATTTTCATTTAAAGTCCCCAGGATATTGCTATTGCTTGATTTGTCCTGTTATTTCACCTGCGAATATGCTATAGTAGCAGTTAATAAATAAGAGAAAAGTAAACGGGGTGTGCTAAATGAATCGAATTTTGAAACAAGTGACAGTTTCTGGGTTAACGTTACTATTACTAGGTGGTATCGTGACTCCCAGTGTTGCCAGTGCCGATACGACTAGCTCGGCGCCTACAACCACCAGCACGAAGGATGCTACCAGCGCGGATCTTAAAGTGAGTGGCTTTGAAATGCCTTACGTCAGTCTGCGAGCTAGTAATGGCAAAGAAACACGAGTTTATCGGTATCCCAAGTTACCAGCTACTTTATCGGTGCAGAAGCTGCAGCAGGCTGATTATCGTGAGTGGGTTATCGCACAATACCCGAATGACAAAGACCTTGCTGGAATTGCTAACAGTGGTGGCCAGATTGAAGATGCCGCTGCTGAAAGATTCGCGGGAAAACAGAATTCAAGCCAAAGTATCATCGACTATATGTCAGAAATTAGTGGTACTAAGGTTCATGCAGAATTAGTGGCTGCGAACAGTGCAATGATGGCTTGGATTATTGGTGCAGGAACTAAGTTTGAGGATGGAAAACTTACCCAGTCCGATGTTCAGAAAAGCTTTAAAGCAGAAGTGACACCTTTGGTTGAAGCCAGCCTAAAAATTGATTCGAATGATCGCTTAAAAGCACAGTTTGAAAATTATCAGGATCTGGTTAATGTGAAGAGTGCCGATGATTTTGCCACAAAAATGACGCAGGCGACTGACATAGCAGTCGAAAGCTTGTTTGGGCCTCAGGTTTCTCGTGACCGCCTTGCAAAAATTAATGCCGATGGGACTTACAAGGCTATGCTGGCGGCGTATAATGCACCGATGAGTACGGCTTTTTTGAAACAGGCAGATGGGACATACGTCTTAGGTCAGTCTGTTACACAAATTGGTGGAGCGGGTATTGCAATTTTTGTTGAAGGGGTAGATCAGGAAACTACGACACCGACCGACCCAACGCCAGCCAAGAGTCAACCCGTTACCGTCCATTTCGTTGATGTTGATGGTCATCAGATTGCGGCAGACAAGACCTTAACTGGAAAGCTTGGCGATTCTTATCATGCCGAAGCCCAGGATGTTTCCGGGTATAAGTTAAGTAAGATGCCAGCGAACGCAACTGGCAAGTTTACCGGTTCCGCTCAGTCAGTGACGTACACTTATGATGCCGTTGTTCAGAGCGGTTCTGCGGGAGCAACGATTGCCCCTAAGGGAACGGTAATCTACGCGACGAAGAAAATCGGTTTGTACAAGCAAGCAACGTTTACTAAGCAGGCCCGCCAGCAATGGTACCAGCGGAAATCACGGATGAACCGACCAATGTTTGTTGTGACGGGTTACGCCAAGTCTAAGAACGGCGTTAAGCGTTACAAGGTCAGAGACGTTAACCACCACAGTAAGACGGTCGGCAAGACGGGTTATGTCACGGCTAACGCCAAGTACACGGTACCGGTCTACTACGCAACTAAGCACAATCAGATCACGGTCATTAATCCTAAGGGCATCAATGCTTATAGTAAGAAGACGTTGACCGGTAAGCAGACACACTACCGGCAAGGACAGGTTTTGAAGGTCAAGAAGATTGTGTCGCATAACCTGACGACCCGCTTTGTCCTGAGCAATGGGCGTTACATTACGGCTAACAAACAGCTGGTTCAGGCTGGTAAGCGGACGATGCCTAAGCGAGTTACGGTCAAGCGCGGCATCAACCGCTATCAGACGGCGAACCTCACCAAGCGCAATCATCACTATAGTGCTGGAACGGTCCTGAAGGTTAAGGGCTGGACGGATTCCAACGCCAATAACTTCAGCAAGGGCGATAGTCTACGCTACCAAGTTAGTGGGGGATATATTACGGCCAATCAGCGCTTTGTTCGGTCAACTAAATAATCGTTTAGAAGATTCAGCTGTGGCTGAATCTTTTTTTTATAACCAATTTTGAATAGACCGATGGGTGTTAGGTTATGCATGACAAAGACTAATCCGGTTATCACCTGATTACGACAACACTGCTGACGTGTGGTGGTAATAGTTAGTCGGATTTCCAAACGAATAATAGTGCAAGAATCGCTCTATACCAGTATTTAATAATGAAAACGATTACCAAATTTTGTTCATTATATGATATACTGCTACTAGATGAAGATGATAAAAGTAAACGGGGTGAGCTAAATGAACCGCACAACCAAACGACTAACAGTTTCAGGATTAACGTTGTTGTTATTAGGGGGGCTCGTTAGCCCAGTGACTGCCAATGCCGAGACGACTAACTCGGGCTTGCCAGTTACACAGGGAACGACGATCCGCACAGGGCAGACGTATTCGGTGGGATCAATGGAGATGCCGTACACGTTGATGGGGAGTAAGACGGGGAACGTCAAAGTTTATTGGTTCCCCAAGCTACCAACGACCTTGAATGCTGACCAGCTTGAAAATCAAACGTATTTACACGAGTTGGCCGCTCTGTATCCAGATACACCTGGCCTTGAAGATGTTCTTAATAGCTATCGACAAGCTCTTCAAGATATCAACCTACTGTCAGGGGAATCGTTGATCGATTTTGAGTTTAGACAGGCGGAGGAATCTGGTGATATTCCCGATGGTATGAGCAAGGAAAGCTATCTTGAATCGATGGGAAACGCTGCCTATGTAACTGCATGGTTGCTCAGTGAATCTGGCAAATACACGACAAAACAAATTACGCGGGAGGAGCTACAACAAAGTTATGAGGACAATCTTAGACCACGTTTAGCCAAGCTGCCGGGTGGTGACGAACAAATTGTCACCTTTGACAGAATATTCGCTTTGGATAGCTCGCAGGATTCGGCATTTGATGCGATGTTTAAGGCCTTTTACCAAGGTGGCCGGACCAATGCTTACTTGAACGATGTACCTGAAGCAGACGTGTTAAAAATCGATCCAGCCGCCACCGAACGGCAAACGCTTGCTCGGGCAAAGCAACCAATGACGGATTTCTTAAAGAAGCAAGCGGATGGAACGTATCAACTTGATGGGGGATTCTTCACAAACTTTGCTACGTACAGTTCCTGGTTTGAAGAGGTAGTCACGCCACCGACAACTGAGAAACCAACACCAGCTAAGAGTCAGCCCGTTACCGTCCATTACGTTGACACTGATGGTAAGTCAATTGCGGCTGATAAGATTTTGACGGGTGAGCTCGGAGCTGAATACAAGTCTGAGGCGCAAACAATTTCGGGCTATAAGCTGACCAAGGCACCAGCAAATGCGACTGGTAAATTTACCAGTTCAGCTCAGTCAGTGACTTATACTTATGATGCTGTGATTCAGACGGGCTCGGCGGGGGCCACTGCTGTGCCAAAGGGGACCGTTATTTACGCTACTAAGAAGATTGGTCTCTACAAACAAGCCACTTTTACCAATAAAGCGCGCAAGCAGTGGTATCACCAAAAGTCGCGGACAAATCGGCCGATGTTTGTGGTGACGGGTTACGCGAAGTCTAAAAACGGGGTTAAGCGATACCGGGTGAAGGATGTCAACCATCACAGCAAGACTGCTGGAAAGACCGGTTACGTGACGGCTAACGCGACCTACACGGTGCCCGTCTACTACGCAAGCAAGCACCAGACAGTTACGGTGATCAATCCCAAGGGTATCAACGCTTACAGTAAGAAGACGTTAACAGGTAAGCGGGCCCACTACAAGCAAGGTCAGGTGCTGAAGGTCAAGCGGATTGTTTCCCATAACCTGACAAACCGATTTGTCCTCAGCAATGGCCGCTACATTACTGCGAACAAGCAATTGGTTCAGTCAGGGAAGCAACAGCGAGCAAAGAGCGTTCGTGTTCGGCGGGGAATCAACCGGTATCAAACGGCTAATTTCACTAAGAAAAATGGGCACTACCGACGTGGCACGGTTCTGAAGGTTAAGGGTTGGATGTATTCCAATGCCAATAACTTTAGCAAGGGCGATACGCTTCGTTACCAGGTTAGCGGCGGTTACGTGACGGCGAATGGCACCTACGTTCGCAGCATTCGGTGAGTAACTTAAGACATGAAAATAGGGACCAAGTCAGTAAACGTTCTATACTAAAGTGAACGTGATTGGCTGGTCCTTTTTGATAGGCTGGGGATGACGGGGAAAGTTTGAAAATCGTTGTCAAGCCAAGAATAGTAGGGTGTTATCGACTTGAAATTGGTCCTACCCACCGCGTTCCGGTCCAAATTTGGCGCATGGTAAGACGGCAATTTCCCACTATGTCTGACTAAACACCAAATAGCCAATCCTTGTTGTGTCAGGCATAGTGGGTGTTTAACCGTTAGCTGGACACCAAAAGCGCTACGCAACTGATTCTAATCAGTTGCGTAGCGCTTCGGTGTAGGTTTACATCAGAATCTTAGAGAGGAAGTCTTTAGCCCGATCCGTTTGGGGATTGCTGAAGAATTCGTCTGGAGTGTTGTTTTCTTGAATGTAGCCATCGGCCATGAACCAGACGCGGTCGGCCACGGATTTGGCAAAGCCCATTTCGTGGGTAACCACAACCATCGTCATGCCCTGGTTGGCTAATTCTTGCATAACGTTCAACACTTCGCCGACCATTTCAGGGTCCAAGGCAGAAGTGGGTTCGTCAAACAGCATCACCTTTGGGTCCATTGCTAGTGCCCGGGCAATGGCAACCCGTTGTGCTTGCCCACCAGATAAGCTGCTAGGGAAGGCGTCGGCGTGATCATCCAGGTTAACTTGGTCGAGCAGTTCGTGGGCCCGTTTGGTGGCCGCTGCATCGTCCATGCCTTTGACTTTCATGGGTGCCAGCTTGATGTTTTCTAAGACAGTCATGTTAGGGAAGAGGTTGAATCCTTGGAAGACCATTCCCATTTGTTCCCGTAATTCATTGACTTTTTTGGTATCGAGGGTGGTCAAATTCTGGCCATCGAAATCAACTTCACCACTGTTGGGCGTTTCTAACAGGTTGAGGCAGCGAAGGAAGGTTGACTTCCCACCACCGGAAGGACCAATGACAACGATGACTTGGCCAGGATTTACTTGTTCCGTAATGTCTTTCAACACGTCATTTTTGCCAAAGCTTTTGGCGAGGTTCTTAACCTCAATAATTGGTTTAGTCATGCTGCATTCTCCTTTCGAAGTAGTTTAAGATCCGGGACGCCGTGAACGTCAGAACAAAGTAGAGGACCATGATGACGGCGATTGGAGCAACCCCCCGGTAAGTGTCAGACCGGACAATGTTGCTTTGGAAAATCAATTCGGAGACCCCGATGATGGAAACGATGGAACTATCCTTGATCAAGGTAATAAATTCGTTTCCTAATGAAGGCCAGATGTTCTTCAAGGCTTGTGGTAAGACTACGAAACGCATAGTAGCACCACTGGACATCCCTAGGCTCCGTGCGGCTTCTGTTTGACCATCATCTACGGAGTTGATCCCACCACGAATGTATTCAGCCACGTAAGCACCAGAGTTTAGTGAAATGGCAATGATCCCGGATGTCAAGGCCGGTAAGTTTACAATGAGGCCTAAGCCGAAGTAGACGAACATGACTTGAACCATCATAGGTGTCCCCCGGATGAATTCAACGTAAGCTGTTGCTAACCAACGGAGACCCGTCCGAACAACGCCGCCCTGACCCATCCGTGCTAGGGCTAAGATGACCCCAAGGATAAATCCAAAGAAGACGGAGCAGACCGTGATGATCAAGGTGTATTCAATCCCAGTCAGGAAGGCCTTCCAGTAGTGGAGCATGCTGGTGTTGACGGTGTTGGTCTTCAAGTACTTCCCAGCAGCGGGGAGGTAATTCTTGTTAACCAGGTTCTGGTTCTTAATCTGGTCAACGGACTTGTTAGCCTTGGCAACCAGAGCGTCAGATCCCTTAGCAAAGGCAACGGAAGCACTAGTATCGGAAGCACTTAAATCAAATTTACTTGGAATAGCGGCCAGTTCCTTGTTGTTAGCCACGTAGGCTTGAGCTGAAGGCTTTTCCATGGCTACCCCTTGAATCTTGTGGCTTTGCAAAGCCAGAATCAAGTCGGAAACGGAGGTCATGCCTTTGACAGTCGTACCTGACGTTTGCTTCTTGGATTCATTATACATAGTCGAACCGGTTTGAGCACCAATAGTCTTACCGACGAAGGAATCCTTGTCTTTATAGATACCTTTGTCGGATTTATTGATGACAATGCTGTAGCCACCTTGGTAGTAGGTGTGGGTAAAATCAACATTCTTCTTCCGAGCGGGAGTTGGGTTCATTCCGGAGATGACCATGTCAACCTTACCGGTTTGCAAGGCAACCAGGAGGGAGTCAAAGGACATGGATTTAACCACGAGCTTCACGCCCATATCCTTGGCAATTTTCTTCCCAACGGCTACGTCCATGCCGACGATTTTCGACTTGCCGTGAACGGTAGCTTGGAATTCATACGGTGGGTAGTCAGGGGAAGTTCCCATGACCAACGTCCCCTTTTTCTCGACCTTCGTCAGCGAGTTATCCGTGGCGGCATTGGCTGTCGTTGAAGACAGCGTGGTGAAGCCAGTCACGATTGTTAAGACGAGGGCGAGCAATAAGATTAGTTTCTTTTTCATATATAATTGCTCCTCTTCATTTGTTGATGTATTGAGTATAGTGGCTTTCGTGTATTTATGCAAGATTTATTTTAAATAATTAGTTTTTATACATAAGATATCCGAATAAACATGGGTAAATGCCTGATTCTAGAGCGAATGTCATAAAACTTATACATTTTGAAGTGAATTTCAAAAAGCCGAGTTATTTAATTGAATGAATTGAAAGTAAGTGCTAACATAAACAGTGTCTGTTTTATACGGATATCTAAAAAATTTTAGAAAAGAGGAGTTACGATGTCAGGACATTCAAAATGGCATAACATCCAGGGCCGGAAAAATGCTCAGGATGCAAAACGTGGAAAAATCTTCCAAAAAATCTCACGTGATTTGTACCAAGCTGCAAAAGCAGGTGGTCCTGATCCCGACGGTAACCCTCAACTTCGTTTGGAAATGGACAAGGCGCGGGCAGCTAACATGCCTAAGGAAAACATCAAGCGGGCTTTAGACAAAGCTTCTGGTGTTGGTGGCGCCAAGTTCGAAGAAATCACCTACGAAGGCTACGGTCCAGCCGGGACAGCAATCATGGTTGCTGCCTTAACGGATAACAAGAACCGGACGGCTGCGGCTGTTCGTTCTGCCTTCACGCACCACGGTGGCGCACTCGGTGCAGCAGGTTCCGTTTCATACATGTTCGACCGTAAGGGTTACATTGTTATCTTACGTGACGGCTTGGATACGGATGAAGATACGATGTTGATGGATGCTTTGGACGCCGGGGCGGATGACATGGAAACCACGGATGATGAGTTCAAGATCTACACGGATCCTTCGAGTGAAATCGCTGTTCGTGATGCCCTTCAAGAAAAAGGGTATTCACTGGACACCGCTGAAGTTCGGATGTTCCCACAAAACACGACTGAAGTTCCAGAAGCCAAGGCTTCTCAATACCAAGGTTTAATTGAAGAATTGGAAGACAACGATGACGTTTCTGATGTCTACGAAGCTGCCGTTTTACCTGACGGTGTGGAATAGGTTTATCGAAAACTTTTCGTTAGCAAACCCGTTACTAGGATTGACCTGGTAACGGGTTTTGTTATATCTCCAGCGAAAATGAGCCTTGCAATCTAAAAATGGAAGGCGTAAACTGCAAAGCTATGGTAGGGCTTTGTGGCCCCGCGTTTTTTTTGATTAAAAGCAACATGCCATATACTAATTTATTATATTTTCTGAAAAACGTTGGGTGCCATGCAGTCTAATACAACATGCCATATACTTTTGAGGGGTGTTATGAATTTGAAAAAATTAAGGAAGAACGGAGTTGCTGGGTGGGTGTTAGCCGCCAGCCTGGTGCTGCCAGTTATCTGTGCGAGTCTACTCATTCGGTCCTTCTGGGACCCATTTGGGCAAACTGCCAAGCTGCCAGTGGCCGTGGTTAATTTGGATCAGCCAGTTAATTATCAGGGAAAACGACTGGCTGTGGGGGACAATGTCGTGAGCCAGTTAAAGCAAAATCATGAACTGGGCTGGCGTTTTCTATCTGCGAGTGAAGCGGCGGCGGGAATGAAACGGAACCGATACTACACGGTCATAACGATTCCTAAGAACTTTTCCCAACATGCCAAGACGGTGACGGATGCACAGCCCCAGCCCATGAAGCTGTCGTATGCGACGAATGATTCGCTGAACTATATTGGTGGCATTATCAGTCAAACTGGTGCTACTCAATTGAACCAGGCCGTACGCCAAGCTGTGACGAAGGCGTACGCATTGAGCATGTTTCAGCAGATCAAGCACAGTGGTCAGGGCTTTCAACGGGCAGCAACGGGGGCTACGCAGTTAAAGAATGGGACCGTGACGTTATCTGATGGCTTAAATGCTTATACCACTGGGGTTCACAACTTGAACAAAGGGGTGCTTCAGCTGTCAACAAAAGTTCAGACGCTGCCGGTTGGTGTACAGCGTCTCACAACTGGGGCTGGGAAATTGACGACTGGGTTGGACCAGCTCCACGCGAAGACGCAACCGTTAGCAACTGGTGTTTTACGACTGGATACCGGGTCTAAGCGTTTGACAACGGGTGCTGCTAAGGTTGCTGATGGTGCAGAGCAACTGACCACGAAGACAGGGCGTTTGGCACCTGGTGTTCGGCAGCTAGCTGTGGGAGCACGCCGAGTGAATAATGGGATGCACCAACTAGAAACGAAGGTAAGTCCCTTGGCACCAGGTATTTCACGACTGGATAACGGTTCCCAACAAGTAACAACCGGATTGCAGCAACTAAATGCCAAGAGTGGTGCTCTTGCGTCCGGCGTCGTGCAGCTACAAGATGGTAGTCAGCTCTTAGCCATGAGTACAGTTAAGTATACGAATGGGGTTTACCAGTTGAATACTGGTCTTCAGGCGTTGAATACCAAATCTCAAACTTTAACCCAAGCAATTGAGCGGTTAGCTGTGGGTTCTGATGATTTGAATAAGAGCGTTCAGGGCGGACAAAAAGGTATAACAGATCTGTCTAAGGGTGTTCAAGCTTTAGCTAGCGGTTCAGCAACTGGCCAGCAGAAGTTTATTGCTGTGACTGCCAACGCGACGTCCGTATTGACGCAGGACCTGGCAGCCCTGGAACAAGCAATTACTTCTGACAGCACGACTGCAAGCGATTCTTTACAAGCCGTCCAGAACAACGTTGCTCAGTTACGACGTCAGGCGGGTGGTACTGATTCAACGGGAACTGGCAATGCCACCTCCCAGGCAGCGGCAAACCTGACGCAGGCAGTGGCTAATTTGGACGATTCGCATGCAAGTGATGCTGGACTGTCGCAGAGCCAGATTGATGCTAAGGTGACGGCTGTTGCGGCTAAGACTAAAATGACCGCAGAACAGCAGGCGGCGATGAAGTCAGCACTGGCAAATGCTGGTACGTCGCGAAGTAGCACTGACTCGTCGGCCAAACAGGCAGTGACTGTGGCTGCTCAAAAGTTGGTGGCTGCTAGTGATCAACGGTCAACTGCACCAACTGTAATGACTCAGCGAGCCATGGCTAAGCTTCAAAGTCAGCTAGTAGCGCTTGATGACTCGTCCGCCAATTCTTCAGCGGCTACGATTGCTTTGAAGAAGTTAAAGGCGGATGTACAAACGATACAGGGTGGATTCAGCGAATTGGGACAAGCGCTAGCGTTACAGAGTGCCGCGCTGAGTGGGTTAAATACGAAGGTGAATACATCTGATAAGAGTCTGGCGAGTCAATATGCGGCTTTAATTAGTGGCTCCCAAAAATTGGCTGCTGGGTTAGATCAGGTTAAACAACAGACGCCGGATCTAACGGCTGGTGTTGGCCAACTTGCGCAGGGGAGTCGTCAGCTGAAAGATAAAAGTCTAGCATTGACAGCGGGCACTTCTAAATTGGTGGCAGGAACGGCTGAAATGGCTCAAGGGATGCCGACCCTCACGACTGGTGTTGGGAAATTACTAAATGGCTCACAACAGCTGACAACGGGCCTCCAGCAGGTAAATGGTCAAATGCCCGTCCTCCAAGGTGGCATAACGAGCTTGGCGAATGGTTCGTTACAAGTGGCCGATGGCTTAACCACGTTAAATGCCCAGTTGCCAGCACTGACCAATGGGTTGCAACGACTTACTACGGGAGCCGGTAGTGTTGTCAATGGTGCGGGTCAATTGCAAGGCGGCCTGGATCGGTTAAACGGTCAAGTTCCTCTGCTGGTCGCTGGTGTCTCGCAATTAACTGCAGGTGGTCATCAGCTTAGTAATGGACTGACCACCTTGAATGGTCAGACGCCTGCTCTGGTCAAAGGGATTGGTCGACTGGCTACTGGTTCGCAAAAGCTGGATCAGAATTCAGATAAATTGGTTGCCGGGGCGAAGAAAGTCTCTGATGGCAATGGAACTTTGGCCCAATCATTACAAGGGGGTGCCGATAAAATCAGTGCTCAGCCACTGACAAGTCGAATGGCAGAAATGTTTGCAGCACCTTCGGACTTGGATCATCAGCGTTTTAGTTATGTGCCGAACTTTGGTCATGCAATTGCGCCCTTTGTGGTAGCGATGATGACGTTCTTAGGACTGACCGTGTTAGTAGTATTCTTTGATATTTGCCAACGGTTACGCACGCCAAGACAACTCTTGAACCTGACTGGCTGGGTCGTCCTCCAAGGTCTGTTGACCAGTGGTCTGCTCGGAGTGATGCTTCATGCTGTTCATCCGCTTGCTTTCATGGGTTGGACGACGCTCTTTGCCGTGACGGTGTTGAGTGTTGAATTAGCGTTGCGGGTGTACCTCGGACGGTTAGCAGTGTTCGTGGTCGGTGGACTCTTCTTCCTGCAGCTTTGTGTGGCCAATGGCATCTTTCCTAGTCAAACGGTGAGAACATTATATGCACCACTGGCTAAATTCTTGCCAGTAACTTACGCGAACCTCGGCCTGTCGCAAGCACTGAGTGGAATGGGAATCAGCACGACCGTTTTAACAATGGGGCTAAGTGCAGCATGTGTGATCTTAGTTCTGAGTGTGGGCGCAATTAGCCTACGATTTGTGCGTCAGTTTGATAAGCAGCAATCAGAAACATTAGATAATTAGTAGTAGTGACGAAGAGGTTCAGAAATTTCTGAACCTTTTTTGCTGAAATTAAAAATAAATGGCTGGCTTTTACGGAGTTAACTTAAAAGGGGCAGGAGAGTGAGCGTGTGATAAAACGGGTGATTGATGAAATGCTAGCAGCGGCAGTTGCGGTGCGAGCCTCCGATATATATGTGTTACCGCAAGCAACAGGGTATTTGATACGATTGCGCTATGCACAAACGGTTCAGTTGTGGCGTGAGGTTAGTCGAACGATTGGAGAACAACTTATTTCTTATCTCAAGTTTCAGGCCAATATGGCAATTAGTGACCAACGGCGACCTCAGGTGGGTGCCCTGAATTGGACGGGAAAAGGTGGGGACTTGGAACTAAGATTTTCAACGGTGGGGGACTATGCGGCCCGTGAGTCGTTGGTGATACGGATAATCTACCCCTATTTTTCTGGGAACATGGCTTTTCTGGATGCCCGTCAGCCAACCAGGTTGATCCAATTAGCACAGCAACGGGGATTGATGGTTTTTGCTGGGCCAACTGGTTCCGGTAAGACGACCACGATGTATTTGACAGCCCGCGAACTAGAGCAGACTGCTATGATATTGACCATTGAAGATCCGGTGGAGATTCGGGAGACTAGTTTTGTTCAGCTACAGGTTAACGTTGCTGCAGGGATGACCTACCCCGAACTTTTAAAAGTGGGATTACGCCATCGACCGGACGTGTTTATTATTGGTGAGATTCGAGATGCAGAGACGGCTCAGACAGCGGTGCGCGCGGCGTTGAGTGGCCACTTAGTGCTTAGTACAGTACACGCGCGCAGCGCTGGTGGCGTGCTGACTCGGCTGGCAGAACTTGGTGTGTCACTGAATCAGTTACAGCAAGTCTTGACGATGACGAGCTATCAGCGGCTAGTTCCCAGAATAACTGGCGGGCCAGCAGTCTTATTAGACATTGTCACCGGACGAGAACTGCAAAAAAAGCAGCGGTTAGAATTTTCTGAAAGGTGGTGGGAAGCTCTTGAGATGGCGCGGATTAACGGCGAAGTTTCACAAGAAGTGGCTCGGCAACTCCGCTACGGTTAAGTGGCCATTAGCTAGTCAGCTGCAATTTTGCCAGTTACTAGCTGATCAATTGGCGAGTGGGTTTTCTCTGCGCCAGGCGATCGCTTTCAGTCGAGAGGTAAAGGCTGACCTACCTGAAAGTGTGGCTCAAGTAGCCACTGAACTGGCGGAAGGGACTAATTTTGTGGCCAGTTTAGCGCCGTATTTACAGCCTAACGTGTTCTATCAGCTACGGTTAACCGCGACGTATGGTGAGCTTGGTCCGGCACTAAATCAGGCGGCTACGCTCCTAAGGTTGATGGCTACTCAGAAGAAACGCCTGCACCAATTGCTTTTCTACCCGTTTGCACTTCTGCTGGGGATGTTGGGATTATTTGTCACGCTTCAGGTGGGAATTCTACCACAGCTCCAGCAAGAGATTGCCCCACAGCGGACGACAACCTTTGCTGCGGGTCAGTACCTGATATTGATGAGCGTCATCGGTTTCGTGTGCTTTGGAGTGACGAGTTATCGTTGGTGGCGTCAACAATCCCGATTGACTTTGGCTAGCTGGTATCTGCGGTTACCCTTGATAGGACGACTTTGTCGGGCGTACTATGCGTATTATTTGGCGGCTAGTTTGAGTCAGTTAGTGAACAGCGGCCTGAGCGTTAAGCAAATGATTACTGTCCTCATTCAGTTACCAGAGCAAGCGTTGTTGCATCAGCTGGCTGTGACTTTGTCTAGTCAATTAGGTGCCGGTCAGTCGCCAGTTGGTTGGTTGCGGCAACAGGCTTACGTGCCGAACCAACTCGTTATTTTGCTCCAGAAGGGGAGCACCAATGATCAGTTGGCTAGGGAACTTCAGCTCTACAGTGATTTACGTTATCGAGAGCTGGTTCAAGCCAGTGAGCAGACGTTGGCTCTCGTGCAACCAATCTTATTAACGGTGGTTGCATTAATGATTGTCGGGGCGTATTTGAGCTTGTTGCTTCCCATGTATACAAATTTGCAGGGGGTTATGTAGTGCAGAGGAGAAGGGGATTTACCTTGGTTGAAATGACAATTGTGCTATTCATTATTTCGCTACTGATTTTGATTATCCTGCCAAATCTAAGTGGTCAGCGACATCGAGCGCAACGAATTCATAAAAGTGCGATGGAGACGGTGGTTCAAGGACAAGTCACGGCCTATCTAGACGACCATGCTGGGGCAGTCAGCGTGAGCTATGCTGATTTGGAACGGGACCACTACCTGACGCCGGCTCAAGTCAAACAAGCGGAACAAGAAAAGATTCCGCCACGTGGTTGAGCGCCGGGGGTTCACGCTATATGAAATGTTGCTGGTATTGGCAGTCGTCACCAGTTTGACTACCCTAGTGGGTTTCCAGAGTAATCGGCGAACCAACATGGCTGCTGAACAAGCCTTTTGGCCAGCGTGGCAACGAATTTGGCAAGCTGGCCGTCAACAGGCTATTCAACTAAAGCAGCCGTTGCGTTTGTCAATTGAACAGAAGACTGGGACTACGACGCTGCGAGAGAGTCGTTCTGGAAGAGTGCTGAACCGATTGCGGCCCCCGACGACGTTGAAATGGCGTGGCGGGGAGTCTAGTTGGCAACTGTTGCCGCACCATGGCACCGCACCGCGATTGGTGGAGTGGTACAGCACCACGTATCGTTGCTGGTGGTATCAAACAGTACAGTTGGGAGGAAACCTCATTCATGTGGAATCAGCACAGCAACGACGATCATCAGGGCTTTCTCCTGCCTGACGCCTTAATCGCGTTAGCCGTCGTCGCCTTGACGGTGGGACTGGTTACACAAACCGTTCTGGTCGTGCAGCGGCAAACGCACGCACGTGAAGAACGTTTGCTTCGAGCTCGTCTTCGGCATGATCAGGCGTTACTAAAATGGGCGCAAGAATGAAGTGTCATCAAGGTTTTAGCCTATTTGAAGCAATTTTGGCCTTGGCAATTGCTGCAGGAATGTTCGTCGTGGCTAATGGAATTGATCGCATTCTTTTAAGGCCTGTTCGACAGGATTCATTGGCTTGGTTTCAAGCAGTTACGGTGTTGGAACAACCACACCGGTACCGGATTCGGCGAGTGTTACCCACTGAACTGCAGCTGTGGGATACCCAAAGTACGCCGAGCAACAAAGCAATCTCAATCTGGCGAGACAATCATAATATCTTACGGTTAACTAATGAACAGAAACAGGGGTATGATCCACTGTTGAAACGGGTGACGGAGGTTAAGTGGACTGAGGTTGATCGGCGCGGGCTAGTTCGGTTGACTCTCAAACAGGAGGGATTACCATGGCACAGCACCATCCTCGATTTACGCGGCAGCAGGGATTCTTAACCTTGTGGGCTCTGTTCCTTTTAACCGGGGTCAGCCTGCTATTGACCGTGGTGATAGTTGCCACAGCTGCACAACGACAAGCGACTAATGCCTTGATTGCGCGTTACGATCAGGCGACTGAAACCATTCGGCGCCAGAATACTTATCATGTGAAAAAAACCACAGATAAGTCCGCCCGTAATCGCGCTAAATAAGGATTAGCCGCAAAGATTGCTTGAATAAGTTCGCAAAAATCGGTACTATAGATAGCGGATACAACGTGTCACGGAAACTTCACAAGGAGGCGAAGCGTGCTGTCACAAGAACAGACCGAAACGCTATTTAAGGTCCTCGATGAATCAACGATGACTTTACAATCTGCGTTAAGCACATCTTATTTAGATGCGTTCATTGAAACGGGAGACAATCTCCTCAATGGACAAGTTCAAGTTGAAGACGGCCGGCCAGAGGCCAAGGTCGTTCAACAGCTGACCGACTTGTATCAACAAGCCGATTGGCAGACGTATGACGCCGAAACGGTTCGACGGGCAGTTCAATTGGCAATGTTGAAGGCGATTCGCGTCGATGACATCCAAGCCAATCATCAATTGACCCCTGATACAATTGCTTACATTATGGGATACTTGGTTACCCGACTGGAAAAGAACAAACAACATTTAACGTTGCTTGATTTGACGGTGGGTACGGGTAATCTGTTAACGGCAGTGTTTTCACAACTGAAGGCGGTCGTAGCTGGAAAGATCGATGCTTATGGGGTGGACAACGATGATACCATGTTGGCCATTGCACAGACGTCGAGTGATCTTCAACGTTTACCAGTGGAATTGATCCACCAGGACGCGTTGGAGCAGTTGTTGGTTCCAGCTAGCGATTTGATTGTTGCCGACTTGCCAATTGGCTATTATCCAATTGATGAGAATGCAGCTAATTACCAAACACGCGCGACGAGTGGTCATTCATTTGTTCACCATCTGTTGCTTGAACAGGCGGTAAATCAGTTAACTGAGGGGGGTATCGGGGTCTTCTTGGTACCTTCACAGCTATTCCAGACGGATGAGGCCCACGGCATGTTGAAGTGGTTGCCGGGTCACGCCTACCTACAGGGCTTATTGAACCTACCAAGCGAGCTCTTTGCCAATGCCAACGCGCAGAAGGCGATTCTGATTCTCCAGAAGCCGGGCGCAGGTGCCAAGCAAGTTGAACAAGTAATGTTGGGTGAATTCCCCTCATTTAAGAATCAATCAGCATTTCAAAAGTTTGTCGCAGAGATTGTTCAGTGGGAAGAACAGAACCTACTGACGGATCGTGCATAAAAAGGAGAAAAACACCACATGGGAAAATCATTAGCTATTAACGCCGGAAGCTCAACCTTAAAGTTCAAGCTGTTCCAAATGCCTGAAGAAAAAGTTATTGCCGAAGGTGCGATTGACCGAATCAGCTTAGGAAACTCATTAGTTGAAATTAAGTACGGTGATGGTCAAAAGTACGAAACTCATGAAGACGTTAACGACCATAACGCCGCCATTCAATTAATGTTGGACCAATTGACTGAGTTGAAGATCATCACGGACTTCAATGAGATCACCGGTGTTGGTCACCGGGTTGTTGCTGGTGGTCAAGAATTCAAGGATTCTGCTATCATTGACGACGACGTCTTACAAAAGATTGAAGACTTGTCTGAATATGCACCACTACACAACCCAGCCGCTGCTATGGGTATTAAGGCATTCAAGAAGATTCTGCCCAACGTTTTGAGTGTGGCTGTCTTCGATACATCTTTCCACACATCCATGCCACAAGAAAACTACATGTACGCTATTCCTTACGAATACTACGAAAAGTTTGGTGCTCGGAAGTATGGGGCCCATGGAACGAGTCACCGTTACGTTGCTCACCGTGCCGCTGCTATGTTGGGTAAGCCATTGAAGGACTTAAAATTGATTACGATGCACTTGGGTGCTGGTGGGTCAATCACTGCCATCAAAGATGGTAAGTCATTCGACACATCCATGGGCTTCACGCCACTGGCCGGGATTGAAATGGCAACGCGGTCAGGGGACATTGATGCTTCCTTGGTAGCCTACCTGATGGAAAAGCTCAACATTGACAAGCCTAACGATATGATTAACATCTTGAACAAGAAGTCTGGCTTGGTTGGGGTTTCCGGTGTTTCAGCCGACATGCGTGATTTGGAAAAGGTCCAAGCTAAGAACCCACGGGCTAAGTTAGCTCGTGATATGTTCATCAACCGGATCGTTCGTTACGTTGGTTCATACTTGGCAGAATTGGGTGGTGCTGATGCCATCGTCTTCACTGCCGGTGTTGGTGAAAACGACATCATGATTCGCCAAGAAGTAGCCGACAAGTTGGCTTACTTCGGTATCGGGGTTGATCCTGAAAAGAACGATATCCGGGGCGTTGAACGTGACCTTAGTAAGGCAGGCTCAAAGATTAAGACGCTCTTGATTCCAACCGATGAAGAATTAATGATTGTTCGAGACATCGAGCGTCTACGTAAATAAGCTTTAGCAGAGGCTTTCCAGGACTGTTTGCCCTGGGGGGCTTTTTTGTTCACTGAAAGATGAATGAATTTCATCTAAAATGAATTAAGTTGAAATGTATGACTCTATACCGGGATTGCTCGCTACTTAGCTTAACGAACCAACCGTTACTGCTGGTAGCATTGTTCATACGTCAGTGTATAATATATTTCAACAAAGGGGCGATTAAGATGAAAGATAGTCAACAGAATCAGGATCAAGAGTTTTCACGTGGCCTGCAGAGTCGCCACGTCCAACTGATTGCCCTTGGGGGGACAATCGGGACGGGACTCTTCTTGGGTTCTGGCCAAGCTATCCATTTGGCAGGACCATCCATATTGTTAGCTTACTTAGCGACGGGTGTGATGTGTTTTCTACTCATGCGGGCCCTAGGCGAGCTATTGCTTTCCGACTTAAACGTGCATTCTTATATTGACTTTATTCACCGCTACTTGGGTGATAAAATGAGTTTTGTGGCTGGTTGGACCTACTGGGTCTGCTGGATTGCTTTAGCCATGGCGGAAGTTACTGCCGCCGGCCAATACATGCAATTTTGGTTTCCCCGGCTACCACAATGGTTGACGGCACTGGTCTTGTTGGGAATTCTACTGACGCTGAATTCCGTGGCAGTGGGCGCATTTGGTGAAACCGAGTTTTGGTTTGCCATCATTAAAATCGTGGCCATTATTGGTTTGATCTTAGCGGGTGCCTACATGGTAGCCGTACGTTTTCCCACACCAGCCGGCCACGCAAGCGTGAATAACTTAGTCTCTAGTGGGTTCTTTTCTCATGGTGCCAAAGGATTCTTCCTATCATTTCAAATGGTGCTCTTTAGTTTTGTGGGAATTGAAATGGTGGGGATGACTGCTTCTGAGACGGCTAATCCAACCAAGGTTATTCCCAAGGCTATTAATGATATTCCCGTGCGAATTATTCTATTCTACGTGGGTTCCTTGCTGGCATTGATGTGTATTTATCCATGGCACGCTATCTCGCCAGACAGCAGTCCGTTTGTACAAGTCTTTAAGAGTGTCGGGATTCAATCGGCGGCAGCCGTCATTAACTTTGTGGTGTTGACCGCAGCGGCTTCTGCTTGCAATAGCTCACTCTTCACGACTGGTCGGATGCTGTTTTCGCTCACGTATGATGGTGAGGGACGATTTTCCAAGAAGATGAGCACGTTATCGAAATCGCAAGTTCCTGTACCTGCCCTGCGTTTTTCGACGGTGGTGATTGCAGTATCGGTATTTCTCAACTTCATTATGCCTGGACATGTTTTCGCCTTGGTCACCAGTGTGGCAACGACCTGTTTTCTCTTCATCTGGTGTGTGATTGTTCTGGCCCATATGAAGTTTAAGAAGCAGCAGCGTGAACAGGGAATTCAAGCGGCGAAGTTCCATCTGCCATTCTTCCCCTACAGTGATTACTTTATCCTGGCCTTTCTGGCGATGGTGGCGGTAGTGCTGTTCTTTAAGACGGATACGTTGATTGCCTTGATTGGGTCGGTGGTTTGGTTAGGAATCCTGATGCTGGTAAAAACGGTGAAGGATCGGCGAGCTGCGGTTACAGCAACCGAATCGGACGATAATCATGAGTAGTTTTTTAAAATGACAGCGGGCCGGTGATTTGCCGGCAAGTTAACCAAATAGACATTGTAAGTAAAGTTGGCCGGGGAAGGTGATTCCTCGGTTTTTTTGATCGAAAGTTTTCACAAACAGTAACCACCGATGTCAGCGAAATTCACAGGGAAGTGCTACGATAAGACTATCTATTCAAAACGGAGGGTCCATTAATGGAAACAGTTAAAATTGCCGGTAAGACTGTCCCGGCCATCGGAATCGGGACTTGGCACATGGGAGATCGGGCAGATCAACGAGAAAACGAAATTGCTGCAATTCAGGCGGGACTCGCTGCGGGTGCGCGGGTCGTCGATACGGCGGAAATGTATGGGTCAGGCCGGTCGGAGACGCTCGTCGGTGAGGCTTTGGCTGGCAGTAAGCGGGATGACCTCTTCTTAATATCGAAGGTGCTGCCTGAAAATGCCTCTAAGCAACGGATGGAAACTAGCCTAGATGCCAGTCTACGCCGTCTTCGAACGGATTACCTGGATCTTTATCTGTATCATTGGCGGGGGAACGTTCCTCTAGCTGAAACGGTGGCCGAGCTCCAGCGTTTGCAAACGACGGGAAAAATTCATGCTTGGGGCGTTTCTAACTTTGATGTGGCTGACCTTGATGAACTGTGGGCACTTCCACAAGGGAATCGAGCCGTAGCTAATGAGGATCTCTATCATTTGGGAAGCCGCGGGTTGGATTTCGCAGTACTACCTTGGCAACGGGAACATCAGCTGCCATTGATTGCGTATTCACCAATTGCCCAAGGGGATGCTTGGGGACACCAATTAACCACCAACGCGGTGGTCAAAGAGCTTGCGGCAACTCACGGTGTTGGGGTCTATCAAATCTTGTTAGCCTGGGTCATTCGGAATTCGCAAGTTCTGGCCATTCCCCAAACGAGCTCCGTCCTGCACATGGAACAGAACGTGGCAGCGGCTGATTTAACGCTGACTGCAACCGAGCTCACGGCATTAGATGAGCAATTTCCCCGTCCAACGCATAAAGAATCATTAGATGTTCTGTAAGGAGGAACAGCATGCAATTTTTTACGTCAGATACGCATTTTTTTCATAAAGATCTTTTAGGAGACAATGATTTTGCACCGCGGCTATTTGCCAACGTTGACGAAATGAATCAAACCATTATTGATAACTGGAACGCACGCGTGGCACCAGGTGATACGGTCTACCACTTAGGAGACATTGCCTTGTATTTCACGCGGCCGGCTAGTAAGTCGGATGAAGCGGTGTTTGAGGTGTTGAGCCAGTTAAACGGGAATTTGGAATTAATTAAGGGAAACCATGACAGTCGTGCTTTATTCAAGCACTTGGCTGCAAATAATTATGTTGATCACGGCAAGGATAAATTTACCTTTCACGATGTTGGCGCACTGATCAAGTATGATCACCGGCAGTACTATATGACGCATTACCCAATGATGTTGGGGATTGTTAAGCAAATTATCAACTTACATGGGCACATTCATCACTACGCAGTTCCCGTGAAGGAAAATATCAATGTCGGTGTTGATACGCCAGAACAACGGTACCTTGATCAAAAATTACCGTTTGGCACCCCGTTTTCCACGAGTGAAATTGAGCAGATGGTGACGGGTAAGGCAGCAGAGTTTCGCGACAAGCAATAGCGCTTGACCGTTTCCTCGCGATGCCGTAGGATTAAAACCAGTGTTAAGAGGAGATTGAGAGCATGGAACAACTGACCATTTTGCACACGAATGACCTACATTCTCATTTTGAGAATTGGCCCCGGATTCGTCGTTACCTGGCTACAGCACGGCAAGAAGCCGTTGCTGCTGGGCATACGGTGTACACCTTTGACTTGGGTGACCATGTGGATCGGGTTCATCCCGTTAGTGAGGCCACGAATGGGCAACAGAACGTTCAGCTGATGAATCAGATTGGTTATGATGCGGTCACTATTGGCAATAACGAGGGACTAGGTTTCATGCGGTCTCAGTTGGACCATCTCTACGATCATGCAAATTTTCCAGTAATTTTGGGCAATCTGCTGACGGCAGACACCCATGAACGGCCCAGCTGGGCGGTCGACCATCGCCTCTTGACGACGGAAGCGGGGACCCGAGTCCTTGTTTTGGGGCTGACGGCGCCCTATCAATTGACGTACCCGTTGGCTGGCTGGAAACCCATTGCAGCCATGAAGGCATTACAGGAATTATTGGCAACCTATGCCGATCAATTTGATGTCTGTGTGCTTCTTTCTCATTTGGGATTGGACGTAGACCGTCAGATTGCCAAGCGCTTTCCTCAGGTGACCGTCATCATTGGTAGTCACACGCATCATTTGTTACCGCACGGTGAGCATGATCAACAGAGTCTACTTGCGGCGGCTGGCAAGTTTGGGCGATACGTGGGTAAAATTGAACTGACCCTAGACGACCACCACGCGGTGACAGTTGCGTCGGCCAGTGTCGTGGAGACATCTACTTTGCCGGTAGAACCCGGCGACCAGGCAGAAATTTCTGGTCTGGAGAACCTTGGTGCGTCAATTCTCTCCGAGCAACGGGTGGCTGATTTGCCAGTTGCCATGGAGGCTGATCCGGTGGGACAACCACGCCTGGTTCGTGAAGGCTTGCACGCCATTGCTGAGTATGCAGGCACCCAGGCCGCTATCTTAAACGCTGGTTTGTTTTTACAAGATCTGCCTAGCGGAATTGTGAATGCAAATCAGTTGCATCAGTTGCTACCACATAATATGCACGTCATGACGGTCACCTTGAATGGGTATGACTTGTGGCGCCTAGTTCAAGAATTTGAAATTGCGCGGTTATTTTTACGGCGATTCCCTCAGAAGGGGATGGGCTTTCGTGGGAAGATTTTCGGGGAACTTAATTACCTGGGAATCGCGTATGACTCACAATCCCATGCTGTCACCTGGCGGGGCGAGGCTTTATCTGCCCACCGCCAGTATAAGATTGCTGTGCTAGACCATTACCTGTTTATTCCATTTTTCCCAACAATTCATATCGTGGGGAAAAACCAGATTTTATACGAAGATTTATTGCGGGAAGTGTTTGCCAAGTATTTGGCTAAGCACTATCCCATTGACGAGAGAGGATGACGACGGTGGATCGAAAAGATTTAGAGGCGTTAGTCGCCGAACAACGAGAGAGTCGTGAGCCAGCCGCCGAAGTAACGCGGGTGGATGAGACGCATTTAACGATCAATGGTCACCCATACGAATTGGTGACGGATGTTCGTGACGGATTTGATTTCACCGAGTTTGCCCGCCGGTTCAGCACGATTTTGAGTAAGTTTGATTATATCGTGGGTGACTGGGGCTTTGAACAACTACGGTTGAAGGGCTTTTACGCTGAGGACCGTGCCGGTGCTAAACAGAATCAGATTGAAGCAGTCCAGGATTACCTTTATGAGTCCTGCAACTTTGGCTGTGCTTACTTTATTTTACACAACTTAGATGTGAAGTCGGCACCTAAGCCCCGGCGGAGTCGCTCGCGGCGCCGGAACAAACCAGCAGCGACTGGGACGAAGGAAACTTTGCAGCAGAGTGTGAAGCCACGTGAGACGGCCAAGCCCCATGCTGAAAAGAAAGCCACAACCAGTAATGGGAATCATTCCACCAACGGTAATGGTAATGCCCATCGGCGGCGGTCACGTCACTCACGGCGAAAGAACACGGCGCACCCATACACTGAGGAACGTCGAACAACGACTAAACAACCAACTACTGACAAAGCCAAAACAGTCACAGTTGGCTCTGGCGGTCACGGTCGTCGCCACTTTACCATTAGACAGAAAAAAGAAGATTAGGGAGAGTTTGCGGTGAAAAAGTATCAAGCTTATTTAATTGACTTGGATGGCACCATTTACGCGGGTTCCAAGCGTTACCCTAAGGCTCGCCAATTTGTGGAACGATTGCAGGCGGCCGGTACGCCATTTAAATTTGTTACCAACAACACCACCAAGTTGCCGGTTGATGTCGTGCGTAATTTAGCAGACAATCATGATATTCACGTGACGACGGACAACGTCTACACGGCGGGTTTAGCAACTGCTGACTATCTGGATCAATTGGCAGGAAGTACTGGTGAGCGAACCGTCTACGTCGTTGGTGAGATCGGTTTGCGCCAAGCATTGACTGCCAAGGGCTTCACCGTGGATGAAGAGCACCCCAAGTATGTTGTCGTCGGTCTAGATAGCGACGTGACCTACGAAAAATTTGCGAAGGCCGTTTTGGCTATCCGTAGTGGTTCAGTCTTTATTGGAACCAATTCCGATTCCAATATTCCTAAATCTAGAGGATTGATGCCTGGTGCGGGGGCGCTAGTTGACCTGGTCCGGTACGCAGTCCAGACTGATCCTATTTTTGTGGGCAAACCTGAACCGATTATTTTAAATAATTCGTTGCAACAAATGGGAATCGCGCCGGAAGATGCTTTGATGGTTGGAGACAACTATCTGACGGATATTTTGGCTGGTATTCATGCGGGGGTGGACACACTCTTAACCTATACGGGGGTTTCCACGCCGGAACTGGTGGCACAACAAGCCATTCAACCGACCTATACTGTACCTTCACTGGACCATTGGGATCTCGAGGTGGGACCTATTGCGTAGATTGAATCGCTGGGCGGGACTGACCGTGCTATTTTTAGCATTGATCAGTCTGGTCATTGCTCTGACCATCAATGCTTTTTGGTTGTACCGGTTGGATATTCACTGGCTGGGGATTTCTCAGACGGTGGGGATGACCCCACATAAGCTCATGCATAATTACTATCAGATGGTGGGTTACCTGGAACTGCCTTGGGTCACAGATCTCAACATGAGTGACTTTCCGACGTCCTATACGGGGATGATTCACTTTCATGATGTGAAAAATTTATTTCTATTAAACAACATTGTGTTGTTGGTGACCATTGTGCCGGCGGGATTCTTTTTAAGACAATTGCACCGGCATGCAGAACAGTGGCGATTACTGTGGCCGGTTCAAGTAGCAGCAGTTGTACCGTTGCTTTTAGGTGCGTTGATGGCAGTCAACTTTAATGTTTTTTTCGTTGCTTTTCACAAGGTGCTCTTCCGGAATAATGATTGGTTGTTCGATCCCTCCCTGGACCCAATCATTACGGCACTGCCGGACACGTTTTTCTTGCACTGCTTTGCCTTGGCCTTTGTTTTGTTTGAACTAGGGCTCGGCATCTTGTATTGGCGGGGACGCGTGGCAATCAAGCGTGCTTAATTAAAGATTTAGTGTAAACAAAAAAGCCTGACGTCAGTCAGGCTTTTTATCGTTGGATCAATATTTATTCTTCTTCTGGGAGGTTACTCGGTGCGGCGTTACTGGCTGTGTGACGACCCTTTAACCAACCAACAACGGCTGGAATCAAAGAAATCACGATGATACCCAACACAACGGCTGAAAAGTGAGCTTTAACGAACGGAATGTTACCGAAGAAGTAACCGCCACCGCAGCAAATCAGGACCCAGGTAATTGCGGCACTAACGTTGTATTTTAAGAAGCGTTGGTAGGGAAAACGTGAGCCGGCAGCCGTGAAGGGGACGAAGGTCCGAATGATGGGCATAAACCGGCCCAAGAAGATGGCCAATGGACCATGTTTGCGGAAGAATTTCTCGGATTGCGCTAGCTTGTCTTTATTGATCAAACGACCAAACCAGGAGTGGTTGGACAAGGCTGCCCCGGCTTTACCACCGAGAAAGAAATTTAGAGAGTCGCCGCCAATCGCTGCCACTAGGAAGATGGCAACGAAGAGCCAGATGTTTAAGCCATAGGCTGGATTAGCCGCTAATGCTGCTGCTGCAAACAGAAGCGAATCACCAGGTAGAAATGGGAGAATCACGGCACCAGTTTCAACGAAGACGATGGCAAAGAGTATCAGATAGGTTGAGCCGCCAAACGTGGTGACGATGTTGGCCAAATGGCTGTCGATGTGAAGCACAAAATCGATTAAGTATCCCATTTTAATATAGTTGCTCCTTATGCATTAATTTGTTTTCATTCACATTGTAGTGGCTTTTGACCCAGCAGTCAGCAGAATCAGCGAAGCTTAAACAAATTATGATATTTCTATTGAAAGGGGGTGTCCTCTTCATTAACGTCGTCATGAGCTAATCGTGCCGCTGCCGCTGCGGCAATCGCGCCTACTAGATCATCTAAAAAAGTGTGAATGATACCTGGTTCGTGCGCGTTGAGCTTGGCTAAGATGCCTGGCTTAGTGCGGTCAATGTAACCGTAGTTCGTGAAACCGATGGAGCCGTAGATGTCGACGATTGAAAGAGCCATGGTTTCATCAACCCCATAGAGTCCCTCGTCGCGTTCGACAATTGTTTGCAGAGGTTCTAAGAGGTCGTGGTGTTCGGCGGCAATGTCAAGTTGGATACCGGTAATGATGGCATTCTGAACTTCCCGTTTGCTAAGGACGGTGGTTACGCTATGGAGGGCGGTTTCCGTAGTCAGGTCCTTGATATAATCCTTTTGCAGGAAGAGGACAAGTTGGGCAATGTCTGTCAGCTCAACACCGCGTTCATTTAGTAAATCAATTGTTCGTTTCTTTAATGCAGTTGCTGGTTTAGCCATGAAAAAGTCTCCTTTTTGAGAAAAATGTCGTGCTTCTAGTATAGCACCGAACCCCTGAGTTGCATTTTTCGTGGTAGGCGGTGATAATATAATAGATAAATAGAAAGTGTTTAAACGATATGGAGGATAATTATGACAAAGTTTCCACAAATTGATTTGGCTAACGCCAGGGGTCCGCAAGTAACTATTGAAACATCGATGGGAAACATTCAGCTGCAGCTCTTCCCCGAACAAGCACCAAAGACAGTTGAAAACTTTGTAACCCACGCCAAAGCTGGTTACTACGACGGCTTGACGTTCCACCGGGTGATTCCTAATTTTATGATCCAAGGTGGGGATCCTACTGGTACGGGAATGGGTGGCGAAAGTATCTGGGGCCAACCATTTGAAGATGAATTCTCTAAGGAGTTATATAACTTGCGTGGGGCGCTCTCAATGGCCAATGCTGGTCCTAACACTAACGGTAGTCAATTTTTCATCGTTCAAGATAAGGATATGACTGATCAGATGCAGAACCAGATGCATGATGCTGGCTTCCCTGAAGAAATCGTTGATGCTTATAAAAATGGGGGAACGCCTTGGTTGGACTTCCGACACACGGTCTTTGGTCAGGTGATTGAAGGGATGGACGTGGTTGACGCCATTGCCCAAGTTAAGACAGACTCCAGTGACCAGCCAGCAACACCAGTGACGATGGATAAGGTTACGGTCAGCGAGTAAGCGTTATGGAAGAGGTGACAAGCATGGCATTTAAAATTGGCCAACGCGTCACGGGTCAGATTACCGGGATACAACCATATGGCGCATTCGTCAGCTTGGGAGGCCATCGGCAAGGTCTGATTCATATTTCCGAATGTCATTGCGGCTATGTAAAGGACATTCATGATTATTTGAAGGTTAATGAAGAAGTTGAGGTCGTTATTTTAGACATCGATGAGTTTACGGGTAAGATTAGCTTATCGTTGCGTTGTCTAGAGCACCTTGATACCAGTGCAGAGGTTTTAGATCACCAACACCGTCATTATTGGACGAATCATCGGATTAATATTGGCTTCAAGCCGATTGGTGACCGCTTGGTAGGGTGGAAAAAGGAAGCATTAAAGCACCTCGATGAACAGGAAACGTCCTAATTTGGGATGTTTCCTGTTTTTTTTGAATTTAGTCTTGACCTGAAGGGGGATGATTGATAAGATATTACCTGTTGCTGTTATTCGCAGTTAATTGCATAAAAATTAAATTGATGAATAGCCATACAAATTAAAATTTGTGCTTGACGAGTTAAACAGCAACTGCTAGAATGATTTATGTTGTCAAAAGGCAAAACATATCGTTTTCATGGCGATTTGAAATCTTGAATATATATTCATTAATTTCAAAAAGATGTTGACATGATTTTGACAACATGATATACTTTAAAAGTTGTCACGGAGCGTTAATCGTTTCGTTAATAACTGGTAGACCTTTGAAAACTGAACATTGTTTCGACAAACCAAATATGTGTAGGGCGGTTTGATACTTGGTATCAAACCCAAACAATATTTGCGAAGTCAATTCGCTTTTAAAAATGTAACAACAATCGATGAGCTATTCAAGCACATCATCTATAAGATGAGAGTTTGATCCTGGCTCAGGACGAACGCTGGCGGCATGCCTAATACATGCAAGTCGAACGAGCTTCCGTTGATTGACGTGCTTGCACTGATTTCAACATTGAAGCGAGTGGCGAACTGGTGAGTAACACGTGGGAAATCTGCCCAGAAGCAGGGGATAACACTTGGAAACAGGTGCTAATACCGTATAACAACAAAAACCGCATGGTTTTTGTTTGAAAGATGGTTTCGGCTATCACTTCTGGATGATCCCGCGGCGTATTAGTTAGTTGGTGAGGTAAAGGCCCACCAAGACAATGATACGTAGCCGACCTGAGAGGGTAATCGGCCACATTGGGACTGAGACACGGCCCAAACTCCTACGGGAGGCAGCAGTAGGGAATCTTCCACAATGGACGAAAGTCTGATGGAGCAATGCCGCGTGAGTGAAGAAGGGTTTCGGCTCGTAAAACTCTGTTGTTAAAGAAGAACACTTCTGAGAGTAACTGTTCAGAAGTTGACGGTATTTAACCAGAAAGCCACGGCTAACTACGTGCCAGCAGCCGCGGTAATACGTAGGTGGCAAGCGTTGTCCGGATTTATTGGGCGTAAAGCGAGCGCAGGCGGTCTTTTAAGTCTGATGTGAAAGCCTTCGGCTTAACCGGAGAAGTGCATCGGAAACTGGGAGACTTGAGTGCAGAAGAGGACAGTGGAACTCCATGTGTAGCGGTGGAATGCGTAGATATATGGAAGAACACCAGTGGCGAAGGCGGCTGTCTAGTCTGTAACTGACGCTGAGGCTCGAAAGCATGGGTAGCGAACAGGATTAGATACCCTGGTAGTCCATGCCGTAAACGATGAGTGCTAGGTGTTGGAGGGTTTCCGCCCTTCAGTGCCGCAGCTAACGCATTAAGCACTCCGCCTGGGGAGTACGACCGCAAGGTTGAAACTCAAAGGAATTGACGGGGGCCCGCACAAGCGGTGGAGCATGTGGTTTAATTCGAAGCTACGCGAAGAACCTTACCAGGTCTTGACATACTATGCAAATCTTAGAGATAAGACGTTCCCTTCGGGGACATGGATACAGGTGGTGCATGGTTGTCGTCAGCTCGTGTCGTGAGATGTTGGGTTAAGTCCCGCAACGAGCGCAACCCTTATTATCAGTTGCCAGCATTAAGTTGGGCACTCTGGTGAGACTGCCGGTGACAAACCGGAGGAAGGTGGGGATGACGTCAAATCATCATGCCCCTTATGACCTGGGCTACACACGTGCTACAATGGACGGTACAACGAGTTGCGAAGTCGTGAGGCTAAGCTAATCTCTTAAAGCCGTTCTCAGTTCGGATTGTAGGCTGCAACTCGCCTACATGAAGTTGGAATCGCTAGTAATCGCGGATCAGCATGCCGCGGTGAATACGTTCCCGGGCCTTGTACACACCGCCCGTCACACCATGAGAGTTTGTAACACCCAAAGCCGGTGAGATAACCTTCGGGAGTCAGCCGTCTAAGGTGGGACAGATGATTAGGGTGAAGTCGTAACAAGGTAGCCGTAGGAGAACCTGCGGCTGGATCACCTCCTTTCTAAGGAATATACGGAGGCTACACATACTTTGGCGAAACAATGTTCAGTTTTGAGGGGCTTACCTCTTTAACTTGTTCTTTGAAAACTAGATATTATCAATTATTTTCTTATTAATTATTTTTATTAAAGATAATTAAACCGAGAACACCGCGTAATTTTGAGTTCTTTTAATTAGTTTATATCGCTAATACTCAATTAATCAGCGATTACGAAGTAAGCGTTAGGTTAAGTTATGAAGGGCGCATGGTGGATGCCTTGGTACTAGGAGCCGATGAAGGACGGGACTAACACCGATATGCTTCGGGGAGCTGTACGTAAGCTTTGATCCGGAGATTTCCGAATGGGGAAACCCAGTAGTTTTAACCAACTATTACAACTTAGGGAATACATACTTAAGTTGAGGCAGACGTGGGGAACTGAAACATCTAAGTACCCACAGGAAGAGAAAGAAAAATCGATTCCCTAAGTAGCGGCGAGCGAACGGGGAACAGCCCAAACCAACGAGCTTGCTCGTTGGGGTTGTAGGACTGAACATTTGAGTTACCAAAGTCAATGATAATCGAAGTGTCTGGGAAGGCACGGCATAGAGGGTGATACCCCCGTAGATGAAATCGTTGACTCTCAGTTCAGGATCCTGAGTACGGCCACACACGTGAAACGTGGTCGGAATCCGGGAGGACCATCTCCCAAGGCTAAATACTCCCTAGTGACCGATAGTGAACCAGTACCGTGAGGGAAAGGTGAAAAGCACCGCGGAAGCGGAGTGAAATAGTTCCTGAAACCATGTGCCTACAATTAGTTAGAGCCCGTTAATGGGTGATAGCGTGCCTTTTGTAGAATGAACCGGCGAGTTACGTTAATTTGCAAGGTTAAGATGTAAAGATCGGAGCCGTAGCGAAAGCGAGTCTGAAATGGGCGTTGCAGTAAGTTGACGTAGACCCGAAACCAGGTGACCTATCCATGTCCAGGTTGAAGGTGCGGTAAAGCGCACTGGAGGACCGAACCCGTGTATGTTGAAAAATGCTGGGATGAGGTGTGGATAGCGGTGAAATTCCAAACGAACTTGGAGATAGCTGGTTCTCTCCGAAATAGCTTTAGGGTTAGCCTCGGAGTTAAGAATCGTGGAGGTAGAGCCACTGTTTGGACTAGGGGCCCGTCATGGGTTACTGAATTCAGATAAACTCCGAATGCCACTGATTTATATCCGGGAGTCAGACGATGAGTGATAAGATCCACCGTCGAAAGGGGAACAGCCCAGACCATCAATTAAGGTCCCTAAATACATGCTGAGTGGAAAAGGATGTGGAGTTGCACAGACAGCTAGGATGTTGGCTCAGAAGCAGCCACCATTTAAAGAGTGCGTAATAGCTCACTAGCCGAGTGATCCTGCGCCGAAAATTTACCGGGGCTAAGCATGTTACCGAAATTATGGATGCGACCAATAGGTCGCGTGATAGGAGAGCGTTCTAAGGGCAACGAAGCTAGACCGCAAGGACTAGTGGAGCGCTTAGAAGTGAGAATGCCGGTATGAGTAGCGAAAGATCAGTGAGAATCTGATCCACCGAATGACTAAGGTTTCCTGGGGAAGGCTCGTCCTCCCAGGGTTAGTCGGGACCTAAGCCGAGGCTGAGAAGCGTAGGCGATGGATAACAGGTTGATATTCCTGTACTAGTTAATCATGTTTGAACGATGGAGGGACGCAGTAGGCTACGGTATGCGCACGATTGGAAATGTGCGTTCAAGCGTCAAGTCTGGCGATGAGTTAAATGCTTATCGCTAAGGACAAGGCGTGACGAGGACCGAATTTTAGTAGGGAAGTACCAGATGTCACACTGCCGAGAAAAGCTTCTAGTTAGTGATTAATTACCCGTACCGCAAACCGACACAGGTAGTCGAGGAGAGTATCCTAAGGTGAGCGAGTGAACTCTCGTTAAGGAACTCGGCAAAATGACCCCGTAACTTCGGGAGAAGGGGTGCTACACGCAAGTGTAGCCGCAGTGAAAAGGCCCAGGCGACTGTTTATCAAAAACACAGGTTTCTGCAAAATCGTAAGATGACGTATAGGGGCTGACGCCTGCCCGGTGCTGGAAGGTTAAGTGGATGAGTTAGCTTCGGCGAAGCCCAGAAATGAAGCCCCAGTAAACGGCGGCCGTAACTATAACGGTCCTAAGGTAGCGAAATTCCTTGTCGGGTAAGTTCCGACCCGCACGAAAGGCGTAACGATCTGGGCACTGTCTCAACGAGAGACTCGGTGAAATTATATTACCTGTGAAGATGCAGGTTACCCGCGACAGGACGGAAAGACCCCATGGAGCTTTACTGTAGCTTGATATTGGGTGTTGACACAGCTTGTACAGGATAGGTCGGAGCCGTAGAACTCGGAACGCTAGTTTCGAGTGAGGCGCTGGTGGGATACGACCCTCGCTGTGTGAACACTCTAACCCGCACCACTAATCGTGGTGGGAGACAGTGTCAGGTAGGCAGTTTGACTGGGGCGGTCGCCTCCTAAAAAGTAACGGAGGCGCCCAAAGGTTCTCTCAGAATGGTTGGAAATCATTCGCTGAGTGTAAAGGCAGAAGAGAGCTTGACTGCGAGACAGACAGGTCGAGCAGGGACGAAAGTCGGGCTTAGTGATCCGGTGGTACCGTATGGAAGGGCCATCGCTCAACGGATAAAAGCTACCCTGGGGATAACAGGCTTATCTCCCCCAAGAGTCCACATCGACGGGGAGGTTTGGCACCTCGATGTCGGCTCATCGCATCCTGGGGCTGTAGTCGGTCCCAAGGGTTGGGCTGTTCGCCCATTAAAGCGGTACGCGAGCTGGGTTCAGAACGTCGTGAGACAGTTCGGTCCCTATCCGTCGCGGGCGTAGGAAATTTGAGAGGAGCTGTCCTTAGTACGAGAGGACCGGGATGGACATACCTCTGGTGTACCAGTTGTGCCGCCAGGCGCATCGCTGGGTAGCTATGTATGGATGAGATAAACGCTGAAAGCATCTAAGTGTGAAACTCGCCTCAAGATGAGATTTCCCATTCCTATATGGAAGTAAGACCCCTGAGAGATGATCAGGTAGATAGGCTGGAAGTAGCAGCGCCGTGAGGCGTGGAGCGGACCAGTACTAATCGGTCGAGGACTTAACCAAGTAGAGTTGGTGTTCTCAAAGGAAATAATTGAATAATATCTAGTTTTGAGAGAAGAAGTTCTTTCATAGTGTAGTGGCGATAGCCTGAAGGATACACCCGTTCCCATGCCGAACACGGAAGTTAAGCTTCAGCACGCTGATAGTAGTTGGGGGATCGCCCCCTGCGAGGATAGGACGTCGCTACGCGAATTTTTGGAGGATTAGCTCAGTTGGGAGAGCGTCTGCCTTACAAGCAGAGGGTCACAGGTTCGAGCCCTGTATCCTCCATATGAGCCGTTAGCTCAGTTGGTAGAGCATCTGACTTTTAATCAGAGGGTCGACAGTTCGAGCCTGTCACGGCTCATTCACCGTTTAGGTGAGTGACATTTAGATAAAGAACGTCAATACTGGCTATGCCGACTTAGCTCAGTTGGCAGAGCACCTGTCTTGTAAACAGGGGGTCGGAAGTTCGAATCTTCTAGTCGGCATTTTGCGGAAGTAGTTCAGTGGTAGAACATCACCTTGCCATGGTGGGGGTCGCGGGTTCGAATCCCGTCTTCCGCTTAGCACCGAGAGGTGTTAAGCAATTAATTTCATATTTTGCACCCATAGCGCAATTGGATAGAGTGTCTGACTACGAATCAGAAGGTTGTAGGTTCGACTCCTACTGGGTGCATTTTAACGGGAAGTAGCTCAGCTTGGTAGAGCACCTGGTTTGGGACCAGGGGGTCGCAGGTTCGAATCCTGTCTTCCCGATTAAATAAATAACTTTATTTAACACTTCGCGGTGTAGCTCAGCTGGCTAGAGCGTTCGGTTCATACCCGAGAGGTCGAGGGTTCGATCCCCCCCGCCGCGATTTGGACTTGGACTGGACCTTTAGCTCAGTTGGTTAGAGCAAACGGCTCATAACCGTTCGGTCGTAGGTTCGAGTCCTACAAGGTCCATTACCAGAAGGGCACTTGTATTTGTTTTATTATGGAGGATTACCCAAGTCTGGCTGAAGGGAACGGTCTTGAAAACCGTCAGGTGAGTAAAATCACGCGAGAGTTCGAATCTCTCATCCTCCTTTATATTATCGCGGGATGGAGCAGTCTGGTAGCTCGTCGGGCTCATAACCCGAAGGTCGCAGGTTCAAACCCTGCTCCCGCAATTGGTTCGTTGGTCTAGTTGGTTAGGACGCCTCCCTGTCACGGAGGAGATCACGAGTTCGAGTCTCGTACGGACCGTTGCAGTGCTTGTTCGCCCAAGTATTGTAACCATATATATCTAAATGGCAAATGGCTCGGTAGCTCAGTCGGTAGAGCAATGGATTGAAGCTCCATGTGTCGGCGGTTCGATTCCGTCCCGCGCCATTAAATTTACTCAAATGATGCGGGTATAGTTTAGTGGTAAAACCACAGCCTTCCAAGCTGTTGTCGCGAGTTCGATTCTCGTTACCCGCTTTATTTGGGCCTATAGCTCAGCTGGTTTAGAGCGCACGCCTGATAAGCGTGAGGTCGATGGTTCGAGTCCATTTAGGCCCATTATGGAGAAGTACTCAAGTGGCTGAAGAGGTGCCCCTGCTAAGGGTATAGGTCGCGGAAGCGGCGCGAGAGTTCGAATCTCTCCTTCTCCGTTTAGTTATGACCCGTTGGTCAAGTGGTTTAAGACACCGCCCTTTCACGGCGGTAACATGGGTTCGAATCCCGTACGGGTCATTGTCATAGCTTAATTTAATATTATCGCGGGATGGAGCAGTCTGGTAGCTCGTCGGGCTCATAACCCGAAGGTCGCAGGTTCAAACCCTGCTCCCGCAATTGGTTCGTTGGTCTAGTTGGTTAGGACGCCTCCCTGTCACGGAGGAGATCACGAGTTCGAGTCTCGTACGGACCGTCAGTGAAAGTCTTCCTGTGAGGAAGGCTTTTTTTGTATCTTTGGTTGGTATTTGATGAACAATTCAAGCGTTGACTGACAGATGGCATACTAGGAATAAAAAATAAAAACGGCGTCACAACCATTCTTGTAGGAGAATTGGTTGTGACGCCGTTTGGACTAATGTTCCAATTGCGCTAGATAATGACTTAAGCGTTTATCATGTGCAAAAAGGTAGAGACCGTGAACGCCACGCTTCATTAGAACATTGATTGAATTAAGGATTAATTGCTTTTTTATCGTAATTAATTCTTCGGGGTCAGTCAAATCAGCTCGGTGCTTAAAGGCTTCGACATCTGTATAACGGTCTAGGTTAACCTGAAGGTGATTGTGTTCATTTAGACTTATTGGTGGTCCTAAAATTAGACCGACATAGTTGAGATCAAACCCCTGACAAGTGTAGATCGACCCAACCTCATCAATAGTCTGTGGGAGTTCCGCCCAGGGAGTCTTTGTATAATTATACTGATCCCAAGGCATTCGAAAGGGTCCTTCTTGGATATAATGTTTACCGCCGTCTAGGGTTGATGGATATCCTGATGTTGAAACGACGCGTGATAGGCCAACTGCTGTGTTACGAGCGACGATAGCTTGGCGCATTTTCTCTGCATCAGTGAAGACCCTGAGGTCATACGCTGGACCAACGCTGTGTGGGAGTGGTTGCAACTGACCATGACTGAACGCATTAATCCATGCAACTAGTTCATCACTGGCTTGCATTCGGAATTGGTGAGTCAGACGATAGGTCTCGTGTCGATAAGGTACCAGTAATTTCTCTAACCGGGACTCTGTCCAAAAGCTTTTCATCCGTAATACCTGGGCCTCATCGAAGACGAGGATAATCACTTTGGCTGATTGCAACAGGGAGACCAATTGATTCGATCCGTAAAAGTTATTGTAGTGGTCGGCTTGTGATAATAGAAGGTGTGCTTCGTCAATGACCAGAACGTCGGCCTGTTTCTTACCCTGAGCAATTTGATTGATTAAAGATGTTGGCCGTTGAAAATCTTTCTTAAACAAGTGTGGCTGAGGACCCGCAATTTCCTTGTAGACCTTGAGAATTTCTGGATGATTAACGAGGAAGTAGTTTTCAGTGCCAGCCAATGGTGTCGTTGCGTCTGTCCGGGCGGCGGTCTGAATTTGAGCAAAGAGGTGAGATAAAACGACGCTCTTACCGGTACCGGCGTCCCCGTAAATGGTGAAGATAGCCGGTCCTGGGTTAACAATCTCCTGCTCGGTAAAGGATATGATGTGTTTTACAAGCCGCGCTTGTTCAGCAGTGAGGGGCAGATTCGGTGAGATTTTGTCTGTCGCTGCGTTGGAAAACTGACTGGTCAAATTGTCGCCATCTTTCTAAACAGAATAGCCCCATTGTACCGCGAACTTTGCTGAAATCAAAAATTTGGGTAGAAATCCGATAAAAAAGGCAACCGAGTCTGGCCGGCTGCCAAATGATTATATTCACAAATGATAGCAAACTATTCTTCGTCTTCTTTAGGAAAACGGGTAGGCTGGTAAGTGGCTGAATGGTGGTGATTTGCGCTAGTTGCATAAAGATTGAAGGGTTTAAATGCATCAGAATTTCGCCAAAGTGAGAAGGCTTGACTGCTTTCCCAAAGAGTTAACAGGACGTAGTCTCCGGGATTCTTTTTCTTGGTTAAAACGTACATGGCACGTAGTCCCATTGGTAGGTCGTTGATTGCTAGTAAGTTTGCTTTGGCATCAAATACTTTGGCGGCATCTGCATCGAACGTGAAGTAATTATAGCTATAAAAGCCGTCCCAAGTTGATACACCCGCGTGCAGTTGGACATTATAGTCAAGTTCGGTAGTAAACTGACTTGGCTGACCAGAAACGTCTAATAGCTGTAAGGATTCTTCTGCGTTACCACCCGAATTGGCGAGTAATTTAAACTGACGATCCGGATTCTCAGCGACAATTTTTTTCAGTACAGCAGGACTTCCAAACGAAAACGATAATTCATGAAGCATACCCATCCCTCCTAACAACTTTGTTAACTATAGTATAAGAGACTTCCAACGAAAAGCGAAACGTTTACACTCCGAAGCCGACGCGCTACACTAGTGACAATTAGAAGAACCAGAAAGGATGACATTATGCAACTCACAATTTTAGGCTGTTACGGTGGTTACCCCCACAATGGGGTAGGAACGAGTAGTTATCTCTTAACCAGTGGTGATTACCATCTACTCTTAGACTGTGGTAGTGGGGCCCTACTAGCACTGGAAAAAGTTCTAAATCCGCTCCAGCTGAACTCTGTCTTACTGACTCACTATCACCACGATCATACGGCCGATGTTGGCGTGCTCCAGTATCTTTGGCAATTGGCGGCAGGAACAAAGGCTGAACCGGTCCTACCAATCTATGGGCATACAGCCGACCCATTGAACTTTGGCGCGCTGACTTGGCCCGGTGCTACAGTTGGCGAAGCTTATGATCCTAGGCAGACGTTGAACTTAGGACCATTCAAGATTGATTTTCTAGAGACGCATCACCCAGTTCCAGCTTATGCACCACGAATTACTGAGGTCCAAACGGGCGCAACTATGGCCTTTACGGCGGATACGGCTGCCTTTGAGGGGCTGATCCCATGGGCTCAGAATGTGGATGTGTTGCTTGCCGATACCAATTTCTACGCTGATCATCAGGGGACGGCTTGGCACCTTACATCGACACAAGCGGGCCGGTTAGCATGTGATGCGGCGGTTAAGCATTTGCTATTGACACATTTGCCACAGACCGGTAGCTTACATCAATTGCAGGTGGAAGCCCAGGCAGCGGCGGGAACAAAGATTCCAGTCGCAGTCGTTCAGCCAGGAAAAACGTACGAAATCTAATCGTTCCCATTCGTTAAAAGTAAATTGGCCGAAACCGTCTGATTAACAATAAATGATGATTATGTAATGATGATGGGTAGAAATAGTCATATTGGGTGATATTGTTTATTAATTTATTTCTAAAAAGCCCTTCCAATTCTCAGAAAACTCTGTATAATAGAGCTATTAAATGATTTATACAAAGAGCTCGAGAGGGAGGAAAAGATTATGACAGTCACACTTTACACATCACCCAGTTGTACCTCTTGCCGCAAGGCACGTCTTTGGTTTGAAGAACACGGTATCGCGTATCGTGAACAAAACATCTTCTCCGAACCCTTGACAATTGATCAAATTAAGTCGATTTTACGGTTGACTGAAGATGGAACCGAAGAAATTGTTTCAACTCGGTCTAAGGCTTATCAAGAATTAACTGTGGATCTAGACGACTTACCTTTACGAGAATTATATGATCTCATTCAAAAGAATCCAGGAATCTTGCGTCGACCGATTATGGTAGATGATAAGCGACTCCAGGTTGGTTTCAATGAAGAAGAGATTCGGCGTTTCCTGCCCCGTAAGGTTCGCGCATTAGAATTGGAACGGGCACAGCGGCTGGTTAATGGGTCCAGATAAATGGCAAATATTGGGGAATTCAATAAAAAACTTATGGAAACCTCATCTGTAAGCTTAATTAGTTGCATCTAATCGGATTTGTGAGAAAATATTACTTGCAGTCCGGTTTTTTTGGTATGATGACTTTACAAGTAAGTTTAAATGACTAGAATGAGTATCAAGGACAATACCCAAAACCCACGAGAAAGGGGTGTTATTCATGGAGATGGAACGAATCAATGAGAATACGATTCGGGTGGTTATCGGTAACGATGACCTGAGCGAACGCGGTATCACCGTCTTAGACTTGTTGGGTAACCACAAGCAAATTGAGGGCTTTTTCTATAGTATTTTGGAAGAAGTCGACGTCGATCATCAATTTCAAGATAATGAGGCAGTTACCTTCCAGGTGCTGCCTAACCGTAATGGTCTAGAATTGTTTATCAGTAAGAATGCGGACGAAGACGCTGCGGAAGAGGCAGATGCCGATGCCAGCGTCGATAGTGATCACCCCGATCAAGTATCGGATCAAATTAAGGAGCATTTATTGGAAAAAGATGGCCAAAAGGATCTCTTCTCCACGTTTAAATCAGCTACTAGCGACTCAAACGATATTGAAGATTATTTAAGTGACAGTGGTCAACCGACCACTAAACAGGTGGTTAAACTCCACTCGTTTGAAGACATGATTAACCTTGCCCGGGTGTTGCGTTTAGAAAACGCAGCCTCCAATTTATACCGGTACAACGATGACTTTTACTTAGAACTGGTCTTCTTTGTGAATGAATCCTCCCGCGAATCCATCAAGGATGAACTCGCCGTTGCGTACGAATATGGGAATAAAACCAAGGTAGCGCCTGACGTCCTAGCTGAACATGGTCAATTAATCATGGAAAACAGTGCGTTAGAACTGACTCGGTTTCATTTTTTAAGTGATTAGTAATTAAAAAATGCTGAAGCAAATTTTGCTTCAGCATTTTTTTGTGGTTCGATTTATTAACGGTAGTAGTTGTGCCAATAGGAGTTCATAGTTATCTTATGCCGGCCATAATAATGCAGGTTGATTGTAAATCCTTGTGAATGGGCGTATTTAAAATGATATTTGCGGTTCCCGGCGTATCGCCATTTAACCTTGACGGCTTTCTCGCCAGTGTAATGAATCTTATGTTTGTAAATGTGAACGCCCTGACCGTGGTTGTCACGGGCAACCCAGTGGCCGCGGAGCTTGTGCGGGATGGCAGTTGAATGCCAGGTGGCCGCTTGTGCTGGTGCAGGTAGGGCAGTGATAATCCCAATCGGGGTTACCGCAAGTAATAGCAATAGAATCTTTTTCATGTTTGGTTATCCTCTATCTAAAATTAGGTTACCGGCGTTCGATTGCCAATAAAAAGGGCGGCTGGTGAATTTGGTTAATAAATCCGTACTGCAGAACCTGGTAAGTCTTTTGTGGTAGCTGCTCACAAAAATCGACCACCGCGGCCCGTTCCGTTTGCCCGCCAGGATGACCGTAGTAAACGACTAAGATAATGCGACCACCGCGGGGAAGATGTGGCAGCAAAGCTTTGATTGCCGTTAAAGTGGTATTGGGTTTTGTGATGACGGACTTATCGCCACCCGGTAAATATCCTAGGTTAAAAATAGCAGCGCTGACCTGGGCTTCGGGGGCCAGGTACGTTGCCACATTTTCGTGGCCGGTTGTATGCAGGTCGACCTGTTGTCCCAGTCCTGTCAACGTCAACTGCTGTTGCGTGGCATCCAGAGCAGCTTGTTGAATATCAAAACCAATGACGTGACCGGTTGGTCCGACTAGATTTGCCAGAAAAATGGTGTCGTGGCCCTGACCCACTGTAGCGTCAACTACGGTGGCACCGGATCCCACGCATTCGGTCAGCAACGTGTGACTATACGTTAAAGCATTTGGTAAATTCATTTATAATCCATCTCCATAGCGCGTTAGGAACCATTGGCTCAAAGTCAGCAGGACAAAGCCCAATGACCAACCCGCAATCACGTCCGTTGGGTAATGTACGCCGACGTAGATTCGTGATAGGCCAATAACAACAATCCAGCAACTCAATAGCAAGGTGACTCCCCAGCGCCAATTACGATGCCGCTGGAGCGACCAACCCAGTAACACAATAACTGAACCCCACAGGAGCATCGCCGTAATTGAATGTCCGCTGGGAAAACTATATGAGCTGGCAGCAACCAGTCGATCGACGGTGGGCCGAGGCCGCTGGACCATGTGTTTAATCAAACTATTGCCAATGCCTGCCCAAATCAGCACGTTGACCGTCAAGAATAGGGCCCCTCGGTAGCGCCGCAAGATTGCCAGGACAGCAACCAAGAGTAAGGTGACCCAGGTCACTGGACGAGGATTGCCCGAATTGGTAATGGCAATAATCAGTTTGGTCAATGATTGAGGCAATGGGTGACGAACTAGGTGAATAATTGTCTGATCAATGACCTTAATCCAGTTTTGCTGCATGGCCACGCCAAAAAGGTCCAGTAAAAAGAGAATGCCAGCGCCCCAGGTGCAACGCCAGCGTAATTTAGAAATGGTCGTCAATGGTGGACCTCCTTAAGCTTTTTAATGAATTTAGTATAGCACACCCCCGTTCGTAAATGGGTTTTACCCGTGTTCCCCTTGCTTTTCATGGAGGCTTTTGCTAAGATGAAAACAATTTGATTATGCAAAACGTTGACGAGAAGTAGTAGTCAGGCGGGGTATCCAGCAAGCGGATGGGTGATGTGAATCCGTTACCGTGCCAGACGAACTTGTCTCCGAGTTTTTCTCTGCCGCAAGGTGGGCGTTTGGCGACGTTATCAGCCGGAATGAGCCCCAACGGATGGTTGGGGAAATGTAGGTGGTACCGCGCTAAAACGCCCTGCAGAGGCCCATTTTGGGCTTCTGGGGGCTTTTTTTGTGGCACAACGTAACTTATAAAGGGAGCGAAGACTTTTGGCATACAAACACCAAATTATCGAACGCAAATGGCAACACTACTGGCGCGTCAATGAAACTTTCAAGACTGCTGACAATCAGAATAAACCGAAATACTACGTCTTAGACATGTTCCCTTACCCTTCAGGCCAAGGGTTGCACGTGGGTCATCCAGAAGGGTACACGGCAACCGATATCATGGCTCGTTTAAAGCGGATGCAAGGGTTCAACGTCCTGCACCCAATGGGCTGGGATGCTTTTGGTCTGCCCGCTGAACAGTATGCTTTGAAGACGGGACACAATCCTAAAGACTTCACTGCTCACAACATCAAAAACTTTAAACGCCAAATTCGGTCATTAGGTTTTTCTTACGACTGGAGTCGAGAAGTTAACACCACTGACGAATCATACTACAAGTGGACGCAATGGATCTTCGAACAAATGTATAAGAAGGGTTTAGCCTATGAAGACAAAATCATGGTCAACTGGGCGCCTGACTTTATGGGTGGGACCGTTGTGGCCAACGAAGAAGTCGTTGACGGCAAGACGGAACGGGGCGGTTACCCCGTCTACCGCGTGCCAATGCGTCAATGGGTTTTAAAAATCACGGCGTACGCTGACCGGTTGTTGGATGACTTGGATGATCTGGATTGGCCAGAGAGTATCAAGGAAATGCAACGGAACTGGATTGGTCGTTCCGAAGGGGCCAGTGTCTTCTTCCCAGTTGCTGGGCAAGAAGATACCAAGGTTGAGGTCTACACGACTCGTCCTGATACGCTATTTGGGGCTACTTACATGGTCTTAGCACCAGAACATGCCCTGGTTGATCAGATCACGACACCGGAACAGGCTGAAGCTGTTAAGGCTTATAAAGAAGCCATTGAAAGTAAGTCAGACCTGGAACGGACTGACTTGAACAAGGATAAGACCGGGGTCTTCACCGGTGCCTATGGCGTTAACCCATTGAGCGGTGCCAAGGTACCAATCTGGATTGGGGACTACGTGTTGGCATCATACGGAACTGGGGCTATCATGGCCGTGCCGGCTCATGATGACCGGGACCACGATTTTGCTACGAAATTCAACTTACCAATCGTTCAAGTGATTGCTGGTAATGATGATACCGACGTGCAAGCGGCCGCTTACACCGGTGATGGTGCGCACGTCAACTCCGGCTTCTTGGATGGGTTGGATAAGCAGACGGCCATTTCTAAGGCCATTGATTGGTTGGAGGAGAACCACGCTGGTCACAAACAGGTCAACTTCCGGTTACGCGATTGGATTTTCTCCCGCCAACGCTACTGGGGTGAACCAATTCCCGTTATCCATTGGGAAGATGGCGAAACCACGCTGGTTCCGGAAGACGAGTTACCACTCAAGTTACCAGCTGCCAAGCAACTGGAACCTTCTGGAACCGGTGAGAGTCCACTGGCAAACTTGGATGACTGGGTTAATGTCGTGGATGAGAATGGGCGTAAAGGGAAACGTGAAACGAACACCATGCCACAATGGGCGGGGAGTTCATGGTACTTCTTACGTTACGTTGATCCTAAAAACAACGAAGCCATTGCCGATCCAGACAAACTCAAGTATTGGATGCCAGTCGACCTTTACATTGGTGGGGCTGAACATGCCGTTCTCCATTTGCTGTACGCTCGCTTCTGGCACAAGTTCCTGTACGATCTCGGGGTAGTACCAACCAAGGAACCTTTCCAGAAGTTGGTTAACCAGGGGATGATCCTGGGGACCAACCACGAAAAGATGTCCAAGTCTAAGGGGAACGTTATCAATCCCGATGAAATTGTCGAAAAGGATGGAGCCGATACGCTGCGTCTTTACGAAATGTTCATGGGCCCAATCGAAGCCTCAAAGCCTTGGAGTACCGAGGGTATCAACGGTTCCCGTCGCTGGCTTGATCGGGTTTGGCGTCTGTTGATCGATGACAACAACCACTTGCGTGATCGGGTGACGATGATCAACGATGGTGCGTTGGACAAGATCTACAACCAGACGGTTAAGACGGTGAGCGAAGACCTTGAAGCCATGCGTTTCAACGTGGCCATTTCGCAATTGATGGTCTTCGTTAATGAAGCTTACAAGGCAGACAGTCTGCCATTGATCTACATGGAAGGCTTCGTCAAGTTGATTTCACCAATCGTGCCACATATCGCCGAAGAACTCTGGTCATTGATGGGCCATGATGAGACGATTGCCTACGCTAAGTGGCCAACTTATGACGAAAAGCAATTGGTTGAAGACGTGGTCGAAATGGTCGTTCAAGTGAACGGTAAGGTCCGGGCGCACCTCAAGGTTGCAAAGGATGCAGCTAAGGATGATATCGAGACGGCTGCTCTGGCTGACGATGTGGTCAAGACCCATACCGATGGCAAGACGATTCGCAAGGTCATTGTGATTCCAGGTAAATTGGTTAACATTGTGGCTAATTAAGCACAAGCCTTTGTTGCTGAAAAGTTTAGTTTAAATATATTTTAAGGGTCCGAGACAAAAGTCTTGGACCCTTTTTGGCGCCAGTTTTACGGGTGCAAAAGGCAAGATACTGTGGCTCATGTCCCATATTTTGATAGTTTTAAAATTGGGTAACAGAAGGCTGAAAATAAATTATTTGCTTCCCTCCCGTATTAGCAGGCATTGTTACTACCCAGTGTCTATAAATTGGTTGCACGTCAGAGGCCAGAGGATTCAGACGTGGTGATTGTTGTTTAGCCAAATCACAGTAAAAGATGTTACGCGTATTCATGATGACTAACTGATAACACATTAGTTAGCAACAGAATACTCTGTGAGCCGAGAGATCGCCAAATCACACTCGGCTACTTATTTGCACGCTAATAGCGTTGGTGGCTAAACTAATGAAGGTTTTAGTCGTGCAATTCGCCTGGCAGTGATCATAATGAGACTTATTAAGGGGGAGGGGTCGCGTATGTGGCGAAAACTGCGGACGTTAAGTAAGTTTGAGTGGCAGATGACCTGGGCAGACAAGTCCATCCTATTCTTTACACTCATTGCACCTACGATTTATTTTGTGGTGGCGGCGTTGAACACAAATGGTCATCCGTTGGGGACTGGTAACGCGTTAATACAGCTTACCGGTTACTGGGCCTACATCGTTTTGGTGGGTGTGTTAAACGGCTTTGAATTTGGCTTGATCAACTTGCGAGAGACCAATTTTCTGAAAATGTTTACGGTGATTGCTGGTGATCGGCGACTGATTTTTTATAGTAACTTGGCAATTCAAACGTTATTTATTCAGGTTGAAATGGTATGCTTCGACGTCGTGGTCATTGCCCTTGATCCGACAGCAGTTCAGTATCTACCAGACATGGCGGCCGCTCTACTGTTAAACTTTTTGTTAGTTCCAATCATTGCTGGGTTCACCAACTTTTTCTTGTTGATGCCCATTAAGGGGAATGCTATTTCGCTGATTGTGATGGGTTATATTATGGTGGGCATGTTGTTGATCAACGTCAGCCTCCCGAATGAATGGGCCCTGAACATTTTATTAACCAGTCTTAATCCGTGTTCTTACGTTGTGTTGTTTTACGCGGCATTTCTCAATCTGGCACACGCAACGACTAGTTTTAACGGCACGTTGTTAGTGGTAGTGGGCCTCTTCTATCTTATGGTGGGCTACTATCCGGTCCGTCACATGCGATTACAGTCACTGACTAGTCGATACTAAGGGGGGATGGGTTATGCAAATTCAGGATTACTCACTGGTGTTGCCAGATGGGCGACAACTCTTTAATCGGCTTACCGCGGAATTCGTGCCGGGTAAGGTTAATATTTTATTAGGTGCCAACGGTGTGGGCAAGACGACCCTACTCGATTTAATTGCCGGAGTGAGCGTTGGTGATCGGTCACATCTGGTGGGTTTTCCCACTATGGACCACATTGGCTATGAGATGCAAGGGGCACCCTTTACAGGAAATGTCACCGTGCTGGAAGCCTTACAAATGATGCGAGTGCTAGATGTCCCTTCGGCAACTCTCGCAGAGGCGGACCTGCCGGTAGAGTTACAGCCAATAGCGCATACCCGTTTCCGGGATCTTTCTGGTGGACAACGACGATTAGTCTTGTTCACTGGCGTTTGCCAGTTGCAGCGTGAACTTTACTTGTTCGATGAACCAGAAAATGGTCTGGACCTCCGGGCGGTTAAACGGGTCATGGCACAGATTAGCTGTTTGGCTTCGTCCGGACGAACGGTCATTATGACGACCCATCAGTTGCGTACTTTGCCAGAGGGGACTGCTCGGGTATTGGTCCTAGCTGGCCAGTGCATTGCGTTTGCAGGAACACCAGCCGCGTTTATGGCGGAGACCCAGACCGAGAGTTTAGAGGCTGCTTATCTCAAAGAGAACGGGTGAAGCAGGGGCCAGCAGACAGTTAGCTATATACGTTTAGGGCGCAAAAAAGAGCCTGGAACGTTTGTTCCAAACCCTGGTATGTAAAATGACTGAATTACCGACGACGATGTCTGACAAAAGTGAAGAAATGTAAAATGCTGGCGAGTAAAACGTAGAAGATAACGACAAATGTGGCGTAGGTCAGCCAGAATTTTCCAGCAGCAAAGACGCCAAACCACCATGCCTGGAGCCCCATCGTAATCAGAGCCATGACGGCAATCATGATGAATAATAAGATATATCGTTTCAAAGTGTTATCATCCTTTCGTGGCCGGTTGGCAATCTTTTTGCCCCAACGCGTGCACTCAGCGAGCTTTTCGGGTCGTGGTGCCTTCGTTCCCCAGGTACCAGTTCCCACGAATTCACCGACTTTGATTAGACCGGCGCCGGTCAGCACTCGGTCGATGGTTACAAAGGTTTGGTCGGTAATGCCAGTCGCCAAATTTTCAGTGGAGCTGATGAAGCAGCTCGTCATGCTCAAGTAGTGTTTATCTTTGTATTTGCCAGGTAGGGTGTCCGCCACAGAGTTCATTCGGACCAGACGAAACCGCATACAATCAAAGAATTGTTTCATGACGCCAGGCATGCCACCCCAATAAGTCGGGGCACAGATAATCCAAAAATCACTGGCGGCCATTTTTGCTTCAATTTCGTCCAATGCCGGACAGGTCTTCTCTTTGGTATCAGGATAAATATCGTAGTCGCGTAGAAAAACCGTCTCCACGTTTGCTGAATTGGGAAGGGCCGCGGTCACAGCATCCATGTAACCAGCAGTGATGCCGTGACGCTCATGACTGCCAAGTAACGCTAAATAACGCAAATGAATCGCCTCACTCTCTAAACTAATTACCTCTTCAGTATACCGCATCTAATTTAGTTGGACAAAAAGAAGACGGGCAAACAAAAAGACCCGCGGATAGTCGACGGGTCCAGTTGATTTAGGTTAGAGTAATTCAGTTAAGACGGCGAAAAAACGGTGACGAATGGTTTCCGTTTGCCCCGTCTTAGAGAATTGATAGTTTAAAACGTGTCGGTCAAATTCGTGGAAGAAGACGTCAGCCATCGTGGTGTAATCACTATCGTTGGTTTGGTCGATCCGCTTGAAACTGCGCCAGGTCGAATAAATTAATTGCGCATCAGAAATCGCCGCTAACTCTGGGAAATTTCCCCGGATGCTTTTGGTCATCTTCACGACTTGTTTTGCCCGTTCTGGTGACATCTGCATCTTTGGTGCTGCGGTGGAACCAGCTGTTGCCTGCGTCATATTGGCATTCCTCCTTGAATATATTGTGTCTTTGCCTACTTCCAGCATACCACTGTTCCAGACCTTCGGTAAGAAATCTGCTAGCATTTCGATTGATTTGAGAGAAGAATCTCGTTATTTTGACGAAATGAGTAACTTTGTGGTTAGGACCCGCTAAATGGACTCGGTCTTAATTCTCTGGCGGCCACTGTAGAACTTACGGCCAATATAAAAATCTTAACGGAATTCTGACTTTTGCGAGAGAAAAGCTATGGTATAATGTTTGTTTGATTAGCTTGGAATTATCCAAGCCCGGATTACGTTGAATTTTACAAATTGAAAGTAGGGTGTCAAATGGCGGCAAGTTCAGAAAATTCTGGAAACCAAGCCAGTACGCAGGACCAGATGGTTGCGGGTTCAGCGTGGATGACGGCGGGAAGTATTCTCTCGCGGATTCTCGGAGCGGTTTACATTATCCCTTGGAATATTTGGTTTGGAGCCTTTTATTTGCAAGGAAACGCGTTATATGGAAAAGGGTACAACATCTATAGTTTTTTCCTGATTGCGGCGATTGCAGGGGTTCCCTCAGCAATTGCTAAGCAGGTGGCCCACTATAACGCTTTAAACGAGTACGGTATCAGTGTTCGCCTCTATAAGCGAGGTTTAGAAATAGCTATTTTAACAGGTGTTGTCATTGCCTCGTTGATGTATTTTGGGGCGCCACTCTTTACCGGGGGTGACGCAAACCTAGTTCCCGTCCTTCACTCGTTAGCGTGGGCAATCTTGATCATCCCAACCATGAGTCTGACTCGGGGTTACTTCCAGGGCTTTCAGCAAATGGCCCCGTCTGCTATTTCACAGTTTGTGGAGCAATTGGTTCGGGTCGTTTACATGTTGGGCGCCGCTTTTATCATCATGCGGGTCCTGAAGGGCAACTGGATTACTGCGGTTTCACAGTCAACTTTTGCAGCCGCAGTTGGGGCCTTTGGGGGATTGATGATTCTCGGCGTCTACTACTGGCGTCGGCGTCATGAATTCCGCTCGCTGGTGGCTAATAGTAATAATGAAATGGTCGTACCGGCCAAACAACTGTATCAAGAAATTATTGCGCAAGCTGTGCCATTCATTGTTCTGGGTGCTGGGATCACGATTTTTCAACTGATTGACCAGTACACCTTTGCACCAATTATGCACATGGCTGGTACCTATACGGCCGCGCACCTGAATGACTTATTCGCGTTGTTCGGAGTTAATGCTAATAAGTTAATCATGATTACTATCTCCCTGTCTTCAGCACTGGCCGTAACCGTTGTACCACTACTCTCTCAAAGTTACACGCAGGGCAATAAAAAGGATATTTCGGCACAATTGACGAATGCGTTCATGATGTTTGAATTCATCATGATTCCCAGTGCGCTGGGGATGGCTGCAATTGCCCGTCCACTGAACCTGGTGTTCTATGGGACAACGCACGAGGCTTTGGCTGCTTCGCTACTGGCTTTCTCGTCCTACCTGTCAATTCTGTTGGGCCTCTATACGGTCGTTGCAGCGTTGATGCAAGGGATTTCTCAAAATAAACGAGCCGTTCGTTACTTTTTGGTCGGAACCATTGTGAAATTTATCATTCAGTGGCCACTGGTTTACTTCTTTGGTGCTTTTGGGCCATTGATCGCGACTGGTTGTGGCTTCCTGGTGGCTTGTTACTTGATTGTCCATTGGCTAAACAACCAATTTGGCATTAACTACGCAAGTATTGCCAAAAAGACCAACGGTATTCTGCTGTCAGCTTTAGGAACTTTCGTATTAGCCCGTGGTGTTGCTCTGCTGGGTGGTTTGCTGGGTAGTCAGGGTCGGAGCATCAACTTTATGATTGTGGCAGTTGCCGCGGTTATTGGGGGATACTTCTACGTATACTCCGTGTTGAAATCACGGTTGGCCGATGCAATTCTTGGTTCGCGCGTTGCTGGGTTACGCCGGCGTCTACACATTCGTTAGGAGGTCAAACATGAACATTGAACGTTACTTAACGGAACACCGCCAGGGAACACCCGGCCAAATTTTCCGACTGCTACGACAAGGCCGAGTTACGGTCAATGATGTCGTGGTTGATTCTCCTCGTAGACCGGTGATGACTCAGGATGACGTCCGCGTTGACAATCTGGCCGTTGCTGGCCGCCAGCCGCAGTACTACGTCTTTAATAAGCCCATGGGTTTTCAGCTAAGCATGGACCCAACGGTACCGCGGAGCTTGGGCAGCCTGCTAAATGGCTTTGATCAGCAGTGGCAGTTGGAATCGCTAGCCGATTTGCCGCGGGAAGCCGTGGGCGCTGTGATTGCTAGTGATGACGTGCAGTTTTTGACGGACGTGGTTGCCCAGAATTGGTCCAGTACCTGTCGGGTACAGTTAACGGGGGTCGTCGCTCCTGAAATAACTGCCAATACAGCTTTTCAAAAGCTAACGACCCAAGTTGATCAGGCCAGTCAAACCACGACTGTCAGTCTGGAAACAACTGATTTAGCAGCTGCGGTAGCGACCTTGAGTCAACTGCCCGGTGTGACCGGTCCGGTTGAACGGACGGCACTGGGGCCATTGGGTTGTCCCGTTGACTTAGCTATTGGGACCTATCGCGGACTGACTGCCATTGAGATTGACAGTTTGTTGGGTGAAGGCATTCCCGCAAAGTAAATTTAAGCGTTAATAAAAAGCTGTGCAGACCGTAAGTTGGTTTGCACAGCTTTTGCATCACACGTTAACTGGTAGGCTTTAACCTTCGTGTGCCTTCATAAATTGTGGCAATTGTGCCACGATTTGGTGGGGCAGGACCACGTATTGTGTTTTTGCTAGTTCCTCAGCAATGGCACTATGGCTGTAGACCGCTGCTAAGACCGCTTGGTCCGTATCCTTGAACTGAGCGGTGAAGCCACCGACCATGCCGGCCAACGTATCACCCATACCACCAGTCGCTTGAGCAGGGGTGCCAATGGTATTTTCGTAGACTCCGTTACTCGTATAAACTTGTGTGCGGTGGGACTTCAGGACGATGGTCGCGTCCAGTTGATCGATGATAGCTAAGTTCCAGTCTACCGTTTGTTTGTCAATGGCAATGCCACTCAACCGCTGCCACTCCATTTGGTGCGGCGTCATGATGAGATGAGTCTTTGGTAAAGGTAGGTGACGTTCGGCAACTAGGGTGATTGCGGAACCGTCAATGATCAAAATTTGATTGGGTTGAATGACGTTGAAGACGTCTGCCAAAACGGCTGCGGCGTCATCATCTGTTCCGAGACCGGGGCCTACGACCACGACGTCAGATCCCTTGATGAGTTCACGGGATTGGTCAAAGTCAGTGATGTCGGCAAACATCGCTTCTGGCAACCGGGCGTGAAGGGCGTCTTGGTTACTGGCGTCGGTGATGGTCGTTACTAGACCGGCACCAGAATAGACGGCGGCTTCACTAGCCATAATGATAGCGCCTCCAAAATTACGATTACCGCCAATCAAGGTCACCCGGCCGTAGGTTCCCTTGTAGCTATCGGCGGCGCGTTGTTGGATCGTTGCCGCTAGAATATTTTCAGTTAAAGGTTGTGCTTCTTGCATGCGATTAGCCTCCTCTTATGTATCTTTTCTAGTATAGCATGTTCCGGCATGAAATCGGCTTACATTTGGCGGGGGGTATGCTAAAATTGGAGACAGTTAACCTGGACGTTTGGTCCGAATAAAATGAAGGAGGTCCAATCATGGCAATTGATTGGCAAAAGCTAGCAGAAAAGTATCACCAGGACTACGTTGCAGACCTAACCACGTTGGTCGGCATTGATAGTTCACGAGATGATTCCAAGGCTACCGATGATTATCCATTGGGACCTGGTCCCGCCAAGGCCTTGCTCGCATTTTTAGACTTGGCCAAGCGTGACGGTTTTAAGACGACGAATTTAGATAATTTAGTAGGGTACGTAGAATACGGTGAAGGTGATGACACGCTTGCTATTCTGGGCCATGCCGACACGATGCCCGGAGGTAAGGGGTGGCACACGGATCCCTTTACGTTGACTAAGAAGGATGGCAAGCTATACGGTCGTGGCACGTCTGACGACAAGGGGCCAGCCCTGGCAGCCTACTACGGCTTGAAGATGTTGAAGGACGAAGGAATTATCCCCCAAATGAAGATTCGGTTCATCATTGGTACCGACGAAGAGAGCGACTGGACGGGGATGAACCATTACCTCGACCTAGAACCCGCACCAACGTTGGGCTTCTCACCTGACGCCGAATTTCCGCTGATCAACGGTGAAAAGGGTAACGTCACGTTCACTTCCCGCTTTGCCGGTGGTAATGGGGGCACCGTAAGTTTACGCGACTTTGAGGCTGGTCTACGAGAGAACATGGTTCCGCGAGATGCTGAAGCAACGGTTGCAGTGAGTGATGCTAAAAAAGTTATTGCTGACTTTACGACCTTCCTGACGAAGGTTCCCGTAACCGGTGAAGCTGAACAGGTAGCCGGTGGCGTTCACTTACAAGTAATTGGTAAAGCGGCGCACGGCATGGAACCCAAGAATGGTATCAATGCCGGGACTTTCTTAGCAACGTTCCTGAACCAGTACGATTTTGGTGGGAATGCGGCTGATTTTCTCAGTCTGTTAGCAAATAGTCTCCATGACGACTCCCGAGCAACTAAGCTGGGGATTGCGTACACGGACAAGGTGATGGGCGACCTCACCATGAACGTCGGGGTGATGACCTTTAAGGCTGATGAAGGTGGTCTGATCAACACCAACTTCCGGTACCCAACTGGGACTGGTGCTGCTGATATTAAGGCTGGTTTGGAAAAAGCCGAAGTTGAGATGGCCGTGACGTTGAAACAAGGGCGGGAGATGGTGCCGCACTACGTTGATCCGGCAGATCCAATCGTGGCAACTTTGATGGACGTTTATCGGCAACAGACTGGCGACTTGACCGCCCAACCAGAAGTTGTGGGTGGCGGAACTTACGGTCGGTTGATGAAACGGGGCGTGGCCTTCGGTGCACTGTTCCCCGGAACTCAGGATACGATGCATCAAGCTGATGAATTCCAACCAGAAGCTGATTTGTTGAAGGCCATGGCCATTTACGGTCAAGCCATCTACGAATTGACCAAGTAGTTCACTTAAAAATTGGTCAAAGGAGTGGTAGGGATGACAGAAAGATATCAACACATTCTCGTTGGTGTAGATGGTTCTAAGCAGGCACGACGGGCATTGGACAAAGCCATTGCAGTGGCGGTCAGAAATGATGCCGAACTGATCATTATCACCATCATGAGTGGTGGCGATTACGTGGGGCTCGGAAACAATACGCGTGTTGGCTTTGGCTATGTCGATCAACAGGTGATGGATGAAGAGCGGCAAATTCAAGAAAAGACCGTCGACGAATACCGGCAACGGGCCCAAAAGGCGGGCGTCAAGCAGGTGGTGACTTCCGTGTACTACGGTCACGCGAAGGTCGACTTGGCGCGGACCTTGCCCAAGGAATATCACGCGGATCTGATTATGATCGGGGCAACTGGGGTCAATGTTGTGGAGCGCATGTTGATGGGATCCACAGCGAGCTACGTCGTTGCGAACGCTGTCTGTGATGTGCTGATTGTTCGGACTGACTTAGAGAACCATGCGTCGAGCTTGAAGCATTTACCGACGGCCTAGTTAGGTTTAACTGTCATAAATGCCTTGTAAAAGATGTTGCTGGGTTAACGTGGTTAGCCTGGCTTCATTTTTTTTGTGTTGGATCTAAAGGTTGAAAACACTGAAATACCCACTATGCCTGATGTAACGAGAATCGTGTGTTGAGGCTTAGTCAGACAAAGTGGGAAATTGCCGCCTTACCGTTCGCCAAATTTGGACCGGAACGCGGTGGGAAGGACGGGACAAGCCCAAAGGCAGTCTTACCCCTCGCTTGAAGCCGCAAAGCATGTTTTTAAGTCGCCATTTTCAAGAAAATCACTTGAAAATCCCACGGCTGAGTCCAAATTTGGCTCATTCTCGGTTACCTAGTGGAGGGTCAATAATATTGAGTAAGTACCGTTATTCAGGCATTTAAGCTACTTATTTTCTGAGAACGCATTTAACTGGAGGCGGTCAGAGGTGGAGCCAGCCGTGTCGACGGTGTTAGCCGATTTTCGGCTTACAGCGTGAGACGTGTTTGAAGACTAGTGGTTTGTCCAGGCTTCAAACCGAGCCGAAGGACCGCTTTTCAGGCCGTAGGCGTTCCCCACAGCAGGCGGAATCTCTGACCGACGCAGGTGGCTGGGTAAGGCTTTGCTTTGATAACAGTTTTCGAACTTTCAACCTTTGTGTTGGATTGCGAAGCTGAACTTGACGACACAAAAAGGAACACCAGCCACAACTGGTGTTCCTAATTTTATATGATTGCGAATGCACGATTAAAGCCGGTGAATATCCAGGACACTTCCAGTGGCAGCGTCGGCGATGAACTGGTACTGAACCAATTGGTCGTCTTCGTAGCGCGTGATACCACCGTAGTAGACCCGCGCTTTGACTGCATATTTCTGGAAGGGAACCGCCCGTTTTTCTATCCAGGCACCCTCAATCGGTGATTCTTGCCGGAATTGGTGCTTGACCTGATTCAGAATAATATCTGGATCTAGGCGAGACGCACTACCGAAGAATCGCGTGATGAAAATGCCCATTAACCCACCGAGTACGCCGGTGAGACTTAGTTGATACAATTGTCCATTTTTTGCAGCCATAATTACCGCCTCCTAAGCAAGTTGGTCCTGTTGGGCATCAACCCCATCACTTCTGCCCCCAGTATACCAATGATTGGGGGGAAGTTCCCGTAAAAAGGCAAAAATCGTGTAAATTCTTTCATCCATGCTATAATGGACTTTGTCAAAATTTTATTCTTTAATAAAGGAGTGCTAACCATGGAACAATTACCCAAGATGTCAGCCGCTGAACTGAAAGATGTCGTGAAGGATGGCAAAACGATGCTTTTCTTCTCCGCAACCTGGTGCCCAGATTGCACGTTCATCAAACCAGCTATGCCTGAGATTGAAGCGGATTTCTCCGACTTTAAGTTTATTGCTGTCGATCGTGACGAAAACATCGATTTAGCCGCTGAACTTAATGTATTCGGCATTCCAAGTTTCATTGCTTACGCCGATGGTCAAGAAATCGGTCGGTTAGTAAACAAAGATCGTAAAACCAAAGCAGAGGTTGAAGGATTTATCAATTCTTTAGCGACCAACGCTTAATATAACCCGTTGGAAAGGATTCAGACATGTTAATTGCTAGTTACAATCCCCAAGAATTAGGGGATGCATTGATTATTATTGTTGCCCAAGATACCCCCAAGCAGGCGCACACCGTTCGCGACAATATCGCACGAATTTACGACCCGGACACGGAGAAGACGTTAGGATACAATTTCCTGGCCGTCTCCAGCATTTTGCCGGATATTACGGGTGCCGGTCAGGTACACCTGACGGAAGACGACGTAGCGGCTTTAAACACCGCTCTCGAGGATGCCGGTTTTGCCGGTGAATTGGAAGCTGAAACGCGTTCTCGGTTCGTCGTTGGGTATGTCAAGACGGCAACGCCACATCCAGACTCTGACCATCTGTTGGTGACGGAGACGGTGGTTGATAATGATCAATCCGTCCAAATCGTTAGTGGTTCGCCTAACATGCAGGCCGATATTAAGGTCGTTGTTGCAAAAGTTGGGGCAATGATGCCTAGTGGTCTCATTATTTGGCCCGGTGAATTACGCGGGGTCAAGAGTGATGGGATGATTTGTTCAGGCCGTGAATTAGGCCTAGCAAATGCACCACAACGCCCAGGTGCCTTGATTTTGCCCGATGATTATGAAGTCGGTGACGCGTTCGACTTTGAACGTGGTCAATCCATCTTTAATGGTTAAGAAATATTACAAAGCGGGTCTGACCTTGTCGTCAGCCCGCTTTTTTGTGTACAATAGACTAGACTGACTATCAAGGGATTAATAGCCAATAATTTAAAATATAAACTAGCCCCTGTGGCTAGGCTTAAAAACACTTGGGGAATGAGTAAAGTGGCCGTCAAACGGCGGCGTCTCCTCCCACACCATGAAAATCGACGAGTACGCTCGTCAAGGAGGAAGAAACACATGGAGCACTATGACGGACCGGCCTTTTTCCGGAAGTTTCCGGTAGAACCGACCCCGGAACAGTTAGAAGATACAATGGACCAGCGTGCAGAACGGCAGGTCAAACAACGCGAGCAACGCAACGAACGCTTGCGCATCAGAAAGGAACGGGAACTGAAGCGACAAGCGGCAACCCAGCCGGTCGCGACACCTAAGCAATCAGTCACTAAGGGACAATCAGAAGTTCGTGACCAACGTCCCAGTCGAACGACCGTTAGCAAGCCAGCTGAACCCGTAGAAGCCCAAAAGGAACCAGTAGCTGGCAGTGCCAGCTACCGGCCATTTCAAATTACCCCGATTCCTAAGCAACTGCACCGGCAGCGGTCGGTTTCGAAGACCCGTCAACGTTACCAGCATTTAGTGGCGCAGCTTCAAAAACCCGCTGACAGTTTCTTTCTGATTGGTCAGCCAGGAGAGATGGCCGTGACCACGCCGGGAACCTTGACGGTGACGGATACCCAGTCAGCGCCAGCAACGGTAGCTGACCAGCCGGAAACTGTGCCGGAAGAGAATCAGGTTGCGACACCGGTTGCCCCAACTGTCGTGTTCTATCCACAACACGCAGCTAAGGAACCCGTTCAGGCAGATGACGCAAGTGACGACGTATCGGCCACTGCTGATCAAGCAGTCACGTCAGATACTGTGAGTCAGCCGTCAGTGCCAGAGGGTCCCACCATTGGAGACGTTGAAGAGGTGCTATCTGAGGAAGATTCAGCTCAGGATGAGCACCCATTGAAGGCTGAATCAACAGCGACTAAGAACGAGACGGTTGACCCTCGGCAGGCCGCTTATTTGCCTGTGGGAACGTCAGTGGACGACAAGCAAACTAGGGTAGGGGAGAGCTCTGAAACGGATTCAGAGACCGAAATGAGTGACTCAGAAGCCCCAGAAGCCCCAGCTGATGATCAGAGTTCTGACTTAGTAGACGCTGAACCGGTAGTTCATGATGAGGACAATGCTGAAGTTGATGTCGAAGGGGCCACCAATGCCGACCACAAATCGGCTGAAGATGCATCGGCTCAACCGGAAGAGGTCAAAGAATTGCTGAACCGCGCTATGGATGATCAAACCGATACGTCTGACTCTGTGGCTTCGAAGGATGCGTCCGAGCAAGTTGATTTGCCTGCGGATACGCGGCCTGAATCTGTAAAGCCAGCACCCAAGGCGGCTAAGGCTAAACCTGCCCGCGGACTGGGCCACTCACTAGGCGATATCATGCAAGAGGAAGGCAATGATCAACGGAGTTTGGCACTCTTTGATCGCCCAGAAGTTGCCGCCACATCTGAAGAAGAACCGCTGGATACGACGCGGGGCTACCATTTCCCTGATGTTGACCTCCTGCCTAAGCCCGTAGTACCTGACGAAGCGGCTTTAGACGAATGGATCGAACACCAAGCTGAGGTCCTAGACGCCACGTTAAGTGCCTTCCACGTGGACGCACACGTGACCGATTGGACGGTTGGACCAACCGTAACGCAGTTCCAAATTAGTTTGGCACTGGGAGTTAAAGTCAATAAAATCACCAATTTGAATGATGATTTGAAGCTGGCCCTGGCAGCGAAGGATATTCGAATTGAAGCACCGATTCCTGGGAAGACCACGGTCGGCATTGAAATTCCTAACCTGAAGTCGCGACCAGTCATGTTGTCTGAAATTTTGAATTCCACAGCCTTCAAGAATAGTGAGTCACCGTTGACCGTAGCGTTAGGAGTCGACCTCTTTGGTAAACCACAGGTCACGGATCTACGAAAGATGCCGCATGGGTTGATTGCCGGGGCCACTGGGTCCGGGAAGAGTGTCTTTATCAATTCACTGCTATTGTCGATTCTGTATAAAGCCACGCCGGCGCAGGTCAAGTTACTCTTGATCGATCCTAAGGCCGTTGAAATGGCGCCATACGATGGCTTGCCACACTTACTGTCACCAGTTATTTCTGATCCCAAGGCGGCTGCGGCAGCTTTGAAATGGGTCGTGACTGAAATGGATCAACGCTACGAAAAGCTTGCTGCAGCGGGAGTTCGGAATATTGAACAGTTCAATGACCGGGCGGATGCCAATGATGAGCCGGCGCTGAAGATGCCATACATTGTAATCATTATCGATGAATTAGCTGACTTGATGATGATGGCAGCCAGCGAGGTTCAGGATTACATCGTGCGAATCACACAGAAAGCGCGGGCAGCTGGTATTCATTTACTGGTAGCCACGCAACGGCCAAGTGTTGATATCGTGACTGGAACGATTAAGAACAACATTCCTACACGAATTGCCTTCATGGTTTCAAGCCAGATTGATTCACGGACTATCTTGGACACGGCTGGGGCTGAAAACCTGCTGGGTCGTGGAGATATGCTGTATCTGGGTAACGGCGCCAGTCAACCGATGCGTCTACAAGGAGCATTTGTAGAGTCCGAAGTGGATGCCATTACCGACTACGTCAGAACCCAGGGTCAACCCCATTACGCGTTTGAGCCTAAAGGGCTGTTGCAACGAGAGACGGCGGAAGAGAATCAAGATGAGTTATTGCCAAAGGTCTTAACCTATATTGCGGCAGAAAAATCCGTTTCAACTTCGAAATTACAACGGGTCTTTTCCATTGGCTATAATCGAGCGGCTAACCTGATTGATGATTTGGAGCAACACCACTATGTGTCCCCACAACACGGGTCAAAACCTCGAGAAGTTTATTTAACACCTGAAGATTTGGATAAGGATTTGCCTGAACCTCATGCGGGGGGCACCCATTAAGTCATTGTTAAGCCACGGGCTCAATCCTTGAGGAATCCTTTTCCGGGGATAGGGGATATGCTAAAATAAGAATTGTAATCACTCGACTGGCTGAGGAAACTGCGCCTCGGTTTTACTTGAGTAGAAAAGAGGATCATTTAATGGACAACGCAACGGTTTACCACTTCGTAGGAATTAAGGGATCAGGGATGAGTGCGCTCGCTCTGATTTTGCATGATAAGGGTTTTAAAGTACAAGGCTCCGATATCACCCAGTACACGTTTACACAACGTGGCTTGGAACAGGCCGGCATCGACGTAATGGCGTTCGATGAAGCCAATATTCACGAAGGGCTCACCGTCATTGCGGGGAACTCCTTTACGGATGATCATCCTGAAATTAAGAAGGCCCGGGAGATGGGTCTACCCGTCTACCGGTATCATGAATTCTTAGGCCATTTGATCGAAGGCTATACCAGTATTGGTGTCGCTGGTGCTCATGGAAAGACCAGCACTACCGGTTTATTAGCTCATGTGTTGGGTGGAATTGCGCCGACCTCTTATTTGATTGGGGATGGGAGTGGTAAGGGAACCCCTAACGCCCGCTTCTTCGTCTACGAAGCGGATGAATACCGGCGTCACTTCTTAGCCACCAAGCCGGACTACGCAATTATGACTAACATTGACTTTGATCATCCCGATTACTACACCGGAATCGATGATGTCTTTAACGCATTTGAAACGTGGTCTAAGCAGGTTAAAAAGGGTATCTTCGCTTGGGGAGATGATCCTGAGTTACGAAAGATCAAGACGGATGTCCCCGTTTATTACTATGGGACTAGCGAACGAGACGACTTCCAAGCTGTTAATATCAAGCGTTCAACGACTGGCTCGTCATTTGATGTAATGCACGGGGATGAATCCTTAGGTAACTTTGAAATTCATTTGTACGGTGAACACAATGTGTTGAACAGTTTGGCTGTTATCGCTGTTGCCTATTTTGAAAAGGTCGACATGAATGAAATCAAGCGCGAACTCCTGGACTTCAAGGGGGTCAAGCGTCGGTTTACTGAACGGAAAGTGGCTGACATGACCATCATTGATGACTATGCGCACCATCCTTCAGAAATCAAAGCCACATTGGACGCTGCTCGGCAAAAGTATCCGGATAAAGAGATCATTGCAGTCTTCCAGCCACATACTTTCAGTCGGACGATTGCGTTGATGGATGATTTTGCTAAGAGCCTGAATCTGGCGGACAAGGTCTTTTTGACCAACATCTTCAGTTCAGCTCGTGAAACACAAGGGGCTGTTTCAAGCAAGAACCTTGCGCAAAAGATCGCCAAGGGTGGCGAGATTCTGACGGTGGATAATATGTCACCATTGTTGGACTTCCATGATGCTGTCGTAGTTTTCATGGGTGCCGGAGACGTACAAAAGTACGAACGGTCCTATGAAGAACTACTGAGTCACTTATCTTTAAAAGATAACTAAATTTAGAACGTCGGACAACTAGTCGAATTAGTTGTTCGGCGTTTTTGTATTGAACGTCCTGATTCAATTAGTATGATAAGAATTGCCTTTTTTTTGCGGAGTTGTATGCTTGGGCTTATTACATATTTGGGGGCGTTTACGTTTGGAAACAAAGACAGAAGGTAGTTGGTTAAAAAACCAACTGTTTACGAATTGGAAGAAGTTTGAGATTAGTTATGTAATTGTTCTGATTCTCTTACAGATTGTGGTGTATTTCATTGCACCGGATAGCATTATTGGAATGATTTCAGGCGTTGCTGGGGTATTGTGTCTGGTGTACGGGATGAAGGGCCGCAAGATTTCCTTTATTTTCGGGTTAGTCCAGTGCCTCGCTATGACTTACATCGCCTGGATCAGTCACGCATATGGGTCCTTTGCTATGGACATCATTTACGTAATTTCACAACCCATTGGGTGGGTTATGTGGGGGCAAGACGAAGCAACCCGGTCGTTTAAACCAACCACAAAACGCTGGATCTTCGCCGGTGCCTTTGCTGCTTGGCTAGTGGGTTGGGTCGTCCTATCGTTATTGCATGGCCAATTACCATACTTTGATTCCATTAATTTTGTGGTTAGCTTGATTGCGCAATTATTGTACATTCTGAAGTTCAAGGAAAACTGGTCGCTGTGGATCGTCGTCAATATTGCCAACGTCATCTACTGGGGGGCTCTGACCACTCAGGCCCTGATGGGAACTGCTCAAGTTGGCACATTGGGGGCCAGTCTTTCTCAGGTAGCCTTACAACTGGCCCTGCTATTTAACGCTGTCTATGCGAACAAAGTCTGGGCTAGTGGGGAAGCTGATAATGAAGGTGGTGCCGGTAAGTAGGGTTAGCTTCTGTTAATCTAAGGTATTAGGGTAAAGTTAACGATAGGACGACTGATTACTTGTGTTTACGGTTAGTTTTGTTAAAATATACTCTAATAACCCCGAAACTGGTTGTGATTTTAGTGGCGACCAAGTCGGGAATTGATTGAAAGAAGGAGCGTTTCAATGAACAACTTTGATCAGCAACCCCGTACGACGGTCAACACCGAGGTCGGCCTTAATAGCTTTTTAACCAAGATGTTTGGTTGGATGGGTGCGGCCGTGTTGGTCTCCGCTGTGACGGCGTTTTACATGTCCACGCAGGTAACTCTCTTGCAGAGCTTACACGGTGGCAGCCTGTGGATTCCAATCATTGTTTGGTTTATCCTACCGTTCGTAATTAGTGGACAGTCCATGAAACGGCCAACCGTGGCTTTAGTAGGGCTTTTCGTTTATGCGGCCGTGACGGGGGCTGTCGTGTCCACGTATTCCTTGATTTTTACGAAGGAAGCCATGACCAGTGCGTTTGTCTCAGCGGCAGCTATCTTTGTGACCATGGCCGGTATCGGTCTCTTCACGAAGCGTGATCTCAGTAAATTTGGGACTCAGGCCACAGCGGCTTTAATCGGACTAATCGTGGCGATGGTCATCAACATGTTCTTACAGAACAGTTTCTTAACGTTGATTTTTTCATTCGTCGCTGTGATTATCTTCTCCGTTCTGACGGCGTTTGATACGCAACGGATGCAACAGATGTACCTCAAGTATGGCGATCAGGTTTCTGTCACTGGTTTAGCTGTTAACGGGGCCTTGCAACTGTATTTGGACTTCGTCAACCTGTTCTTACAACTCTTACAAATCTTTGGTATATTCGGCGGCAACAACGATTAACCGTCCGGTAACTTAAGGGGTCGAGACACTTGTCTCGGCTCCTTTTTTCTTTTTCTCACCGCCCTCAATACTGCTGGTTAGGTGGGGGCGGAAAATGACGATTAAATGTGTCTGAAATGGCAGGTGTGACGACTGGATTTAGGCTACGCTAGGTAACATATCGGCATTGGCTAATAGATGGTAACGGCATTATTCGGCATCTCAGGTGATCAGTTTTTGGTAATGGAGGAGTGAAAAACGCTATCCCACTACCATAATTTCCAACGGATTACCCGTTATTGTTTCGGGTTTGGACAGTTTTTTGGTAAAATAGACTTAGAATACTCGAGCATGGTTAGCATGACTCGAAAGGAGCGGAACATGGCGGAAAAACGTTTATTATTGATTGATGGTAACAGTGTCACTTTTAAGGCTTTTTTCGCGCTATACACGGCACTGGGGAAGTTCACCAACAGTGAGGGCCTCCATACCAACGCCATTTACGGCTTCAATACGATGCTGGAAACGATGTTAGATGTGGTCAAGCCCACACACGCATTAGTAGCTTTTGATGCGGGGAAGACAACGTTTCGGACAAAAATGTACGACAACTATAAGGGTGGCCGGGCCAAGACGGCACCAGAACTCTCGGAACAGTTCCCTTACGTTAAGGAACTCTTGGCTGCACGAGGCATCCAAACCTACGAATTGCCCGACTTTGAAGCTGATGACATCATCGGGACCTTGGCTCGTCAAGCTGAGGAAGATGGGTTTACCACGACCATCGTGACCGGTGACCGGGACTTGACGCAATTGGCTGACGAACATACAACAGTTTCAATTTCCAAAAAAGGTGTTAGTGAGATTGAACACTACACGCCCGCTTACGTGAAAGAAAAGATGGGTGTGACGCCAGAGCAAATCATTGACATCAAGGGGTTACAGGGGGATAACTCTGACAATTATCCAGGGGTCGCTGGTGTTGGCCCTAAGCGTGCCGTTGATTTGGTTGGCAAATACGGTAGCATCGAGAACATCTATGATCATATTGATGAGATTACCGCTAAGAAGCTAAAGGAACATCTGCTTGAGGACCACGACCAGGCACTTCTAGCCAAACAATTAGCCACAATTAAACGGGATGCGCCCGTAGCCAAGCGCGTTGAGGACTTGGTTTACACCGGAGATGATACGGACAGTTTGGTGGCCTTCTATCAACGGATGAACTTCAATCAATTTTTAAGCAAAATGAGCATTGACGGTGAGGCACCAACGGCAACGCCAGGTTTGGAAGAAATTACTTACACGGTCTTAACGGCGGACAATTTACAGAAATTGCCAGCATTTGAGAGTGGTTGTGAATTTTATTTAGAAATGTTAGCCGATAATTATCATTTAGCGGACTTGGCTGGATTCGCGATCGGTAATGAAGATCATTGGTGGGTCAGTCGAGATGTCAGCCTCTTACAGCAGGCACCCTTAAAGACGCTTTTAGAGTCGTCTAAGGTTGCTAAACAAGTCTTTGACGCCAAGCGGACATACGTGGCTTTACAACGCTTAGGCATTACTCTAGCAGGGGTTGATTTTGACCTACTCCTGAGTTCATACCTTTTGAACACCTATGACAATAGCAATGATTTGGGCCGAGTTGCGATGGAACATGGCTATCACCAAGTTGCTACGGACGAAGATGTCTATGGGAAGGGTGCTAAGGAGGCTATTCCCGATGACGATGATGTCTTCTTCAAGCACCTAGCACGGAAGACCCGAGCCATTGAGCAGTTGCGGCCGCAATTATTTAAAGGGCTAGAGGAAAATGAACAGACGAAACTTTACCGTGAGATTGAATTGCCAATGGCCTTTGTCTTGGCACGAATGGAAGTTGCCGGCATTACGGTTCAAGCCTCAGAACTGGAGGCCATGGGTAGCAAATTCACGGAACAGTTGGCTGAAATTGAACAGACCATTTACAACGAAGCGGGCGAAGAGTTTAATATTGGCTCACCTAAGCAACTGGGGCACATCTTGTTCGAGAAGATGGGGTTACCCGTTATCAAGAAGACCAAGACAGGTTATTCTACGGCCGTTGGTGTTCTGGAAAAACTAGCAGCTGAGGCACCTATCGCTGAAAATATTTTACGCTACCGGAAGATTGCGAAGATTCAGTCCACCTACGTTGAAGGATTGTTGAAGGTGATTCATCCGGATGACCATAAGGTTCACACGCGGTACCTTCAAACGTTGACGCAGACGGGGCGGCTATCATCCGTTGATCCTAATCTGCAAAACATTCCAGTGCGCAATGAAGAGGGGCGAGCCATTCGTAAGGCGTTTGTCCCCCGGCACCCTGATTGGGAAATCTTTTCTTCTGACTACTCGCAAATTGAATTGCGGGTGCTAGCTCATATGAGTCACGACGCCAATATGCAGGAGGCCTTCCGCGAGGGTCAAGATATTCATGCCGCTACTGCGCGTCGAATCTTCAAGATGGGGCCGGACGAAGAAGTTACACCGAATATTCGGCGGCAGGCCAAGGCCGTGAATTTTGGAATTGTCTATGGTATCAGCGACTTTGGATTGTCACAAAATATTGGTATTTCACGTAAACAGGCCAAGAACTTTATTGACACCTACTTTGAGGAGTACCCTGGGGTTAAGGCGTACACGGAGCGAATGGTCCAACAAGCCCACGAACTTGGGTATGTAGAAACGATTGCGCACCGGCGGCGGTATTTACCGGACATCAATTCCCGCAACTTTAATCAGCGTTCTTTTGCTGAACGGACGGCGATGAACACGCCAATTCAGGGGAGTGCAGCTGATATTATTAAGATTGCTATGATCCGGATGGAAGCGGCCTTAAAGGAAAAGAAGCTACAAGCTACCATGTTGCTACAGGTTCATGATGAGTTGATTTTTGAAGCACCAGCTGAAGAAATTGAAACGCTGGCCAAATTGGTGCCCAGTGTGATGGACTCTGCCATTGACTTAGAAATTCCGTTGAAGGTGGAAAGTCATTACGGACCAACCTGGTATGACGCTAAATAGTCGGTAAAAGGAGAGGTCAGTATGCCAGAATTACCTGAAGTTGAAACAGTTCGACGGGGGTTGACCCGCCTAGTTGAGGGGGCCACGATTGATCACGTTGAGGTTTTTTATCGTAAGATGGTGACACCTGAAGCCGAGGTGTTTACCGTGGAGTTAATTGGCAGAAAGATTGAGCGAATTGATCGACGGGGAAAGTATCTCCTCTTTCGATTTAGTGGTGACCTAACACTGGTTTCACACCTGCGGATGGAAGGAAAGTATGATGTCCAGCCGGAGGGTAGCCCGGTTTTGAAGCACACCCACGTGGTTTTTCATTTGACGGACAATCGTGAGCTTCGCTATACCGATACCCGGAAGTTTGGTCGGATGCGCCTAGTGCCGACTGGTACTGAGGAAACGGCTCTGCCATCGTTAGGCAAGTTAGGGCCAGAACCGACTGAGGACTCGTTAACGCTGGCTTACATGCAGACGATTTTTGGTAAGTCTCACAAAATTGTGAAACCATTTTTGCTGGATCAAACGAAAATTGCTGGTTTGGGCAATATTTATGCGGATGAAGTCCTCTGGTTATCCAAAATTAATCCATTGACGCCAGTCGATGAATTGACGAATGCACAATTGGAAACCTTACGGGAAAACATCATTCAAGAATTGGCCATGGCAATTCAGGGACACGGAACAACCGTGCATTCATTTTCGACCGCTTTTGGTGAGGCCGGTCAGTTTCAAAATCAGCTTCATGTTTATGGCCGAGAGGGCGAAGCCTGCGAACGTTGTGGAACTGAACTGGTTAAAATCAAGGTGGCTCAACGTGGTACGCACTACTGTCCACATTGCCAGCCACTGCCACCTGAAGCTTTAGAGGCGGTAACCGATGAGTGAAATCTGGGGGCTGACCGGTGGCATTGCGACGGGTAAATCGACGGTCAGTACCTGGTTACGTGAGGCAGGACTGCCGATTATTGATGCGGATGTGATTGCCCGCCAAGTGGTGGCACCTGGGACGCCAGGACTTAGTCGAATTGAACAGGCTTTTGGTGCTGAATTTATTCACGATGGTGCGTTGGACCGGCAGAAATTGGGCCAACTTGTCTTTCATGATCCCGAACAACTGCACCAACTAGAAAGCATCACGACGCCACGGATTCAAGCTGAGATTCAACGCCAATTGGCTGTCTATCGTGCGGCTAAGGCGCCTGTTGTCGTGATTGATGCCCCGACCCTTTTTGAGGTGGGTTACTTGGTAGACCTCGTCGACCATATTCTAGTGGTAGCTACGGACTCAGTCACACAACAGCAACGGTTAATGGCTAGGAATCACCTCTCTGCAGTGGATGCTCAGGCCCGTATGGCGCGACAATGGCCCATTGAGGAAAAGATTGCCCGCGCTACCGTTGTTATTGATAACGGGGGAACGATTGCCCAAACGTTACAACAAGTGGTAAAATGGCTTGACACGAACAATTTTGGAAAAAGTCAACAAATTAAACGAGGTGACCAATAATGCAGTGTCCGCACTGTCATCATAATGGATCGCGGGTCGTCGATAGCCGGCCCACAGACGACGGACGAGTTATTCGCCGGCGCCGGGAGTGTGAGAGCTGCGGCTTTCGTTTCACGACGTTTGAACGGGTCGAAGTGACGCCGTTGTTGGTGATCAAGAAGAATGGGACTCGTGAAGAGTTCAACCGCGAAAAGATTTTGCGAGGGATTATTCGTTCAGCAGAAAAGCGACCAGTCGGCATGGACGTTATGACGAACGTTGTCGATGAGGTTGAAAACAAGATTCGGGCGCTGGGCGTCAACGAAATTTCAAGTCAGTTAATCGGGGAATATGTGATGAACCGGTTAGTGGATGTCGATGAGATTGCCTATATCCGATTTGCTAGTGTCTATCGGCAATTCAAGGATACTGGTGTCTTCTTTAATGAATTAAAGGACATGCTAGACAAGGATAAGATTAAAGCGACTAAAGAAAAGGATTCAAGTAAAAAACGAACGAACCACCAAAGTGAGGCGAAATAAGGCATGGAGGATTCCTGGCACCAGTTGCAACCAAAGACCGGCTTTTTGGTTCGGTTGGCAGACCGGTTGACCGATCAAAGTTGGCAAACTTTGACGCAGCTTTACCAGCCGATTATTGGACCGAGTGCCGCGGGGCTCTACTCGGCCCTTTTTTGGCTCCCTGAACGGTCTAATTATAAGCGACATGCCACGATTTTAGGCTTACTCGGGATGGACCTGGCAAATTTTTATCAGGCACGATTGCGGTTGGAAGCGACCGGACTCTTGGTGACAACTTACAAGACGCGTGATGAACTGACGAGTTTTACCTACGAGTTGCACGCGCCCTTGTTACCAGTGGACTTTTTCAAGGATGATCTTCTCAGTGTGCAGCTTTTAGGGGTTGTGGGTGAAGAGTTGTATCGCACGCTCGTTACCAATACGACGTCTAAACCGCTGCCAGCTAATGATGAGCAAGACATCACCAAAAACTTTTTGGATGTTTTTCATGTCGACGGACAGGAACTCAGTCGCTTGCCGGCTGCAATTACGGCTACTCGAGAAACACTACCGACGAGCAGTGCGGCTCCGGCAATTTTACCCACGCAGGATGAGGATTTTGATTTCAAACTCTTAGGTGAAATTCTAGAACATTCATTCATCGAAACCCAGGCATTGCGCGGACAACGTCAGTTACTTTTGACTGAGCATGCCACCTATGGCCTGGACGAGGTTACAATGGCCCGTTACGTCGGAGAGGCAACGGATCTGGCTACCAATCAATTTAATGCCGAACAGTTTAAACGGATTATTGCTCAGCACTTTGGGCAGCAGCATCGAGGGGTGACGGCAGCTGCTATGGGCACTCAGGCCACGCCGGCAGCTCAGCCAGCGAGTCAGGTATCCCGGGCAAACTCTGCCGAACAGGCTTTACTCCAGGTTGCTAGCAAGACAGCACCCGCAGTCTTTTTGCAGGCCATCAAGCAAAAGAACGGGGGGTATGTCACGGATGGGGAACAACGGATCGTTCGTGATTTAGTCAGCCGACAGTTGTTCCCAGAAGCCGTCTTGAATTTAATGATTTACCACGTCTTGGTAGACGAGGACCGGCCAACCCTGAACAAGAATCTACTGGATACGATTGCGAATGATTGGAGTCGGTCTAAGATTACGACGCCGCAGTTGGCGATTCAGAAGATTCGTGAACGACAGCAGGCCGCACGTAAGCCACGCCAATCCCGGCCCCGGCAGTCAACCGTTAAGGAGACTTTGCCGGATTGGGCTAAGAAACCCGCCGCAAATGAAGAGACGGCAACGGCGAAGCTGACGCCGGAACAGCAAACCCAATTACAGGCACGAATCGCAAAACTCAAAGATCGTAACGCACAAGGGAAGGAGGAATAAGCGATGGAGGATCTCAGTAAAACCATGCAACAATTGATGAATTCTCGTCATTTGAACGACAACTATCGGCAATTGATGGCTAAGGTCTACGACGACCCTAAGGTGACAGCCTTTTATCAGGCCCACAAGGAAGAATTAACTGAGGACGTTCTGACCCGGTCCGCTGCTAAACTCTATGAATTCGTTTCGGAACGTGAAAAATTGGCTAAGGGTGGGACCACTTTTGCAACTGGTTATGAACCGCAGTTAATTGTCTCCAATCATTTGATCGATGTGGCCTATGTTCCAACGGCGGCGACACAAGAAAAGCAAGCCCAGCAACAGCTTCGTCAGCGAGTGAAGTCGATTGCCATGCCTAAGAGTATTCGTGAGGCAAGTCTAGATAATTTTGACCAGGATTCTGATCGCGCGGAGGCTTTAATGGCCGCATTAGATTTTGTGGATGCCTATGAAGCCAGTCCGAAACGGCGACACCAGGCACTTTATTTAGCTGGTAGTTTTGGCGTTGGAAAGACGTATTTGCTGGCCGCCGTTGCCAATCAATTAGCGGCTGATGGATTTTCCACCACGTTAGTTCATTTCCCTAGCTTTGCGGTGGAGATGAAGAATGCCATCGCCCAGAATGGGGTAGCAGACAAGCTAGATGCTTTGAAGCGGGCCCCTATCTTGATGGTTGATGATATTGGGGCGGACGCTATGTCGGCCTGGGTTCGCGATGATGTCTTAGGCGTTATCCTGGAATATCGGATGCAGGAGGAGCTGCCAACCTTTTTCAGCTCGAATTTTTCGATGGCTCAGTTAGAGAAAGAGCATCTAAGAATTTCGACGCGAGGGGACGATGAACCCTTGAAAGCGCAGCGTTTGATGCAGCGAATTCGGTTCTTAGCACGAGAAATCACAATGGTGGGAGTTAACCGCCGACCACAATAAATTCCGTTATATCGGGGATGAACTTACCTTGTGCTAAAACCATGGTGCCGTAATGGTTTGCCATTGTGAACGAATGGTTAATTAAAAATTTTCACAATTTATTTTAATATTGTCCTTGACAATAATTCTAGAATGGTGTTTACTGTATGTATTGAAGCGGTGATGAGAAACACAATAACCACTTAGCACTCACAGGAAGAGTTGGTCTTGCTTGGAAGCCGGCTCGTGTGCTGATGATTATTACCATTCTCTAGCTATCGGGAGGAAATTTCCGGTCGGGTCGTTCCGTTATTAACGAGTTGAGTCCATGGAACTTAGTTCTGTGGAAAAATCGGGTGGAACCACGTTACGACGTCCCCAGTATCTATGATGATACTGGGGACTTTTTCGTTCTTTCCCCCAAAATCATAACAAGAAGGAGATCATGTATTATGGCAGATATTTCTATTAAGTTCCCTGATGGTAAAGTAAAGGCATTCCCAGCTGGCTCATCCGCAGCAGATGTCGCAAAGTCAATTTCCATCAGTTTAGCAAAAGAAGCTGTTGCCGCTAAATTTAACGGCAAGCTGGTTGATTACTTAGCACCACTTTCTGATGATGGGAGCATCGAAATCGTCACCAAGAAGGATGCTGAAGGCTTAGCTGTTTTACGGAACACAACCGCTGCCTTATTACGGATCGCGTTAAAGAAAGCATTCCCAGCTATTCGTTTAGGTGAAGTTAGTGCCGACGAAGATGGGTTCTACGTTGATACCGACAAGGACGAACAACAAGTTAGTGTTGATGAATTAGACTCCTTAGCCGTTATCGTTGAAAAGCTGGTGTCTGACAAGTTAGACATCAAGCGGATCTCCTTAAGCAAGGATGACGCCTTAGCTTCAGTAAAGGGCGACCAATACAGTTCAGAATTAATTAAAGCCATCGATGGCGACGAAGTTTCCTTCCTCCAAATCGGTGAATACCAAGTACTTAGTGACGGTGCCCAATTAGTAAACACTGGCGACGTTAAGCACTTCAAGTTCCTCTCAGTTGCTGGTGCCTATTGGCAAGGCAAGTCTTCAAACCCAATGTTACAACGGATTTACGGGACTGCTTTCTACAACCAAGCTGATTTAGATGAAGATTTGAAGAAGCGCCAAGAAGCACGTGAACGTGACCACCGGGTTATCGGGAACCAATTGGATCTGTTCTTCGTTGATCCTAAAGTTGGTGCCGGCTTACCATACTGGATGCCAAACGGTGCAACTATCCGTCGTGTGATTGAACGTTACATCATTGACAAAGAAGTTGCTAACGGTTACCAACACGTTTACACGCCAGTCTTAGCTAACCTTGATCTTTACAAGCAATCAGGTCACTGGGCTCACTACCGTGAAGACATGTTCCCACCAATGGATATGGGTGATGGCGAAGAACTTGAATTACGGCCAATGAACTGCCCTAGCCATATTCAAATTTACAACCACCACATCCGTTCTTACCGTGAATTACCAATGCGGATCGCTGAATTAGGGATGATGCACCGTTACGAAAAGTCTGGTGCTCTGAGTGGTTTGCAACGTGTTCGTGAAATGACGTTGAACGATGGTCACACGTTCGTTGCTCCTGATCAAATTCAAGAAGAATTCAAGAGTATCTTACGGTTGATGGTTAAGGTTTACGATGACTTTGACATCAAGGACTACACTTTCCGTCTGAGCTACCGTGACCCTAAGAACACTGAAAAGTACTTCGATGACGATGAAATGTGGAACAAGGCACAAGCTATGTTGAAGGGTGCCATGGACGAATTAGGCTTTGACTATGTTGAAGCTGAAGGTGAAGCCGCATTCTACGGTCCTAAGTTGGATGTACAAACGAAGACTGCCTTGGGTAACGAAGAAACGTTATCAACTATCCAATTAGACTTCATGATGCCAGAACGCTTCGACTTACACTATGTTGGTGCCGATGGTGAAGAACACCGTCCAGTTATGATTCACCGTGGGTTAGTTTCAACGATGGAACGTTTCGTTGCCTACCTGACGGAAATCTACAAGGGTGCCTTCCCAACCTGGTTAGCTCCTAAGCAAGTTACGATTATCCCAGTCTCTGAACAAAAGAACGGGGCATACGCTGACAAGCTGGCTGCTGAATTGAAGGCTGCTGATGTTCGGGTCAACGTCGACAAGCGTGGTGAAAAGATGGGCTACCTGATTCGGGATGCTCAAACGCACAAGATTCCATACACGTTGGTTGTTGGTGACGACGAAATGAATAACGGTAGTGTTTCTGTACGTAAGTACGGTGAAGAAGACTCTGTTTCCGAAAGTAGCGATGCTTTCGTTAAGCAAGTCTTAGCTGACATTGCTTCTTACAGTCGTGATGCTGACGCCGAAGAAAGCGCCGTTGAACAAAAATTGGAAAACTAATTACTTGCTAACTAACTACATGTAAAAACTACTTCCTTCCTATTATATAAACAAGTAAATAGATTTCTTCCAGCCACCTTCGATTGCGTTCGAGGTGGCTGGTTTTGTTTAGGTAGATTCCAAGGTTAAATCGATGATATATTCCAAACGGGGTTGTCGACCATGGCAATCCCGGTTTGTTAGTCTTTAAAGGGGACTAGAGCGATTAAACAATCTGTGTTACGCTTTACTCTGTTATGCGATTGAATTTGTGATCGTGGTCTTGGTTATTGTGATCAATCGCTTCGATCACCGTAATGAGATACTTGGTGTTAAATCCGAGCAGTAGCCTGGTTGGACACCTGATAGAGGGTCCTGGTGAAATTTAACGGGTCTTTCTGTAAGTATTTGGAAATGCCCGTTGACAGGTAACCAGTTAGCTGGTATGATAAATAAGTTGAGAAATTAAGCAGAGGCTTCCGCTTCTCGCCCTGTGGCTAACGCTGCTGGGCTGGATATGCACGTTAGTTCGACTATTTTAGTTGGATTTCATGCGGGAGCCGTTTGATTGTTGATCAGAGGTTCCCGCATTTTTTTGTGAGTGAGATTTCTGCAGTTCTCGAGAATTTTTTGGAGGTGGATTACCATAGCAAACGACACGATTGTCAACGAGGGGATTCGCGCACGTGAGGTTCGATTGATTGCCGGCGACGGTGAACAATTGGGGATCAAGTCTAAAAGCGAAGCTTTAAAAATTGCTGAAGAAGCAAACCTCGATTTAGTTTTGGTTGCACCGAAAGCTAAGCCACCAGTAGCCCGGATTATGGACTACGGGAAATACCGCTTTGAGTTGCAAAAGAAGCAACGCGAAGCTCGTAAGAAGCAAAAAGTGATCAGTGTCAAAGAAGTACGGTTAAGTCCTACGATTGATACCAACGACTTTAATACCAAGTTAAAGAACGCTAAAAAGTTCTTGGCTAAGGGTGAAAAGGTTCGTGTATCGATTCGGTTTAAGGGTCGGGCCATCACTCATAAAGACATTGGTCGTGAGGTGCTCAACCGAATGGCTCAGGAAACTTCTGATGTCGCTACCGTTGAACAACGACCAAAGATGGACGGTCGGAGCATGTTCTTGATGCTTTCGCCCATCGCTGAGAATAAGTAGAGTTGATTGTGGTAGCTTCGGCTACCGATTTAAGGAGGATATTTCGTATTATGCCAAAGATGAAGACTAACCGCGCCGCAGCTAAGCGTTTCAGAGTAACTGCCAAGGGCGGTATCAAGAGTGCCAACGCTTACACGTCTCACCGTTTCCACGGTAAGACCAAGAAGCAACGCCGGAACCTTCGTGGTACCCGGATGATGAACGAAACGACCATCAAGACTTACCGTTCTCTGTTACAAAAGTAAGCGGGTCACCAATTTTCGGGTCGACGAAGAGTCGACATAATGTTTGAATTGATTTAGGAGGAAAAGATTATGCCACGAGTTAAAGGCGGTACTGTTACACGCGCACGTCGTAAGAAAGTTTTAAAGTTAGCTAAGGGTTACCGTGGTTCAAAGCACCGTTTATTCAAGGTTGCTAAGGACCAAGTCATGAAGGGTCGTCAATACGCCTTCCGTGACCGTAAAGCCACTAAGCGTAACTTCCGGAAGCTCTGGATTGCCCGGATCAACGCCGCAGCCCGGATGAACGGTCTGAGCTACAGCAAGTTGATGCACGGTTTGAAGTTAGCCAACATCGACGTAAACCGTAAGATGTTAGCCGACTTAGCAGTGAACGATGCTGCTGCATTCAAGGCTTTAGCTGACCAAGCTAAGGAAGCTTTGGCTGCTTAATCAGTCGATTGGAAAAGACTTCGCGTATGCGGAGTCTTTTTTAGATTCTAGGAAATGGTTTAATCAAAGATCAATTTCAGTTAGACATGCAAACCTAACCGTTCCTGGTGGTAAAATAGACCTAGATTGCGTATAATAAAAAGCTAGACATGCCGGTAACGGTAATAGGACGAAGGGGGGCAGTCACCCGCATGGTTTCTGGATTCAAACCCACGTGGATGGTTACGAACATATACGATTTGACACCGGGGCAACTAAAAGCAAACGGGGTCCGAGCGGTGTTGACCGACCTGGATAATACCTTGATTGCCTGGAATAATCCGGATGGGACACCAGAACTGCGTCACTGGTTGACACTACTCGAAATGGCTGATATTCAGGTCATTGTCGTGTCAAATAACAGTCGTGCTCGGGTCGATCGGGCCGTGGCACCTTTTGAGTTGCCCTACATTCATCGCGCGTTAAAACCACTACCATGGGGGTTGAATCGCGCACTTCATCGTTGGCATCTACGCCGTGATGAGGTGGTCATGGTGGGTGATCAGCTGTTGACTGACGTCTGGGCAGCACACCATAGTGGTGTCCGGAGCGTTTTAGTGAAGCCCATTTTAAAGTCAGATGCGTGGATCACAAAAGGTAATCGATTATTAGAAAAGGTGGTTATGTGGCGTTTACGGCATGACTATCCCGAATTAACTTGGCAGGAGGATCTTGATGAACGACAAAGACATTGAACCCGTCTTAATTGACGGTGAGCCACTACACTGTATTGGGTGTGGTGCAGAGATTCAAACGACGGATAAGACGGCACCGGGTTACACGCCGCAATCTGCATTAGATAAGGGATTGGAAAAGGAAGAGGTCTATTGTCAGCGGTGCTTCCGGTTGCGTCACTATAACGAAATCGTCCCCGTTGGCTTAACGGATGATGACTTTTTGAACCTATTGACCCAGATTCAGGACGCCAACGCCCTGATTGTTTACGTCGTGGACATCTTTGATTTCAATGGGAGTGTCATTCCTGGTCTACATCGGTTCGTTGGGAGCAATCCTATCTTACTGGTGGGGAACAAGGAAGACCTGCTACCCCGCTCCTTAAAACGCAGTAAGTTACAGGATTGGCTGCGTCAACGGGCTAATGAACAGGGGTTACGCCCAATTGATGTGACGCTGTTGAGTGCTAAGACTAATCAGTCCGTTGATGGCCTGCTTCAGTTGATCAATAAGTACCGGGGCGACCGTGATGTGTACGTGGTTGGGGTCACTAATGTTGGGAAGTCAACGTTGATTAATCAAATTATCCGGCAAAACACTGGGGTTAAGGATTTGATCACGACTTCCCGGTTCCCCGGGACCACGTTGGACAAGATTGAATTACCTTTGGATGACGATCACGTCTTGGTCGATACTCCTGGGATTATTCAAAATCAACAAATGGCGCACTTCATTGATGGTAAAGATCTGAAGATTGTCACGCCACAGAAGCCTGTCAAACCTAAAAATTACCAATTAAATGAACAACAAACCTTGTTCTTAGGTGGTGTTGCGCGGTTTGATTACACCAAGGGTCCTAAGACGGGATTTACGGCGTACTTCGAAAATAATTTGTACCTTCACCGGACTAAATTGGAAAATGCGGATGATTTCTATGAACGGCAACTGGGACAGTTATTAACACCACCACGGGCCGAAAATATGGATGATTTCCCACCGTTAGTGCCACATGAATTCAAGACCACCATGAAGAGTGATTTGGTTTTTGAAGGATTGGGTTGGATCACCGTTCCAGCCGACGCACATGTGACGGGCTGGGCACCAGCCGGTGTTGGCGTATTACTACGTCGCGCAATGATTTAAAAATGGAGGACGACAACTTGTTACGAGGGAAACAGAAGCGTTACTTACGGGCCCATGCCCACAATATGCGACCATTATTTTCTATTGGGAAAAATGGTTTAACGAGTGCTTGGCTGGATCAATTGACTGGTGCCTTGGAAAACCGGGAACTGATCAAGGTTAATTTACAGCAGAGTGCAGAAGTCTCCGTTGATGAGACAAAAGCATTTATTGAAGATAATACGGACATTCAAGTGGTTCAAACAATCGGCCGGGTGCTAGTCTTGTACCGGGTTGCGACGGACCAAGAAAATCAAAAGATTTCACCAATCGTGGAAAACATGTAGGGAGGTCTTGCAGTCGTGGTAAAAATTCAAGAGCGAACGAGTACGCAGGTCGTGACTGAAATGACAGCGACCGCTAAGAAACGGCGCATCGGAATTTTGGGAGGAACGTTTAATCCGCCGCATCTGGGACATCTAGTCATTGCTGACCAGGTTGCTACCCAATTGGGGCTGGATCGGGTCCTTTTCATGCCGGATGCTGAGCCGCCTCACGTTGACCGCAAATTGACGATTCCTGCGAAGGACCGCGTGGCCATGGTTAGGGGTGCAATTGCGGACAATCCTCGGTTTGATTTAGAGTTAACGGAAGTTGAACGGGGGGGACGTAGTTATACCTATGACACAATGTTTCAGCTGACGCGGGCTCATCCGGAGAACCAATATTACTTTATTATTGGTGGCGACATGGTGGCTTACTTGCCCAAGTGGTATCGCATTGATGAACTCCTAAAATTAGTTCAATTTGTAGGTGTCTGTCGCCAAGGATTTTCGCATCAATCACCGTATCCGGTACTATGGGTGGACGTGCCACAAATTGGTATTAGTTCCACAATGGTTCGGGATCAGGTTCGGCGCGGCCAGTCGGTCCGTTATTTAGTGCCGACCATGGTTGATCTCTATATAAAGGAGCATCTCTTATATCGTGACTGAATTGACCTATCACGCAAACATTTTTCCTGGGACTCGGGATGAACTATTAGCAAAAATTGAAAAACAGTTGAAACCCAAGCGTTTTAAGCACGTCCAACGTGTGGAACAAACGGCGCTGCGATTGGCAAAAGCGAATGGTGTTGATCTGGAAAAAGCTAGTATCGCAGGTTTGACGCACGATTACGCTAAGCAACGACCAGCTGAAGACTTTATTCAGGCAATCAAAGACTATCAGCTTGCGCCGGAATTATTGAACTACGGGAACGCAATCTGGCATGGCGTGGTTGGTGCTGAGCTGATTAAGCATGAGCTGGGTATTTATGACGAAGACATTCTCAATGCCGTTCGACACCATACCACTGGTGCGGCGTACATGTCGCCACTGGAGCAAGTCGTCTACATGGCGGACTTTATTGAGCCGGCCCGGGATTTTCCCGGTGTTGATGATGCGCGACGGTTAACGGACAAAGAATTGGCCATGGGTGTGGCTTATCAGGCCAAACATACACTGGCTTACCTGATTGACAATAATCAACCAATTTATCCAAAATCTCTAGATACCTACAATGCGTGGGTACCCCAATATCCAAACGTTTGAGAGGAGAAAAGGCATGGAAAGTAAACAAATTTTAGAAATTGCGGTTAAAGCCGCAGAGAACAAACGGGCAGAGGAATTAACTGCCTTAGATATGACCAAAGTTAGCTTGTTAGCCGATTACTTTTTAATCATGGAAGCAAATTCGACGCGGCAAGTCCAAGCCATTGCAGATGAAATTACGGACCAAATGGCTGCTAACAACGTTGAGGTTCGTGACGTTGAAGGTAAGGATGCCGCTAGCTGGATCCTGATTGACTTGGGTGACGTGGTTGTTCACGTCTTCCAGAAGGATCAACGGAGCCATTACAACTTGGAAAAGCTTTGGTCCGATGCGCCAACCATGGATCTGGGCGAATGGGTTGAAGCATGATTTATCAATCCTTTGCTGAGCTTTACGACGAACTTTTCGATCCAGCCATGTATGATCAGTGGCTGGATTTTGTCGCTAAGCGTGTGCAGCCGCAGAGTGGGAGTGTATTAGATCTCGCGTGTGGAAGTGGCCGCTTAGGCGTCTTATTGGCTGAACAAGGCTATGATGTAAGTGGCCTGGACCTCTCAGAGGAAATGCTGGCCCTTGCTGCTGAACACGCGGAAGAGGCCAATGTGACCATGCCGTTGATGGCGGGGAACATGTTAGACTTGAGTGAAATTGAGACGTATCAAACGATTACATGTTTTGCGGACTCATTTTGCTATTTGCCCGACTTACCAGCCGTGACTAAGGCCTTTCGCGAGGTTCATGGTCACCTGGCCGTTGGTGGAAAGTTTTTATTTGATGTGATTACGCCACATCAAACGGACGACGTGTACCCAGGATACATGTACAACTACGTCGATGACACGCGGGCCTTTGTCTGGACCAGTTACGGGATTGAAGACGAGGATCACGCTGCCGAACATGAACTGGCTTTCTTTACGCTGGACCAAGAGACTGGACAGTATCGTAAGGTGACGGAACTGCACCATGAGCGGACCTATGAGCTAGCGGATTATCAGACGGCCTTAGCGGATGCAGGGTTAACGTTACAACGAGTCAGTGCTGATTTTGGTGAACATGAAGTGGCCGCAGATACCACCCGGTGGTTCTTCGAGGTCACACGGGAGGCATAGAATGCTACAGGCTGTGGGAATCATTGCGGAATATAATCCATTTCATAATGGGCACGCCTATCAGGTAGCCACGGCCAAACGCCAGACGGGTGCTGACGTGGTTGTTGCGGCAATGAGCGGTAACTGGGTCCAGCGGGGCGAACCCGCCCTACTGGACAAGTGGCAGCGAGCGGAAGCAGCGGTGGCTGGTGGTGTTGATCTGGTGATTGAATTACCGGGGGCCGCGGCGTTACAGCCTGCTCACCTGTTTGCACAGGGTGGCGTCGCCTTGCTAACGGCAATGCAGTGTCACTGGTTAGCCTTTGGGACGGAACATCCGAATATGGATTACCGGCGGCTGATGGCCCACTTACCAGATGATCCGACGACCTTTAAGCAATTTGACCAGACCTATGCGTCCCTGTTTCAGGGGTATCTCCGGGAACAAACGGGGATTACTTTGAATCTAGGGAATGATATTCTAGGATTCTTCTACGCCTTGGCGAACCAGCGACTAGGAGACCCCCTAGAATTGCTTCCTCTGGCACGAAAGGGTAGTCAGCATGCCGATACCAAGATTGCCACAGATGGCGCGTATGCGAGTGCTACGGCAGTTAGGCGAGCAGTGTTGCATCAGGATTGGGCAGAGGTCCAATCTGTGGTGCCCCCCCGGACACTGGCATTGGTTCAGCAGGGCCCGTTGGTGACCTGGGAGCACTATTGGCCAGCTTTACGCTACTTGCTGCTTAGCGGGCACGTGGCTGATTTGCGGCGCAATTACCAGATTACAGAGGGGGTCGAGTACCGCTTGAAACGGGCGGCGTTGACCAGTGATAGTTTCGAAGCATTCATGCACACAGTGAAGACCAAACGCTACACTTACACGCGCTTGCAGCGGCAAGCGGCGTACCTATTAGTTCAGGCACGGCCGGCCGAAATGAATCCAGAACCGACGTATTTGCGGGTGTTAGGGTATTCGGCAGCAGGCCGGTCCTACCTACATCAAATTAAGAAGCAGGTCACTTTGCCGTTGATCAGTCGAGCTGACCGTGATTGGCAAAAGGGACCGGGTGAATTTGATGACCGGCTGGGCACGCTACGAACCATGCTAACGGGAATTCCACAAGATTATGGCCGAATTCCCGTAAAAATAGCGGATTCAGACAGACTATCAAGGAAATTACCTTGACATCACATTTTTTGACAGGTATAATTTATCTCGTTGCATTGGAGGGATTGCGATGAAATGGTCGTTGACCGAGCTCCGCAAGAATTACCGAAACGAGCCGCTTTCTTTTGAAGAAACACTTGATTTAAAGGCGGACTTAATGGAACGCTATGGCGACGATGTGCTTGATTTAAGCCCCGTCCACGTGAAGGGTATTGCTTCTGTCGTGGATGGTGACGTCGTTGTCGATGCGCAGGTTCAGGCGGACTTAACGGTTCCATCCAGCCGGTCATTAACGCCGGTGGACTTGCCTGTAGATTTCAAGATGACGGAATTTTATGTTTCCGACCCCGCCGCAACCCAACGGTTTGAAAAAACCGACGTTGTGATGGTAGTTAAGGATGACCAAATCGATTTTGATAAGGCTATCGGGGATAACATTCTTTTACAGATTCCGATGCACATTCTTTCAAAGGCCGAACAACAAGGTGCCGAGATGCCGACTGGTCAAGACTGGGAAGTTGTCGCGGAAGAGGACCTTGAAAAGGTTGAGAAGGAAAATCAATCAGTTGATCCACGTCTTGCAAAGTTAAAGGATTTCTTCCCTGATCAGGATGATCAATAATCCTCTTTGTAAGCCTTAAAATTTTTTCACTAGTGGATATAATTTTATTTGAAGGAGGTGTTTTCTTTGGCTGTACCTAAGCGGAAAACGTCTAAGACGAAAAAGGCTATGCGTCGTGGTCACATCAAGTTGACTATGCCTAATTTAACTGCTTGCCCTAACTGTGGTGAATTACGTAAGTCACACATGGTTTGCCCAAGTTGTGGTTTCTACGATGGCCGTCAGGTCGTTGCGGTTAAGAACGCAAACAACTAATTTTATTAGTTTAAAAAACTCCCATGAAGTCCGCGGCTTCTGGGAGTTTTTTTGTGGATTCAAATCGTAACTATGAAGGGTAAGTCAGCTGCTTTCGTCCAGCATTGGCAAGTATCAATATTACTATCATGTACACCGGAGATCAAAGTGTCAAGCAAAAGGCGGCTTTACCTTTGGTTTGAAGCCACGAACGAAGGTCTGTTTCTAAAGGCGTTGTTTGCGCAGCCCTTTTAAGGATGACCTGTAACATATTTTATGGATAGCTTACTTGGCAACGGAACACTAGGGCACTTAATTTACTTGCTAATATTGTTGTTATAATCATCGAATGGATCTGGCAAGGTTACCGGGCGGCTGGTGCCAGTAGATAGATGACTGATTCACCATACTTAGCGTGGTTCTTCGGATAAGCGTAGGCACCGATTCGATAACGGTTAAAACTATTGAAAGTCAGACCGGCTTGGTTGAGTGCACGACCTAATTGGCGTCGTTGCGCTGTTAGAAAGTTCGTAGATTTGGCAATTTTAGTGTTGGCTGAAAATGATAAAATGTCTTCAGAGGCCTCTCCAAAGTAATAAACCAAACAGTTCATCACGCCGTCACTCATGGTCAGTGACGGAATCAACAGATTAGCTGATACCTGGAGTTTTTTATCGGCTACGGTGCCAGGAAAGAGGCTGGTGAGCTGTTGATTAAGGTGCGCGTCGATTAGTCGTTTGTCCACGGCATATCCGGGGGGACCAGCCAATGTACCAGCGGTGACACGGTTGGGATTCAGCCCTTTACTGAGATTGCCGTGCCACACGTAACCGTGAACCCTTTTGTTGGCGCTACGGACCTCATAGTAGGTATCGCGGCCCTTTGATGGTGATTGTAGGATAACCTTGCGTTGGACGATCCAAGTGGTTCTGGGATAATTCTGTAGATTATGAATTTTTTTGGTATGTGCCCGATTCCACATGGGTTTCGGTTGCCCGAGCTTGAAATAGGTCGGGTAAGGGCGAACCTTCTTAGAACTGACCCAGGTGTATTGGGGCTTAGTGGTGGGTTTAGCCTGGGCGGTGACGGACAGTCCAAGTAATGGCCCAGTAAGCGCTAGTAGGAACCAGCCTAACTTTTTCACAATATTCTCCTCCTTGAAGTTGGACGTGCACTGCCAGTGTAGCAAATTGAGGTGCAACTCAGGAGTTGGAAGCAAAAATGGTTGCAGCGATGGTGAAATTTGACTGTCTGCGACTTATTTGTGGGAATTTTTTCGTAAAAGAACTTGGGACCGACCTGACATTTCGCGTATAATGAACCACACGAAGAAAATTGAGGAGTGAGATTGTGGCAATTAAACTTATTGCAACGGACTTGAATGGAACGCTGTTGCACGATGACCAGAGCTTTAACCAGGCGATGTTCACGGAAACTTTAGCAGAATTAACGAAGCACAATGTAAAATTGGTTCTGTCTTCTGGCAACCAATTTGCCCATCTCCGGGAGTTATTTGCTGACGTACTCACACCAGAGTTGGGTATCATCGCTGAGAATGGAGCGTCGATCTACCACGACAACCAGTTGGTCTTTGATGGTAGCTTGACGGCCAGTCAGTTGCAGACGTTTGTTGAAACTGATCGTTTTTTACCGTGTCTCAAAGGGGCCTACATCATTCTGACGGGGGCCAAGGGTTCATACACGGAAATTGGGGTGCCGCAGCAACTGATTGACGCTGCGGAAAAGTTCTACGACAATCTCCACCAGGTCACGAGTTTGCAGGCCGTGACGGATAAGATCAAGAAAATTAGTGTCTCGGTGCTACCAGGGCAGGCGGCACAATTGGTCCAGTCGCTAAATACAGCATTAGCTGGTCGATTGGTCGCGCATGATAGCGGCTATGGGGTCGTTGACCTGGTGACGACTAACGTAGGTAAGCTTCCAGCGGTTCAGTGGTTGGCCCGGCACTGGCACATTCAGGCTGAAGAGATCATGGCGTTTGGTGATGGTGCGAATGATGTACCATTGTTACAGTTTGCTGGTCAGGGTGTGGCCATGAAGAATGCGCCTGTAGAAATTCAGCGTACTGGTAACCTGATTTCCGAATGGTCGAATCAAGAGGATGGGGTCTTGAAAACTATTCAACAGGTGATTGCCAAGCTTGCTTAGCTCGCCGAGCGAATACTAGCCGGTGGCGATTGTTATAATTATAAATTTAATGGAGGAAATCATCGAATTGTCAAATTCCGATGGATGGTCATCGTTAAGTGAAAGAAATTTGAATTTTACTTGGTTTCTGCTAGTTTCCTGGGTACACTGGCTTAAGTTAGTTCAGTTACCGAGTGAATAAGGAGAATCTGAATGCGGAAACGTTGGTTAGTGCTAATCTTACTGGTCGTGAGTGGTCTGAGTGTGTTGTATGTGCGGCATGATTTGCCGCAGGTCGTGCGTTCTTCCCAGGTGACGGTCGCTAAAGCGGCAAGCCGGCTAGGCATTAAGTTGCCATTGGTTGGGCGCAAGGAGACTGCCGGAGCGACGCCCGTTGAGAAAATTGTTAAACCCGGGCAGCTTAAGCCGACCTATTATTATCATTTCGAACCGCGGACGCCCCCAAAGACTCAGGCGCTATTTGAACGGGCAATTGCCGTCTACAACGCTACGGGCATCGTTAATTTGGTAGCAGGCCGACCGGGACTCGGGCAAAATGGCATAAGCTTATATACGTATCACAAGGATCTATCAAACCAACCGGGGTACTTGGAGTTGGGAAAGGGTGGTCCAGAGATTCAAACGATTAGTGGTATCAATCTGCTAACGGTTAATCGCGGTCGCGCGGGATTGAATGCACACTATCCTGACAGGGGTCTCCAGGAGTCCGTGGCTATTCATGAGATTGGACATGTGCTGGGGCTAGATCACAGTCAGAACCGAGGATCGGTAATGTATGCGATTGATCAGGGACATCTACGATTGTCGACGGGGGATCTCCTAGCTCTGCAGTATCTGTATCCGAAAAAAGGACAAAAAAAGTAGCGTTCCTCACGGGAAACGCTACTTTTGATGTTTTTAGAGGAGATTACTTCGTGAAATCAACGACCATCCGACCAACGATTGAGTTGCTCTTCATTTCGTCAATGATGTCGTTAACTTCGTCCAAACGACGTGTCTTAACGATAGGGTGAACCTTACCTTCAGCACCGAATTGGAAAGCTTCAGCTAAGTCTTGACGGGTACCAACTAAGGAACCACGAACTGAGATACCATCCAGAACGGTCTTAGCAATGTTCAATTCCATATCACCTTGTGGTAAAGCAACGGCAACTAACTTGCCATCTGGCTTCAAAGCGTTAACGGATTGGGTGAAGGCGTCTTTCGTAACGGCCGTAACTTGGGCGTTATCAACACCACCAACTTTTTCCTGAATTTGTTCAGCAACGTTGTCATCATGACGGTTGATCAGGATTTCGGCACCGTCTTTCTTAGCAGCAGCTAACTTGTCAGGGTTACCATCAACGGCAACAACGTGAGCACCGAAGACATTGTGTGCGTATTGGATAGCCAGGTTACCTAAACCACCGGCACCAACAACTTCAACCCATTGGCCTGGCTTCGTTTCACCAGTCTTCAAAGCTTTGTACATCGTAACACCGGCACAAGTCAGGGAAGTTGCTTCTACTGGGTCCAAGCCTTCTGGGACCTTAACGGCGTAGTTAGCATCAACGATGCATTCTTCAGCCATGGCACCATCAACGGTAAAACCGGAGTTTTGAACGTTACGGCAAAGAGTTTCACGACCGGTTAAGCAGTATTCACAGTGGCCACAGCCCTTGAAGAACCAAGCAACGGAAACCCGGTCACCAATCTTCAAATTATCAACATCGTCGGCAACTTGGATAACTTTACCAACACCTTCATGGCCAATGATCCGGCCTGGTTGCTTGCCAAAGTCACCAGCGGCAACGTGCAAGTCGGTGTGGCAAAGACCACAATACTCCATCTTAACTAAGGCTTCACCATGGGTAATGGGACGTAAAGTAACATCTTTAATATCAACGTAACCGTCGACTGAATCGCGAATAACAGCAGCTTTCATGAAAAAATCCCCTTTTCTTTTTTGTCTACATGCTCAGTATACAGCAAGTCCAAATAGTTTCAAGTGAATTTTTTAACATATACCATCTTTTTTTGTGAAAGTATTTAAACCATTCGCAGTAGCACTGACTTGGCCTGATTAGTTTGCTCAATAAACGGATGTGAATAGTGAAACTAGCGAGCTTTCATAGGCAACAATAAATTTTCGGGACAATCGGTTGCACGTTTTCAGAAAAGGTTAAAAAAGTCTATAGATGATTAAATTCACAAGTTTTCTGTGAACGGCGCAGGGGTTTTCGCATACAATTATGAGAAAATATGATAAAATTAAATGTTGAATGAATATCGGACGTTCGCTCATTCGTTGGGACACTTGAAGGGCGAGCGCGGTTAATTATCCTAGAGGAGTTAAAGCGCAATGAGTCGAATTTTAATTATTGAAGATGAAAAAAACCTTGCCCGTTTCGTGGAATTGGAACTCAAACACGAAGGGTATGAAACCAACGTGCAATTCAATGGCCGGACGGGGCTAGAAGCAGCATTATCACAGGATTTCGACGTTATTTTACTTGATTTGATGTTGCCAGAATTAAATGGGATTGAAGTCGCCCGGCGGGTTCGTGAAGAAAAAAGCACGCCAATCATTATGATGACAGCCCGTGATTCAGTGATCGACCGAGTTTCCGGCTTGGATCATGGTGCGGATGACTACATTGTTAAGCCATTTGCTATTGAAGAATTATTGGCCCGGGTGCGGGCACTTCTTCGGCGGATTCATCTGGAAGGTGAACAGAAGAACACCAAGCAGACGACGGTTAAGTTCAAGGACCTGACGATTGAAAAAGAAAACCGAATCGTTCGTCGTGGTGATGAAGTGATTAACCTGACGAAGCGGGAATATGAGTTACTGTTAGCCTTAATGGAAAACATCAATGTGGTGTTGGCCAGAGATGTGTTACTGACGAAGGTTTGGGGTTACGAATCCGAAGTTGAAACTAACGTGGTGGACGTATACGTGCGTTACCTTCGGAACAAAATTGATGTCGCCGGTCAGAAGAGTTATATCCAGACTGTCCGGGGTACAGGGTACGTGATGCGTTCGTGAGATCGCCACAAGTCGATGAATCTTTGAATGATGAGCCAAAGAAATCTAAGGGCTTCCGTTTTTCACTGAAGTGGGAATGGGCGCTGTCCACCGTTTTTGGCGTATTAGTCATTTTTGGGGTCATCGTTTTTCTTATTTTTAACAGCTTTATGACGGTATTGATGCGGCAGGAAAAGACCCATGTTGCGGATTCAATGAACGTAGTGGTTGAACGGTTGAATAGCCAGCAAACACCGTTGACTAGTGCGGGGGTGAACCGCCAGTTGCGGCCACGAGCAGTGCTCGGAACGACCAAACAACCGGGTGCTTCTTATAATAATGCTGTAATTACGAGTTTAGCGCGTGATAGTCAAACGGTAACTGTTTTCGATGCACAGGGCAGGGAACTGTTTGCCACGGGCCAAAGTAAAACAGCTTTCAAACAAACCCGCAGTCAGCGAATTGTGACTCAGACGATTAACCACCGTAAACACTTGGTGGGCCGCATGCCTATCAAGGCTAAGCAGGGAAATCTCCTGCTGGGTTACGTGCAGGTCACTGATAATCTCCGGGATTATCACAGCACTCAAGTGACCCTGTTGCAGGTTGAAATTGTGCTCGGGTTGATGGCAGCGTTAGCAGCGGCGGTTCTGAGCTATAGCTTGGCAACCTTCCTGTTACGACCGGTCGAGGCCATTAGGGATGCTATTCATGCCGTTAGGGAGGATCCGCAGACGGATGTCCGTGTACCCGAGATGCACCATCAAGATGAGCTGAGCGACCTGGGAGCACTGTTTAACGACATGTTAGACACGACCCAGCGCTATATGGACCAGCAACAGCAATTTGTGGAGGACGTTTCCCATGAGTTAAGAACGCCAGTGGCCATTATTCAAGGACACATGGAGATGCTTAATCGGTGGGGCAAGGACGACCCAGAGGTGCTGGATGAGTCCATCAAAGCTTCCTTACAGGAAACGAAACGGATGCAGAGTCTGGTTCAAGAAATGTTGGATCTCCAGCGGGCGGAACAGATTGAGGTCAATTACCCGAACGAAGTCACTGATGTCAGTGAAGTGGTTCTACAAGTCTTTGACAACTTCAAGATGATCCATCCGGACTACGTCTTCATCTTAGATGACGATGTCCGTCACACCTTACAGGCGCAGATCTACCGGAATCACTTGGAACAGATTCTGATTATTTTGTTAGATAATGCGGTCAAGTATTCTCAAAAACGTAAAGAGGTTCATCTGACGTACGAAAGTGATCGTCGAAACCTCGAAATTGCCGTTCAAGACTTCGGGGAAGGTATCTCTCAGGAGAACCGCGACCGAGTCTTCAACCGTTTCTACCGGGTGGATAAGGCTCGTTCTCGAACCAAGGGGGGCAATGGCTTGGGACTATCGATCGCCAAACGGTTGATTGAGGCTTACCATGGCCGAATCACCATCGAAAGTGCCTTGGGTCACGGCTCCGTTTTCCGGATCTCGCTACCGATTTTGTCGGATGCAGATGCCCAGGTCTTAAATGCGAAGAAGGAGCAGATTCAAGCAGCCAATGATATTCCGGGTATCCAGTCACAATTATTGGAGGATGCACCGGTGGATTCGCCTAAACCGTCAGACGATTCATCTAAATCAGATCTTTAGCCTTCGTTAGTTGCTAGAAAATTAATATAATTAAAAATGGGAGATAGGCCATACGGGTCCATCTCCCATTTTTTGATGAATTAATTATTCTCTGGCTATAACCATTGGGTAATTACTTCACTCTCTGGGCAATAGCAAAAGCATAGAACTTAACGGTAAGAGGAGTATTATCTTTAGCCTTATTGCCAGTTGTATTTTCGGCAATATTTAGCCCAATTTGATAGTTCTTCAAACGTTTTAGCTTTGCAGTTGTTAATCCGTAGTCTTTTGCTAGAATACGCTTAACTTTCTTAACTCGGGTAGCAGTTGCGACATTATTGCTCTGCTTTAAATAGGCAGTAACCTTAGGGAAATATGTAATATGCTTATAGTTTTTGGTCTTTAGAGAGCTAAATTTAACATCGGGAAGAGACGAATCTTCATCGGACATGGTTTCCGCGAATTTATAAGCAGCAATATTAGTTAAATCTAAGTTTAACTTCATATTTGGTAATGCTTTGACTAAAGCCTTAGTAATTTTTTGTGATTTAGAGTATTTAATGTAATTGGCATAGTCTGCGTTGTTAGAAAACTTTGCTAGTCGAACATAACGGCTTTTGAGCCGATCCATTGCTAATCCTTTGGTCAAATATCCACGCCAAACATAGCCAAGCGTTCCTTTAGGATGCTTTTTGGTGCCACCAGCATCGACATAATAATAGACGGCTTTTGTATTTCCATGTTTAAGAACCGCAATTGAATTAAGTGTGAACGTCGTGTTGGGACGATCGGTCAAATATCCGTATCGTTTAGTGTGCTTCTTATTCCAAAGAGCAACCCGTTTATTGGGGTGCTTTGCCCGATAAGAAGTTGCTGGCACGTTGTACCACTTCTCTGAAACTACTGTGTACTTTGTTGCAGCTTGAGCCGATGGGGAAGATATGAGACATAATGCAATGCCAAGTGTTACGCCAAAACAATACCTAGTCCATTTCTTAATTTCATAGCATTCACTCCTCTTACTTGAGTCTACCATGAATTGGAGATGGATTAAAACAATGCTCGATGGCTAAGACAGGCCGTTCAGTTCCGTAAAATAGGCTATATCAAGGGATTAGGCGGTAAAATTCTAGGATTCATATCCAAGATAGCGGTCTTCTCACCACTTTTAAGGTGGATTGTTTTTTCGGTAGGGAACTTGATTTCACACTTTCCTTTCAACGTCGTTTAAACGATTATTTTTAAAGAAAGTCTCAAACGGTCTTGGGTAAATAACAGTAGATTCAAAATAAACAACTGGATTAGTCGTTAGATTGCAAGGCTTTAAAACCGGTAATCGTATGGGCAAAGGTGAAATTATAAAGATGCTTCTTTTGGTGGTAGATAGCCCAACTGCTTTTCCCATTGAGACATCAATACCAATAACATCAGGTTGTTCCAAAACTAACGTTTCCTAAAACGGAACTATGCTAAGATTAACTCCGGCTATCTTCATTTCCTAACCACGGTTCCGAAGACCCCCATATTTAAACCTGAATTGCAGTAGGATTTTTTCAAAAGCGGGGTTGACAGCCTCTATAAATTTCGCTATTCTGTGGTAACTACTTAATTACTATAGTAATTAACCAATGCAGGAGGATATTATGAAAATTTGGGGGAAATTTGGTTTATTTATCATTGGACTCGCGGCCGTTGCTGGGGTAGGCGCAATTTTATTGCCAGCCTTGACCAAAAATAGACATTCGGAATTGGCAATGGCTATCGATAATGTGAACCCGTTAGTGAAGAATGAAACGGTTTATGCGTCGACATCTGCTAAGCCGGTACGCCAGTTTATTGGTGGGGGTGGTGAGAAGGAATATACGTACCAGCTGGTAACTTACAATCAGCAAGGAAAATCGCGGACGTTGACCTTTGATTCTCAGTGGCGGTTGAAACCACAGCGCTTTTTGAAAATTGAAACAAAGGGACAAAATGTGGAGTCTTGGTCTGAAGCGAAAAAAGAGTCAGTCCCCAGCGGAGTTCGGCAGAATTTGATGATGTCGTAAGCAAGTTCCCCTTAGATGGGGTGACTAAATACCTAATTTACACTTTCTGTATCTAACAACATCGGAGCGTTTTGTAATATGGTCAAGTGTTGACATGACTTGTGACGATTACGCTAGGGTAGCAATTGATTGACAACTATCTGAATTTCCAGAAGAGGTCTAGATGGATAGCTGAAGGGTGAAAGTAAGCCTCTTGTAATAGGCAATCATAATGAATATTGTCCTGATTTCACGATGACTAACCATTTTGGCAAATTTGGCGGTAGTTCGGCAGACTGCGGTCGTCGATGGTCGTCGATTCTTAGCTGTTAAGTTGATGCTTGTATTAATCAATAAGCCAAGTAATGCGGTTTGCCAATTGGCCAGCCAATCACGCTTCTTTTTAAAAAGGTTACACAAAAACCGCCATCCCAGGACTAATCTGGAATGGCGGTTTTAAGCTGCGTTAGTCAGAATTGCTTAATGGTGATGCTGTTGTTTGCCAGCATTCCGATTGCGATTCTTGGTACTCGTTTGTTTGGCAGCGAGGGCCTTCTTTTCGGGCTCAGCTGGCTTAGCAACAACGGGTTCAACTACTGGTGCGGGATTTTCCTTCATCTTGGCTTGGATTTCTTTACGAATCCGTGGTCGGTAGAAGTTGATGATCAACGTTTGGATGCAGGCAAATAACCCACCGACGAAGAAGTATAAGCCTAACCCGGCCGGTGAACTCATCGTGAAGAACAGAATCATCACGGGTGAGAGCAACAAGGTCATACGCATTTGTTTTTTCTGATCGTCAGGCATCCCCAACATGGATAGGTACCCTTGTAACAGGTAAGAGGCGAAGGAGAGAATTGCCAGAATCCAACTTGACTTCCCTAAGGGGATGTTCATGAAGACGGAACTCGATAACTCTGGTGAGTACCGAATGGCGGCGTACAGTGCAGCAAAGATCGGCATTTGAATCAACAATGGCAAACAGCCGATTCCACCGGTCATACTGATACCGTTATTCCGGTAGAGAGCCATCATGGCTTGACTGGCAGCCTGTTGTTCTTCGGGTGTCTTTGCAGCCTTCTGTTGTTTTTGCAAGGCCGTCATTTGCGGTCGAACCATGGAAATCTTTTCCTGTTGAACCGTGGCGCCACGCATTTGCTTGACCATGATTGGCAAGAGCACCATCCGTACGATAACGGTTAGGGCGATAATGGCCCAACCATAACTACCGCCGAAGATGTTGGCAAACCAGTTCATGACGTGTTGTCCAGGAACGGCTAAATAATCGTACACGAACCCGTAAGGTTTACCGTTTTTGGTCTGCACACAGCCGCTTAGCAGAAGTGCGAGTCCGGCCAGCGAACCGAGCGCTGTGACTTTCTTGGATATTTTCATTTTATGTTTTGAACCCCTTTATAATTGCTGTGTAGAGCGTGAACGCTCCCGACGACGAAAACGCCGTCAACATCAAACATCTTACTTGATTTAGAGGCCTTTTTCAAATAATAACCAAAAGTTATCCATAAAATAATATTCACGGTGGTGAGTGCTCTTAAGCATATAGTTGAATCAGTCCATGAAATTGGACTCATTGGTGCAGATAACGTTATTTAGCATCGGCTAAGCAATGATCTGAAAACCGTTAAAGTGGTGTAGGGGGAGGTCCGTTACGTCGATGGCTTGAACGGAAATCCAGGGAGCTAGGCCATGATTGAGCTGGGTTTGAAAGTCAACGAGTTGGTGTGAGTCGCCGGTGGCCAATACTTCGACCTGACCGTTGCTACAATTTCTGACGGTGCCGGTGACACCTAGTTGCTGGGCTACCTTGGCTGTTGACCACCGAAAACCGACGCCCTGAACCAGACCACTAATAATGAGTTTTTGGGTTTGCACAGTGTTGATTGCCTCCTTCTAAGCGTGATTTCTTTCTTAATCATACCGCGTAACGCCCTAGAGCAACTAGCAATATGGTAAACTTAGGAAAACAAATTGGATGGGAGTAAGCGACCGTGAGAGAAAAGATAACGTCAGGGCAAAATAAGCGCGTCAAGCAGTGGCGGGCTTTGACTAGTAAAAAGGGACGGAAAGCAACTCAAACCTACCTATTAGAAAGTTGGCATTTGGTTCAGGAGGCAATCAAGGCTCAGCAACCACTGACTGCCATCTTGGGAACGGCTGAGCAGTTGGACCGGCACGCTGCTGAGCTACCGGATAACGTCGATATTTTCGAACTGACTGAAAGTATTGCCAATACAATCGGGGATACTGGTACCCCCCAAGGAATTTTTGCAACTGCGCCGTTAACACGCGATGAAGACGTTGATCCAGCTGTGGCGACTGGTGTCTGGCTCTTCCTCGACTACGTACAAGATCCCGGTAACATTGGGACCATGGTGCGGACGGCAGATGCGGCGGGTCTGGCCGGGGTAGTCTTTGGCAAGGGAACGGCGAGTCGCTACCTGCCTAAAGTTCTGCGATCCATGCAAGGGAGTCAGTTTCACATCCAAGTGGTGGAAGCCGACCTGCATGACTGGATCAGTGCCTTCACGAGTCGGCACTTACCCGTCTATGGAACGAATCTAGATCCACAGGCGAAAGATTACCGGGATGTGCCCGCTCTCAGTGCAGGTGCTATCATCATGGGTAACGAGGGTAATGGAATGGCGCCCGACCTCCAGCAGATGACGACTAGAAACCTGTATATTCCCATCAAGGGTCAGGCAGAATCACTGAACGTGGCGATTGCTGCGGGAGTCGTGATGTTTCGGCTAGTGGGCTGATGGTTAAGAAACGGTAAACCCGCTCAAAAATGAAGCGTAATGGTTGCAATTTAGCCAAAAGCAAGTAAGATATAGGGTTAAGAAGACTGAAAATCATAATTTCAAATGAAAAGGAAGCATTCTATGACCAAACTTACTTGGCGCGATGACCCCGAGTACCTTGCTTTAGTTTCTGACTTGTTGGCACAGGAGCCGGTTCAACGCCTGGCGAATTATACCCAGCATCACCACTCTAACCGATTAGACCACTCTATTTCGGTTTCCTACAATAGCTATTTGATTGCAAAGAAACTTGGTTTGAATACCCGGGCCACTGCGCGGGGTGGGTTGTTACATGACTTGTTTTATTATGATTGGCGCACGACGAAGTTCAATCTGGGCTCGCACGCATTCATCCATCCACGAGTTTCCCTCCGGAACGCTGAGAAGCTGACGGACCTGAGCCCAATGGAAAAAGATATTATTCTGAAGCATATGTGGGGTGCCACCCTCGCTATGCCTAAATACCGGGAGAGTGTCATTGTTTCTTTGGTGGATGACTATGAAGCTGTTCATGAATTCTGTGGACCAGCCCGTAAGCGTGTTGAAGCTCTGATGGACAAGGTTACGCCTAACGCCTAGTTTCAGTGAAACCTGGATGGGAGGCAACGATGAAGATGCAAACAATGTCACCAAAGGTGCCTGACGAATCCACTGTGGATTTCACACTTTGTCCACGATTCGAACAGACTTTTTCTTTTTTGGGTAAGAAGTGGAATGGCTTAATTATTGATGTTCTGCTTCAAGAAGGTCCACAACGATTCCGTGATTTAGCGCGGAAGATTCCGCGTTGCAGCGATCGGGTCCTGGTTGAGCGTTTAAAGGAATTGGAAGTTAATGGCGTGATTGTTCGCCGGACCTTTCCAGACAACGCGTTGATCGAATACGAATTAACCCAAAAGGGGCAAGAGTTCAAAGATATCATGTTGGCCGTTCACGCTTGGTCAGATAAGTGGTATTGCCCAACGGAAACCAACCAGAAGTAGTTGACAGTTTTCAGAAAATCCGCTAGGCTAAGAGAACGTAATAGTTAAAAACGATGATAGAAAAGCAGTAGCCGGTATCGTTTGTCAGGAAGAGTTTGCCTAGACTGTAAGCAAACTTCAGACGGGTTGGTGAATTCAGTTCTTGAGTTGCCATCGGGATTCGTGGAAACACGATGAATGATCGACCGGTAAGTGACCGTTATCACGACTGAGTGTGGTCAAAGTCTTGGACTTTGGCTGAAATCAGGGTGGTACCGCGAAGCTTCGTCCCTAGTTAAGGGGCGGAGCTTTTTTGTTTGCCCAGAACGCGACTGAATCTTTGCTACCAGTGTCGTAAAACTATGATTAGAAGCAGAACATTAAAAATGGAGGATGTTGTATGTCGTTAAAAGATAAATTAAGCGAACTGCACCAACGCGGTTTGGCTGAAATTCAGAAATCAAGCGACCTCAAGGACGTGAACCAAGTCCGGGTATCGTTGTTAGGTAAAAAGGGTCCCATCACGGAAGTTTTGCGGGGCATGCGGGACTTAGACGCCGAAGAACGGCCCAAGGTTGGTGCCTTTGCCAATGAAATTCGTGATGATTTAACGGCAGCTTTGACCAAGCGTCGTGAAGAATTGGAAAATGCCGTTTTGAACGCCCGATTGGCGAATGAAAAAATCGATGTAACGTTGCCTGGGACACCAGTAGCCAAGGGTGAACCACACGTGATTCAACAAATTATCGATCAAATCGAAGACCTCTTCTTGGGAATGGGTTACCAGGTTTTGAGTGGACCTGAAGTTGAAGAAGATAAGTACAACTTTGAAATGATGAATTTGCCCAAGAATCACCCAGCTCGGGATATGCAGGATACGTTCTACATTACGAAGGAAATCTTGATGCGGACACAGACATCACCAATGCAAGCACGGACACTGGAAAAGCACGATTTTAGTCAAGGGCCGTTGAAGATGATCTCGCCTGGAGTTGTTTACCGTCGCGATACCGATGACCCAACCCACTCCCACCAATTTCATCAGGTGGAAGGGCTGGTTATCGACAAGCACGTCACCATGGCTGACCTGAAGGGGACCCTTCAAGTTCTGGCTCACGAATTGTTTGGGGATAAGTTTGACGTCCGCTTGCGGCCAAGCTACTTCCCATTTACTGAACCTTCCGTTGAAGCTGACATTACCTGCTTTAACTGTGGTGGTAAGGGCTGCGGTGTTTGCAAGAATACCGGTTGGATCGAAGTTCTCGGTGCCGGCATGGTTCACCCGAACGTCTTGAAGATGGCCGGTGTGGATCCTGATGTTTACGGTGGGTTTGCCTTCGGTGTGGGCCCAGACCGGTTCGCTATGTTGAAGTATGGGGTCGATGACATCCGGAACTTCTACTTAAATGATGTTCGCTTCCTTACGCAATTCACGAAGAAAGGATAACCGCCAACCATGAAGATTTCATACAATTGGATTAAAGAATATTTAGATTTAAACGTATCACCCGCTGATTTGGCGGAAAAAATCGAACGGACTTCCGTTGAAGTTGATGACGTCGTTAAGCCTAGTGACGGTTTAAAGAAAATCGTTGTTGGCCACGTCTTGTTGATTGAAATGCATCCAGATTCAGACCACTTGCACATTTGTCAAGTAGACGTAGGCGAAGACGAACCCTTACAAATTGTGTGTGGCGCGCCTAATATTGATAAGGGTCAAAGGGTTATTGTTGCTTTGCCTGGTTCCCGCATTGCCGGCAACGTTAAAATCAAGAAGTCTAAGATGCGCGGTGTTCCTTCCGCCGGTATGATCTGTGCTCTACAAGAAATTGGTTTTTCAGATGATGTGGTTCCTAAGGAATACGCCGATGGAATCTATGTTTTACCAGCCGATGCCACGCCGGGTGACGATGTGTACGATTACCTGGGGATGAACGACAGCCTGATCGACTTGGATGTGACACCTAACCGGGGTGACATGCTGAGCTTGAACGGAACGTTGCATGATTTGGCAGCCATCTACGACCGACCAGTTACCCTTGATCAAGTTGATTTGAAGGAAGCCGGTCACGCCATCGAAGGTCAATTGGCTGTTCACGTAGATGCTGATTTAGCCCCTCAATACCGGATGCGGTTAGTCAAGCAGGTTAAGCTGGCTCCAAGTCCAATGTGGTTACAGGTTCGTTTGTGGAACGCTGGTTACCGGCCAATCAACAACGTGGTCGATATCACGAACTACATTATGCTGAAATATGGTCAACCTTTGCACGCTTTTGACTACGACAAGTTTGCTGGCCAAGACGTTTACGTCCGGACGGCTAAAGCTGGCGAAAAGCTGACGACCTTGGATGAAGGCGAACACGACTTAGACCCACAAGATATCGTCATTGCCGACGACAAAGCCCCAATCGCGTTGGCTGGTGTGATGGGTGGATTAAGCACGGCTATTTCCGATGAGACCGTCACGGTGGCCATTGAATCTGCCGTTTTTGAACATGATCACATCCGGAAGGCGGCCCAACGGCATCATTTACACACGGACGCTTCTCAACGGTTCGAACGTGGTGTCAACCAAGCGGGCGTGCAAGAAGCCTTAGACGCTGCTGCGCAAATGATGAACGAACTGGCCGCGGGTGAAGTGCAACTGGGTTCCGTTGTGGGTTCAGTAAACATTCCTGATCCAGCGGTCATTACGATTACGTTAGGCCACATCAATGCCGTCTTGGGAACTGACCTTGACCTCACTAAAGTTACCCATATCCTGGAAAGCTTAGGCTTTGACGTCGCTAGCGAAGGCGAAACGCTTACGGTGACGGTGCCGGTTCGGCGGAACGACATTCACATTCCGGCTGATTTATTGGAAGAAATTGCCCGGATCTACGGTTACGATGAGTTACCAACGACGTTACCCACTGGGCGGATGACGATGGGGACGTTGACTTCCGCACAAAAATTGATGCGAGCAACGCGGCACTCACTGGAAGGTTTGGGCTTGAACCAAGCGATTTCCTACGCATTGACGACGGAAGACAAGGCCAAGATGTTCTTGATGCAAGACAGTGAAACGACCCAATTGGCTTGGCCAATGAGTGTTGATCACGCGGTTTTGCGGATGAACGTTGTCACGGGGCTCTTAGACGACATTGCCTACAATTCTGCTCGTAAAGTGAAGGATGTGGCTTTGTACGAACAAGGCCGGGTCTTCTATCGTGAGGATGGTACTGACCGTCCGAACGAACAGGAACACATTGCTGGTGCAATCACCGGGACGCTGATGCCTGCTGGTTGGAACCAACCTGCCCAAGAAGTTGATTTCTATCAAATCAAGGGGATCGTTGAAGCTTATCTGAAGGACATGGCCGTTAACGGGGATGTCACTTACGAAGCCAATACCGATATGCCTGAAATGCATCCAGGTCGAACCGCAGATATCTTAGTTCACGGTCACCGGATCGGTTTCATGGGTCAAGTTCACCCTACGATTGCTAAGCAATTTAAGATTGGTGCCACTTACGTCTTTGAACTCAACTTGCAGGCAATCATCGATATGCCTAAGCAGGAAAACCAATACGACGTGATTTCACGTTACCCAGCGATTACGCGGGACATTGCCATGCTGGTAGCCGATGACGTGACGAACGAACAAATCGTGGCCTTGATTGAAAAGCGGGGCGGAGCATTCCTGCAGTCCGTCAAGCTGTTTGACGTTTACGATGGTGTCAAGGTCCCTAAGGGGAAGAAGTCATTGGCTTACACCCTGACTTACCAAGACAAAAATGAAACGTTGGTCGATGACGCCGTTACGCAAGCCTTCGAAAAGGTTGAGAAACGCTTGCAAGATGACTTAGGTGCTGAAATTCGTTAATTTTCTCCTGATTACCGCTTTCGGTTGGTAGGAATACGACAGTGAACAGTTATTTCGAAATTGATAATTGGTATCATGAAATTTTAACGATTTCAGATGAATCACCTTGTTAACGTCTCTCATTTATATTTTTAAAAAACCAACTAAAAACGTGTTTGATTTTCTTGCGGGAAGATTGAACACGTTTTTGTTAAAAACGATCGTTGGTTGGGTCAGGTTGCCAACTGATTGCTGAAAAAAAGATTACATTTTCATCAAAGTCCCATTTTCATGTTCCCGCTTAGGGGGAAGTTCTGTATAATGGAGGAGACTATGGCATAGAACGGAGGAAATAAGTTGGATAATGGCACAGATCCCACGCCTACACGGCATGAAGCGGGGAATAAACGTTCATTTGGACGACGCATTATCATTGGTGTGGCAAGTCTGCTTGTGATTCTGGCAGTAGCAATTGGTGTCTTCGGGTACCACTACTTCCAGACGTCACTGAAGCCCTATGATGCTGATGATCAAAACGTGGTTCAAGTTCACGTTCCCCTTGGAGCGACCTCGAATAAGATTGGTCAGATTCTCCAGGATAAAAAAGTGGTTAAGAGTGGTATGGTTTTCAACTACTACGTCAAATCAAATAAATTCACGAACTTTCAGGCAGGTTATTATCAATTGAAACCTTCAATGAGTTTGAAGCAAATTGCTACGCAGCTTCAAAAGGGTGGTTCGGCGGAACCAATTCAGAGCCAAGCTGGTAAGGTCCTGGTTCGTGAAGGTGAGACAATTGATCAACTAGCCGCTGAGATTCCACAAACCACTGATTTCACCAAGAAGGAATTCATGAGTCTGATGAAAGATCAGGCTTTCTTCAATCAGTTGGCGGTCAAGTATCCACAGCTGTTGGGTTCAGCCAAACAGGCTAAGCACGTCCGGTATCGGTTGGAAGGTTATCTAGCTCCGGCCACGTATCAGGCTAGCAAAAAGATGACCTTGAAACAGATTGTGACCCAGATGGTTGGTAACATGGACCAGCAATTGCAACCGAGCTACGCTGCCATCAAGAAGCAAGGCCGTAGCGTTCAAGAAGTTCTGACCCTAGCGTCCTTAGTCGAACGTGAAGGGGTCACGCAATCTGACCGGGACAAGATTGCGGGGGTCTTCTTAAACCGGATCAAGGCAGGAATGGCACTTCAATCTGATATTACCGTTCAGTATGCATTGAAGACGACTAAGAAGACGTTGACTTACAAGGATTTGAAGGTCAAGTCACCGTATAACTTGTACATTCATACGGGATACGGGCCTGGTCCGTTTGCGAACCCGAGCGCTTCATCGATCAAGGCGGTCTTACATCCGGCTGACCGAAAGAAGGGGTACTACTACTTCATCGCCAATACCAAGACGGGAAAGGTATACTTCTCAGAAACCTATGCGCAACATCAAGAAAAAACAAGTTCATTAGCAAGCGATAATAAATAAAGGATGGCGACAGTGTTGGCAGACAAAAAGCGACCGATCATTATTGGGGTAACTGGGGGTTCTGGTAGCGGTAAGACGACCGTTAGTCGGGCAATCTTCAATCAGTTGATTGGACATTCAATCATGATTTTGCAACAGGATTCGTATTACAATGATCAGTCCGAAATGACCATGGAAGAACGGGCAGCGGTGAACTATGATCACCCACTGGCCTTCGATACAGATCTTTTAATTTCCCAGTTGAAGCAACTTTTAGATCGTCAGGCAATTGAGAAGCCTGTGTATGATTACACGCTCTCAACACGTAGTGACAAGACGATTCATCAGGAACCACGGGATGTCATTATTTTGGAAGGTATCTTAATTCTAGATGATGAACGGTTGCGGGATTTGATGGACATCAAGGTCTTCGTCGATACTGATGATGATATTCGGATTATTCGGCGGATCGAACGGGACATGAATGAACGGGGCCGGTCGTTGGAATCCATTATTCAACAGTACCTAGCGACGGTTAAGCCAACTTACCATCAATTTGTTGAACCAACCAAACGTTACGCTGACCTGATTGTGCCTGAAGGTGGCGAGAACCAAGTCGCCATCGACCTGTTAGTTACCAAGATTCGGGCAATTCTTGAGGCTAGTGGTAACGAACAAGTTTTTGACAATCCAGATACAACCATATAGAATAGGACGGGTTAGCTGACAAAACAGCTAGCCTTTTCTAAATCACAATAAATTTAAGTCGTAGGGAAACTCACGACATTTAAAAACTGTTAAAGGGGTGGCCAAAGTGGCACAAGACAAAATGTATCCAATGACCGAGGAAGGCAAGGAGAAGCTTGAAGCCGAACTCGAAGATTTAAAAATTAATCAACGTCCTAAGGTAATCGATCGGATCAAGATTGCTCGTTCTTACGGGGACCTTTCAGAAAACTCTGAATACGAGTCAGCTAAGGACGAACAGAGTATGTTGGAAACGCGAATCAGCACCGTTGAACGGATGCTCCAATACGCGCAGATCATTGACAACGGTGGGACTGACAAAGACGAGATCACTGTTGGTAAGAAGGTCGTCTTCAAGGAGCTTCCCGATGAAGAGCCTGAAGAATACACGATCGTTGGGGCGGCAGAAGCTGACCCAATGTCAGGAAAAATCTCTAATGATTCACCGATTGCTAAGGGTCTTCTAGGTCATCGTAAGGGTGAAAAGGTTACGTTCGAAACGCCGGGCGGTGACATGTCCGTCGAAGTTTTAGACGTTGAATAAAGTTTTTTAAAGTGATACTAAAAAGGATCGGGTTGCTGCTTGCTCAAAAGCTGGCGCTAACCTGATCCTTTTTTAATCAACTATTTTCCAATGAAAACTTGGATGAGCGTGATGACGACGGTGCTTGAGCGTTTTGCTCGTAATACACAATTAAATCGTGCATAATAGAGTTAGTGAAATGATACTTGCAAACTACCCGTTTTTCGTGGTATAAATAGAATGAAAACGGATTCATAGTCTGTCTAAGAGGAGTCTTATATTATGAAAATTAAGGTTACTGATGCAGCAAGTAAATGGTTTCGGGAAGACATGGGCATGACCGGCCGTGGTGTTCGTTTCTTTGGTAAAGTTTACGGCAAGACCCCGGTCCACGAAGGATTTTCACTGGGAATGACGCCTGACGATCATCCCCGCCACCCAGTTGTTGCGGAGAAGAAGGATGATGTGACCTATTACATTACTGAGGGCGACCAATGGTTCTTCGTGGGTTATGATTTAACAATTGATTACGACGCCAAGACGGATGGTCCCGTCTACCAATACGATGACAATGGTGAACTTGATAAATAGCTATTGTCAGTCGGACTATCGCTAAATTGCTTCACAAGTAAAAAGGTCATCGTCAATTTTGACGATGACCTTTGTTTTGTATATCAGAGGTGGTAATCAAAGCAGCTTAAAGCCGCTTCTGTATCTGATTAAGCCGAAACCTAGGAAAATAGGTTAATGCCGACGGTGGTAAAGATACCAGCCACCAGTCAAGGTGATCAGTGTTCCTAAACTAATTAAAATACCGACATTCAGGAGAGGGGGCCAGTAGGCGAGTGTCACTGTGTTGTTGCCTTTAGGTAATTTAACAGCAGTGAACATCCCCACAGTTTTGAATGTTTTAGCGGGACGACCGTTGACGGTCGCGTGCCAACCTTGTGAATAAGGAATAGAGGTGTTCAGCACTTGTCCAGACCTTTGACTTGTCACCGTTCCCTTAAAGTAACGGCTGGTGTGCTTCGTCAGGTGCCAAGGTTGCGTCTTTAGTTGGGTAACCGCTGACTGAAAGCGGTGCGTATCTAATCGGTATAACGTGAAGTTATCCAACCAGAGGGACCCCTTCTTGAGTTGAATCGTCAGTTTCATCGGTTGGCCTTGATCGTGATCAGCCGCGCTCACCATGATGGTGTTGCGGTAGGTCTTATATTGATTCAGGGCCTTGCCGTTTAAAACAAAGTTTGCGTTATCGGGGTTCACGGTGGAGCCAAACGTCAGATAATAGGCGTCGTTGTCTTGCGGTACGAACGTCAGCGTAATCTTGGCTGGCTTCAGCAGATTCTTCTTTTGCAAAACTGCGCCAGTGATTTTAGTCTGCTGATTAATATTTTGGAATGTGACTTGATTGAAGTTTTGTGCCGTGTAAAGTTTCTGATCGGCTGGGTTCCCAGTCAACGCTGCTAACCAGTTAGCCTGGTACTGGGCGGGGTCAGCCGTCTTATTCTTCAACCTGAGAATTTGAGAATTGGCCGCGTAGCCCATCGGGAGTGCGTAGGGGTTACGATAAGTCGTTGCCCAGTGGTCGGACCCAATCTTTTGGTAATCCGCTAGGTCGGCGGCATTAGTCGCGGCCGGTAGTAGACTGCTACCGCTGAGGGCGCCAGACAATTCTTTTTGTTGGAAATAGTATTTCATGTTCAACAGAGAATCGGTGACCAGGGTCCCATTAGTGTACGCAACGAATCCGTCTCCATCGGGGTTTCCAATGTTGCCATAGAAAGTAGGTGTCGTTTTGGTCAAGACGGATGAGAAGACACCACCGCCATTGTATCCCGTCTGAAAGGCATCCCCCTTAGTCCGGAGAAAGGTCTTGCCAATTCGGTAGGCCCCAGAGTCTCTCTGCTGGACCTTGGCGACCAATTGTTGGAGTTCATTGGTATAGTTGCCATATTCACCTTGGGAGACGTAGCTGATGTTATTGAGCGACATAAAGGCGTTGGCGGAAACTTCAGTCAGACCAATCACGAAGAATGTCAGCGGGTAGATCCAGTGAGTCTTCATGGGTAGGGTCGTTAAGGCAAGCGCCAAAACAACGAAGAACAATCCTAAGAGAACCTGGTTCATTTGCAGGAACTTGAAGGCCTTTAGATTGAGTGCCACGTAGGCCCCACCAGCAGCAATCAGTAGCGTGGCAATGGCAATTGCCAGCCATCCAGGTTGAAAGTCGTCGGTGAGCGTTCGTGCGGCCAGCCAAATCAGCCAGAAGCTGACAATAAATGAGAACCGGTACGGGTACCAAACGGGGAACTGACCGGCGTGCCAGAGTAAATCTAATGGTTGAACGCAGAGTGAGAGAGCCAAGAAGATGGTCAACATGCCGGCGGTCAGTCGACTGCGTAGACGGACGCGGCGGTCGCTAAAGAAGAAGATGCTTCCTAATAAAGCAATCGCCCCAATGAAGAGGTTGGCAGTCCCACTAGGCATTTGATCGAAGTTAAAACTGCCCATGAAGAACTTAGCCAACATTTTAGGTGGGAAAAATTCAAATTTCCATTTAAACGTGGTGACCGTGTATTGTGCTTTACTCTGGGCAAGTGACCACCAGGTTGGCAGGAGGATAAATGCGGCCAGTAAGCCACTGACGATTGAGGTCAGTGCAAATTTACCGGTTTGAAGCAGTAGTGTCTTCCAAGTGGTGAATCGATCGACAGCCAGCCAGATAAAGGCCAGAATCATAAAAAGACAGATCATGTAGGCCATATAGTAGTTGACGACCAACATAATTGTCAGCCAGATGACGTAGGTCCGCCACTTGCCGGAGTGCATCAGAAGATACAGACCATAGAAAATTAAAGGCAGTAGGTAGGCAGCGTCCAACCACATGATGTTTAACTGATTGGCAATCGACCAGCCCATCAGGGCATAGGCCGTGGCAAAGGTCACCAACTTGAGTCCTGATTGGGCAGTCGTTTTGTCCAGCAACCAGCCGAAGGTTAATCCCGCGAGACCATATTTAAAGACGGTGAGAAAGAACACACCGGTGGTTAGTGATGCACCAGGACACAGTAACAGTAACCAATTCAAAGGACTCAACAAGTAGTAGGCCCAGGTTCCCAACATTTCGCCACCTAAGCCATTCGCAAACGAATAGAAAATGCTGCTAGGATCGTGAAGAATCGCTCGTCGTAGGTAAGCGAAGAAATCGATGTACTGCTGACCGAGGTCAACGGTGAGTAAACTACTTGATCCGAACGGCGCCATTTGTCGGTAAATAAAATAGGCTGTCATTAATATGAAGGGTGTGAAGAACGCACCCAATAAAGTTGCTTGGCGTCGGGAAAGGGACCAGCGCCGTTTTTTGTCTTGCAAAAAAAGCCACCTCAATCTTTAGAAATTATAAAAGTTAACTTGGAGCCTGTACATTTTCCGTTCAGGTCTCTAGAATAGCATAGAATGATTAAATTTCGGTAGTGGGATAGTGGCCGACGGCGAAGTTTGGTAAAATAGTAACTGTACAATAAGGAGCAGAGCTGTTGTGAAGAATTTTTATAATCGCGTTAGTAACCGAAACCAACGGTCTAGTGGCGGCCCTAGCAAGTCGCAAATTCCGTTCCGGTTAAACTTTCTTTTCTTTATCGTTGCCCTGTTATTTGTGGCGTTAATTGGTCAATTAGCGTACTTACAAGTGATTTACGGAACGAAGTTCAAGGCGGAGGTCAACCAGACCGATACCACGATTGAAACCACCAACGTACAACGGGGGATGGTTTATGATTCCAACGGCAAGGTGTTGGTCGGCAACAAGGCCCACCAAGCCATTTCCTACACGAAGGGTGTCAACGTCTTGTCTACGGACATGTACAAGATTGCCAATCGATTGGGAACGTACTTAACGGTGTCAACCAGTTCGTTAACACCGCGTCAATCAATCGACTACTACTTAACGGATGTGGATCGATTGAAGGCTGTTGAAAGTAAGCTCTCCTTTCCTAAAGGGGCAACGGCCACGCAAAAGTATGATAAGGCTTTGAGTTATTTGCAGGACGATTCTTCCTTTAAATTAACTAAGAGTCAAAAGAATGCTGCGGAAATTTTTGCAAAGATGAGCGGTGCGTACGCCCTGTCAACCACGTATATCAAGGACTCAGGTGTTTCTAGTCAAGAAATTGCCGAAATTGGGGAGCATTTGTCCGAAATGCCTGGTATCAAGGTGGGCACTAGCTGGTCACGGAACTACCCGAACGGGACGTCAATTCAGTCGATCATCGGGACCGTTTCTTCAGAGAAGACTGGGTTACCAAGTGACAGGGTCAACGAACTGCTGGCACAAGGCTACTCTCGTAACGACAGTGTCGGACAGTCTTACCTGGAACAGGAATACGAGCCTGTTTTGCGGGGAACCAAGGCCGAAAAGCAGGTCGAGGTTGCCGGGAACAATACCGTTACCAAGGAAGTTCAGAAGTACGGTGGGCAGAAGGGGGATAACCTCCAATTGACGATCAATTCGACCTTCCAAAGCAAGTTACAATCATTGGTTAAATCGGCTGAAGCTGGTGCTGGTGGTAACTCAACTGGAACCTACGCTGTCGTTATGAATCCGAACACTGGGGCCGTCATTGGGATGGCCGGGGTGGACCGGAATCCATCGACGGGTAAGGTTACCGAAAATGCTTTGGGGACCATCAACAGTGATATCGTTATGGGGTCCGTCGTCAAGGGCGCCATGGTCTCTGGTGCCTTGATGAAGGGAGTCATTACGCCAACCAATAGTACCTTGACTGATATGCCAATCACAGTTGGTGGGGTCAAGAAGGCTTCTTGGTTTAATGCTAACGGTGGTGCCAATATGGCGGTCAACGCGGCTTCGGCACTGGAAGTTTCCTCTAACTCCTATATGATGCAATTAGCCATGAAGGAAGCTGGATTCAAGTACTCATCTGGTGCGGCGTTGACCATGAGTTCGAAGGCCTTTGATATTGAACGGGGCTACTTCAACCAATTTGGATTAGGTGTTAAGACTGGCATTGATCTCCCAGGCGAAAGCACTGGTTTGAAGGGGTCCAGTTCACGAGCCCACATCGGAAACGCACTTGACTTGGCGTACGGGAACTACGATGCCTACACGGTTATGCAAGTTGCCCAATATATGTCAACGGTGGCCAATGGAGGCACTCGGATTGCGCCGCACGTGGTTCAGTCCATTCGTGGGACTAAATCTGACGGATCACTTGGAGCTGTGAAGTCTTCTGTGACACCGAAGGTCTTGAACACCATTGGGATGACAGAAGCCGAGAAAAAGCTGGTTAAGGAAGGGCTCTATGACGTTGTTCATGGGACCAACACTTACAAGACCGGTGCCGAATTGGCTTCTATCTCCCCAGGTATCTCAGCAAAGACTGGGACTGCCCAGACGTATTACAAGGGGAACGAAACGGTTACCTTGAGTTTAGCCTCCTATGCGCCTTCTAATGACCCACAAGTTGTCGTTGCGCTAGCAATGCCTAACTTGGGAGTCGGTGCCGAAGATAACAACATGAAGTTGGCCAAATCCATCTACGCTGCTTACTGGAAATACGTTCAATCGACCTCAACGTTGACGAACCCAACCAAGGCAACAAAGTCGGGTGCGGCCCAGAACACCAACGGGTAATTTAGCTGTTAAGTATTTTTCCTTAACATATTTGAGATTATGACTGGTAATTGCCACGGATTAATGGTAATATATTACGAGTTAAGGGCTCTAGCCTGTAATTTTGAATAAGTTGGGAGGTTACCCACAATGCGTGTACACATCACTTTAGAATGTACAGAATGCCACGAACGCAATTACTTATCCAGCAAGAACCGGCGTAATAACCCGGACCGGGTTGAATTTAAGAAATACTGCCCACGTGACCGGAAAGTAACTTTGCATCGTGAAACTAAGTAAGGTACGGGCGAGAGTCCGCACCTTTTTTTATTGAAATTTTTCTACAAGGGGGTAAACCATGCCGACAAAAGCTGAACTACGACAACAAACTATTCAGGCGTTAAAGATGATGCCAGCTGAGCAACGCCGGGCAGCATCAGCCGACTTGTACCAACAGTTGTTTGCCAGCGATTACTGGCAAACAGCCCGTACGGTTGCAACGACTGTCAGTGGTGACTTTGAACTGGCAACGCAACCCATTATCGAACGGGCACACGCCGAAGGTAAGACGATTGCGGTCCCTGAGACGCTGCCTAAGCGTCAGATGGCGTTTCACGTTCTCGATGATCAGACTCAGTTAGCTCGGACGAAATTTGGCTTGTTAGAGCCAACCAACGGGATGATTGTGGCTCCGGCGGATTTTGAGCTGATCATTGTGCCTGGGTTAGTCTTCGCTCCGACGGGAGAACGATTAGGCTTTGGCGGTGGTTACTATGACCGCTACTTGCCACGGACAGTGGGGGCCAAGGTGGCGTTAGCACTACCAGCCCAGCAGATTCAGCAAGCTAGTTGGCAGGTGGAATCCTTTGATGTTATCCTAGATGCGGTTTTGACCGCAACGGTAAAGTAGAAAGGGAGCCTGACGGTGTCACAAATTAAATATCGATTGAGTCGCTGGAATCAGTACCCATTCATGACGGTGGGCTTAATTGTCATTATGGTGCTTGTTTACGGTGCCATGACAGTGTCTGGCGGCAGTACGAACGTCAACGTCTTAATTACCTATGGCGCCAAGGTGAACGCTCTGATTCAACAAGGTGAGTGGTGGCGCCTTGCCACACCAATGTTCTTACACATTGGGTTCACCCACATCCTAATGAACATGATCACACTGTACTTTGTTGGGATGCAGATTGAAGCAGCATTTGGTCACACGAGGTTCTTAGTGATGTTCTTAGTTTCTGGTATTGGGGGCAACATCGCGAGTTTTTGTTTCTCAGATAGTCTCTCTGCCGGTGCTAGTACGGCTATTTTCGGGTTGTTCGGGGCGTTCATGATGCTGGGAGAGTCCTTCTGGCAGAACCCCGTGATTCAGCAACTCGCTCGGACTTTCATGGCCTTTGTGGTGATGAACATTGCCTTTGATGTGTTTACCCCAGGGATTGACTTGGCGGGCCATATCGGTGGGTTGGCTGCTGGCTTTTTGGTAGCGTATACAGTGGGCGTTCCTAGAATTGGTCGAGTTAGTCTAGTCAAACGTATCGTGGCAACCGCGGTTCTAATCGGTGGATTGGTCTGGTTGTATTTACATGGTATGGCTCAGTAAGCAACGAAAAGTCTCGTGCAATTTTACGGAGGTTGTGGCACAATGAAAACGTTATATGATGTCCAGCAGCTACTAAAACAATTCGGAATTTATGTGTATATTGGCAAACGCCTTTGGGACATTGAGGTCATGGCATTGGAATTGGATCACCTCCGGCAAGCCCGCGTAGTGGATGACAAAACCTTTGTTCAGGCTAAGATTGTTTTGACACATGAACACCGCTTAGAGGAACAACGAGCAAAAATTAAACACCAATCCATTGGAGGGATTTAGAGTTATGGCACGGAATTTAATTGGAATCGATTTGGGTGGAACGACCACGAAAATGGCCTTCCTCTCAACTAATGGGGACATCCTTGCAAAGTGGAGCATTCCGACTGATATTAAGGATGAGGGCAGTCATATCGTTCCAAATATCATTGATTCAATCAATCAACACATTACAAATTCAGAATTTAGCAAAGATGATTTTCTGGGAATCGGTATGGGGACACCGGGTTCCGTTGATATTGAGAACGGAACAGTTATCGGTGCCTTTAATTTAAACTGGAAGAAACGGCAACAGGTCCGTGACCAGATTCAAGCCGGAATCGGTCTGCAGTTCATCTTAGACAATGATGCGAACGTGGCTTCATTGGGTGAATACTGGAAGGGTGCCGGTGAAAAAGACAAGGACGTTGTCTTTGTTACCTTAGGAACTGGTGTCGGCGGTGGGGTCATCGCCGGTGGTCATCTCTTGCACGGTATCAATGGTGGTGCCGGTGAGTTGGGCCACGTGACGGTTCAACCCAACGGTTACCTATGTACTTGTGGAAAGCGTGGTTGTCTTGAACAGTACGCTTCCGCAACCGGGGTCGTACACGTCGCTGCCGATATGGCCAAGGACTTCATGGGAACGTCTCGCTTGAAGGAAATGGAAGACAATCAAGAAAGCGTGACCTCTAAGATGGTCTTCTACTTGGCCGACAACGGTGATATCTTGGCTAACCAAGTGGTTGATCGAGTGACCTTCTACTTAGGTTTGGCATTGGCTAACGTAGCCAACATTTTGAATCCAGCTAACATCATCATTGGTGGTGGGGTGTCTAACGCTGGTAACACGTTGTTACAACCAACGACGCGTTACTTCCAAGAAAATGCCTTTCCAGCTGTGCGGGATTCAACCAAGATTCGTTTAGCCCAATTGGGTAACGACGCTGGGGTTATCGGTGCCGCTTCATTGGCTTTGCGTTTTCAAAAGACTAATTAAGTAAGTCGTTAAGGAAGGAAGATTTAGTTTTGGTTATTGGAGATAGTGGTCTTTCAGGGTGGACGGTCTATGGAATCGTCCTCCTGGTCTTAATTGTAGGCTGGGCAGCATGGCAAGGCGTGACGATTATGCGTCGCAACCGGGTTGCCACGGTCATCGATGAGGAGACCTTCCAAGCAGGGATGCGTAAGGCACAAGTCGTTGACTTACGTGAGAAGAAGGATTTTGATGCGGGGCACATTTTGGGTGCCCGGAACATCCCGTACTCGACATTTAAGACTTACCATCATCAATTGCGTGCGGACTTACCCGTTTACTTATACGATTCAGGGAAGGCCCTCAGTACGCGGGCTGCCTTGGTCCTCAGTAAGGAAGGCTTTCAGGATATTTCGATCCTGAAGACGGGTTACACACGTTGGCAAGGAAAGACTAAGAAGACAAAGTAGCACTTATTAAAAAAGGTATCACGGAAGTTTTCCGTGATACCTTTTTTTGATGGTTGGGCTAAAATCCCAGCTTGTTTTCTAACGCTAAATTTAGCTTACTAAAACGATTAGTTATGGTGTGCAGCGTGGCTCTTGCGGTTAGCTCGCTTCCGGTTTTCTTCAAACCGGGCCTCTTGGTCCTCAATTGGTTCAACGACCTTTTTTTTGAAGGAAAAGACCGCGCCAGCAACGGCACTTGCAGTCGCAACAACGCCAAATAAGAAACCTTTTGTGAAGTGCTTCATATCACTCGACTCCCATCGTTTAAGAATTTAAGTTATCCGCTTCCATTATGCTTGTTTTTTAAGTAAATTGCTAGCAATTTGCGGTGAAAATCGGGGATTCTGTGGTAACCTGAAAGAAGAAAGAATTCAATGCGGAAGGAAGGCGTTTGCCTTGTTTAGACGACCACTGACTCAAATTATTGCGCACCGGGGCAGCAAGGGAACCCGACCTGAAAACACACTGGCTGCTTTTCAGACGGCCATCGACGCGGGGGCCGATGGGATTGAAACGGATGTTCAACTCACACGGGATCATCAGCTGGTTATCATGCACGATGAACGGGTCGACCGGACCACGGACGGGACCGGTTACCTTAAAGATTTCACATTGGCGGAGCTCAAAGCCTTGGATGCCGGGCGTTTTTTTAGTCCGGAGTATGCCGGCACGCCGGTTCCCACCCTGGACGAGGTGATTCAGCTGCTGATTCGCAATGATTTTCGGGGAGTCTTCAACCTGGAACTAAAGACCAATAAAGTTCCCTATCCCGGAATTGAACAACGGCTAGCAAGTTATTTTCAGCGACAACCGGTTCCGTTTCGAGTGGTTTTTTCTAGCTTTCGGGCAAAATCATTGATTACGCTGCGGACATTGTACCCAGAAGCTGAGTATGCCAAACTATTTAAGACGGCGGGGCAGCAGGCTCGGCGGATGCAGCGACGGCATCAGGTGGGTGCATTGCATCCAGATATTCATTGGGTCAAAGCGAACCGTTTTTGGCTGCCGCACGTGCAATTGCGGCCCTGGACGGTCAACAGTGAAGCTGACATGACGTATTGTTTCCGGCATCATTTTGCGGGAATGTTCACCGATTACCCAGCGCGGGCTGTCGCGGTACGTGAGGAAATACAAGGAGAATCTTAACTATGGAAAAAGTGTTAGCAATCGTGGGACCAACGGCGGTGGGAAAGACGGCGTTGTCGATCCGCTTGGCGCAGCAGTTTAATGGTGAGATCATCTCGGGCGACTCCATGCAAGTGTATCGGCACTTAGACATTGGGACGGCGAAGGCCACGGCCGAGGAACAAGCACAAGCGCCACACCACTTAATCGATGTCCGCAATGTTGATCAGCAGTTTACGGTCGCACAATTTGTGGCGGCGGCTCAGAAATTGATTCGGGAGATTACGAGCCGGGGGCATTTGCCAATCATTGCCGGCGGAACCGGTTTTTACCTACAGGCCCTGTTTGACGGCTTGAAGCTAGGTGCAGAGGCACCGGGGGACCCCCAAATCCGTGAACAACTGCGGACGGTAGCTAATGAACAAGGCCCGCAGTACCTCTGGCAACAGTTGGCTGAAAAGGATCCGGTGGCAGCAGCCAAGATTCCCGTTACCAATGTTCGACGGACAGTGCGGGCGCTGGAAGTGATTCAGGTGACGGGTAAGCTTTTCTCTAATCAGGGGGATGCCGGTTCCCAGTACGATGAATGTTACCTAGCGCTGAATACGGACCGGAAACGCTTGTACGATCGAATCAATCAGCGGGTTGACTTAATGGTACAGTCGGGTCTACTGGATGAAGTCCATTGGTTGGCAACACAAGGCGGCACAGACTTACCGGCTGCCACTGGGATTGGATACCGCGAACTGTTACCAGTAATTGATCAGCCAGCGGCTTATCCAGCGGCAATCGACCAGATTAAGCAAGATTCTCGGCACTACGCCAAGCGGCAGCTGACGTGGTTCCGTAATCAGACGACCGCTACTTGGTATGATCTGGTCCAACATCCCGCTGAATTTGAACAAATAACCCAACAAGTGACGACCTGGTTAAGCCGTTAATTCTTACGATTAATTAAAGAACTAACTTTTTTGCCCCTTCATGTTAGAAAATGTAACATGAACCCTTGACTCCCGTTTTCAGGGTGGTATGATTACCCCATAGTTAAAGGGGGCCAGTAGTGATGAAGGAAAAAGAATTGCGGCGTTCATTGGCCGTGTTGCCAATGGGAACCGTTATGAAACTGACGAGCTTGACGGCTCGACAGATTCGCTACTATGAAGCTCAAGACCTGGTATTTCCTCAACGAAGTGACGGCAACCGGCGAATGTATTCGCTTAACGATGTTGATCGGTTACTGGAAATCAAGGATTACTTGGCCGATGGTGTCAATGTGGCGGGAATCAAGGCAATCTACAACCAGCAGCAACGTGCGGCCCAGGAGAAGAAGGTCGCTGAGAGCCAGCCACTAACGGATGATGATGTCCGGCGAATTTTACAGGACGAATTTATTCGACAGGGGGGCCTCGGCCACCCGTCACCAGGTATTCAGCAACAACGACCCATTTAAACCACAGGTAATGAGACGCTAAAAACTAACAGGGAGCGATTTTAATGGCAAAACGGGACTATTCAAAAGATGATATTCGTCAAATGGCGAAGGATGAAAACGTTAAGTTTCTTCGTCTGATGTTCACTGACTTGTTCGGTACAATCAAGAACGTCGAAGTACCAATCAGCCAACTCGGTAAGTTACTTGATAACAAGTTAATGTTCGATGGTTCTTCAATTGACGGATTTGTCCGGATTGAAGAAAGTGACATGTACCTGTACCCAGACCTTTCCACGTGGATGATTTTCCCATGGAGTACGGAACGGGGTAAAATCGCTCGGGTTATTTGTGAAGTTTACACGACTGATGGGAAACCATTTGAAGGGGACCCACGGAACAACTTGATCCGGGTTCTTAACGACATGCGTAAGGCTGGTTTTACCGACTTTAACATTGGACCAGAACCTGAGTTCTTCTTGTTCAAGATGGATGAAAATGGCAAGCCAACGACTGAACTCAACGACAAGGGAAGTTACTTTGATATGGCCCCAATGGATTTGGGCGAAAATTGTCGGCGTGAAATTGTCTTGACCTTGGAAGAAATGGGCTTTGACGTTGAAGCAGCGCACCATGAAGTGGCGCCTGGCCAACATGAAATTGACTTTAAGTATGCCGACGCATTGACTGCGGCCGACAACATTCAAACCTTTAAATTAGTTGTGAAGACCATCGCTCGGAAGTACGGTCTCTACGCAACGTTCATGCCGAAGCCTTTGGCTGGCATCAACGGTTCAGGGATGCATTTGAACATGTCGCTCTTCCACGACAAGGGGAACGCCTTCTTCGATGAAAAGGGCAAGATGCAATTGTCTGAAGACGCTTACCACTTCTTGGGTGGGTTGATGAAACATGCCCGAAGCTTCACAGCTATCTGCAACCCAATCGTTAACAGTTATAAGCGCTTAGTTCCTGGCTACGAAGCACCCGTTTACGTTGCTTGGTCTGGTTCTAACCGGTCACCATTGATTCGAGTACCAAATTCCCGTGGGTTATCCACCCGTTTGGAAGTTCGGAGTGTGGACCCAGCAGCTAACCCATACCTGGCTATCGCTGCCATGTTGGAAGCGGGGCTTGATGGATTACGAAACAAGCTGGCGCCACAAGAGGCTGTCGACCGGAACATTTACCGGATGGATGCCGAAGAACGTCAAGAAAACCACATTACGAACTTACCAGATACCTTGCACAACGCTTTGAAGGACTTAGCTGCCGATGACGTCATGCGTGGGGCTATGGGTAAGCACCTGTTCCAGAGCTTTATTGAAGCCAAGAACTTGGAATACAACTCTTACCGGACACAAGTTTCTCAATGGGAACGTGACCAGTACTTGGAACTGTATTAATAAAGATAAATAGCCTGAATGAACTTAAATTCGTTCGGGAGTGTGGGCACGCTGAGAGTGAAATGGTTAGTAGTTAACTGCTGGCTAGGAAACGCTTCAGCGATAGGAATTGGAAAAGTCTGAGAGGTGATCTCAGACTTTTTTGTTGGTTGAAAGTTAAAAGCATTGAAATGTTCGTTGGGTTTGTTACCACCAGCAGACTATTTCAGTTGTGTAAATTAATTATCATCACAATGGGGGGGCTGTCTGCCTTCAAATAGCCGTAATTTTTAAACAGTTCAGGGTTTAGGTTAAAAATTTCATGGTTTTCACGTAAAATTCCTGCAAACTGCTTTATTCTGTGCGGATTTTTGGTAACATGAAGCTATAACCAAATGTTCACGGCAAGCGCTAGAGAACATCAGAATGAGGGATAATTCATGGATAATCAAGAACAACAAGCTAGTGCGGCCGATGTCTTAACGCAGGCAATCGCAAGTAAACTCGATTACTTAAGTACGTTGCAGGCTGCGGTTCAGCACGGCGATGACCGACAAGTTTACGAACTGCTTGACCAAGTTCGTTATTATGAAGAAGTTAAGAAGACCCGTTCGACGCGGTCAGTGAACCATTTAGCTGAATTAGTCGACAATATTCACCCCCAAATTGCGCACTACTTAAGCGATAAGTTGATCGATTATTTGGGGCATATTTACCCATTCTTCTACTACGAGGAATACACGACGGGCTTGTTCCATATCTACTTTGGAAATTGGTGGGACCGGCGTTTATTTGGGGACCTGGATGTCATCAACGTTCGGTTTGATTTTGATAAGACCGAATATCAGAAGTTACGGGATTCATTTGCCCTGGAAAGTCAAAACCAACGACTAAACACGGCCAAAATTGAAGCCATTTCTGCTGAGAGTGAACAACTTCAAGGCTTAGTTGATGCTCAAACGACCCGGGATAACCAAAAGGCCGATCTTCGTGACCAATTGAAGGAAAACAGCGGCAAGAGCAGCTTGCCTTGGGACTCTGGAAAGCTGAAAGACGAACGTCAACGGATCATTGATCAGTTGACTAAGCTCGCTGACGAGGATGAAAAGGCTTTGAATGCTCACAAGTTGATTAAAGCTAATGATGACAAGATCCTGGTGTTATCGAAGGAAGACACCATCTTGAACTACGAAAAACAGAGTATTCGGGATTCCTTTGATGATTTTGAACACTTCGAGGCTCACAACGCCAGTCTGTACGCAGATTACCTAAATAGTTTATTAGGCAAGAGCGAGGGTGAGGTGACTGTCGATGATTAACGAAAATGATCCATCAACGCTGACCACTAGTGGTCGATTGGTCAACTATAACGACGCCATTAAGGCGGGTCTAGAAACTGGGTTGAAGTTCACCCAGTTAATGGACCAACTGATTAAGACGACCGATGCTGATAAATTAGTGGCAGCCGCGACTGAGTTAGCTAACTTTACGTTGGATTCAGATTTCGTGACGTTCCCACACCAGTACAGCAACGCGGACTACTACCTGCTGTTTATGTCACGGATGTTGGAACTCCATGATCAAGGAAAAAATGTTATCTTGCAGTCACGGGATCACCGAGAAGAATTGACGCAACAGTTGACGCCGCTGGGTGACCGAGGAACGTTCAACTTCCGTGTTGAATCTTCAGAGAACGGTGGGGTCTTTTACCGGGAACGGGCAACGGGGCAATCTCTGTTTTACCTGAACCTGGAACGGAAAATGTTCCGGTTTAACAGCCACGCTTTAACGCAGTTGTTCATCATCGACTTACATGATACGGTGCCGGCTGAGACGGTCAAGGCGTCCGTTCAGATTCTCTTGGACTTTGCCCGGTACTTAAAAGAAGATTATGGCTACTCCGTGGACTTTAACATCCTGGATGCTGCCAATCGTCAAAACTATGCCGTACGGTCGGCTGATTTGCCGGCTGGTGTGGTTGACCGGTTATTTGTGACCGCTGCCAAGAACGATTACATGTTGACCAACGGGGTTAACGGTAACGGTGCTGAAATTCAACTTGATAAGGGTGTAGTTGTGGATATCTTCAACAACCAACTTGAAGGACAGCCAGAATGGGTCATGACGGTCCACGATGCTGACCAGAAGGCTTCTTGGTTTGATGTCCTCCTGAAATACCCATTCATGCGCGACTGGTACTTAGAAGACCTCACGGACCTAGAAATTTCTTCAGATCCCTTGATTTTTGCTTAGGAGGACTCGGAGCGTGTTAGAATTAGCCAAATTAGTACAACAATCGATTGCTTTGGATGAGCAAATCACCGCTGATCGTGATATTGAAATGACGCGCAAGAGTCAAATTGAAAATGCTTACGTGGCCTTAGATGTGGAACTGGCAGAAGTGGCCAATACATCTGAATGGTTTAAGGTTTGGAAGACGCACCGGGGAAAAGCTGATGAAGGTCAGACGCCCGCAGAAACGCTATTGACGGAGTACACGGATGCTATGGACTTCTTCTTCTTGGTAGCGGCTAAAAAGACCTGGACTCATTTAATCATGTTAACGGAAGAGGACCTGACAACACTGGAAAACAGTCGACCTGCCAAGGACCTTGACCAACAGTATTTGATTTTGAAACGGATGCTGTTTAACAGTCATTTTGCTCACCGGCAGGAAGACTTTCGCCATGCTTGGCGGCTTTTCTTGAAGTGGGGGTTCGTTGACTTTGGTTTTAAGCAGGATCAGATTCAAGCGGCTTATGAGGCCAAACGCCAAATCAACTTAGATCGGCAAGCACATAACTATTAATTCGGAAGCTAGTCCGCTATCATAAGGGCTAGCTTTTTGTGCACGAGAAGGGAGTGACTATCATCAGTCAGACTGATCCGCGGGTGGTACGGACGAATGAGCGCCTAAGAATGGCATTGAGCCACCTATTACAACAAAATTCCTTGAAGCAAATTTCCGTCCAAAAATTAACTCAGACGGCGGAAATTACGCGAGGAACTTTCTACTTACACTATCAAGATAAGGTTGATTTCTTTGAACAGACTGAACAGCAGGTGATCGATGAGTGGCTAGCAGCTGCTAAGACCACGTTGGCGCCAAATGGGGAACCGGTGAGTGGTTTTGCGTTGGGCCCGGCGCTCCGATTTGCGGATAACCATCATCAAATTTTAGCCGTTTTGCTACACCCACAGTTCACCCAATTTCGCCCACGGCTGGTTCAACGGTTCGAACGGGAATTGTCACAATTTGGTGAGCAGGTCCAGCGACTGAATGATGAGCCACCACTGGATGTGCAGGTGACCTTTCTAGCTACAGCATTTATTGGTTTAGTGCAACATTGGTTACGCGATGATCGCCGGTATCGGTCAGACTATTTGGCAAATTCTTTTTACCAGATGATAACGCCGGAAACCATGCCAGTAGCGGGATGGTTCGCCCCGGTGGGGTTAGACTTGACGGTTGGTGTAGAAAAAGCTTGACGTGGCTAACCCCATCAAGTATAATTTTCATGTTGTATTTGTGGACTTCCACAGCTGCAACCGCTCGGGACAAGTTAGTAAGATTTCCGCTTGCGGAGCACTTGTTTTCGGCGAGTCTAAGTCTAAATATATAAGGAGGTGCACATACATGTACGCAATTATCGTAACTGGTGGCAAGCAGTACAAGGTCGAAGCAGGCCAAGCTGTTTATGTCGAAAAGTTGAACGTTGAAGCTGGTGAAAAGGTTACTTTTGACCAAGTTGTCTTTGTCGGTGGCGACACGCCTAAGATTGGGACACCAACTGTTGCAGGTGCAACTGTTACCGGGACTGTTGAAAAGCAGGGTCTGGAAAAGAAGGTTGTTACTTTCAAGTACAAGGCCAAGAAGGGCCAACATACGAAGAAGGGCCACCGTCAACCATACACTAAGGTTGTCGTTGATGCTATCAACGCTTAAGCCTAAAGATTAAGAGAGGCGATCTCGATGATTCACGCGACGTTCCATCATGGAACTAACCGAATCGATTCATTCCGAATCACTGGCCACGCTGACTCAGGTGAGTATGGTCAAGATATTGTTTGTGCTGCGGTTTCGGTGCTTGCGATTACGACGGTCAACGCTCTACAACGAATCGCTGAGATTCCAATAGAGGTTGAGAATCGTGATCAGGAAGGTGGTTATCTGGAAGTCCACCTCCCACCAAAGCTGGAAGCAACGACCGAATTAAAGGGACAAACACTCCTCCAGAGTTTTGCGGATGGGTTAAGAGATGTCGCCACAAATTACGCGGATTACATTCAATTCGCTGAAACCAAAGATTAAAACGCGGAGGTGAAACTTATGCTGATGAACATGAACTTACAATTCTTCTCTCACCATAAAGGTGGTGGGTCTACTGCTAACGGTCGTGACTCTGCTGGTCGTCGTCTTGGGACGAAGGCTGCTGACGGTTCTACTGTTACCGGTGGTTCTATCCTTTACCGTCAACGTGGGACGCACATTTACCCTGGCTTGAACGTAGGCCGCGGTGGTGACGATACTCTGTTTGCTAAGGTTGCTGGCGTCGTTAAATTCGAACGTCTTGGCCGTGACAAGCGTCAAGTATCCGTATACCCAGTTGCAGAAGAAGCAGCTAAATAACACGAGGTTTTCCTCGTAACGACTGAAGAGCTTGAGGCGAGACCAATTCGCTTTGAGTTCTTCTTTTTTCGCCTTAAAATGGGGTGTCAGCGTGGAAATCATGATTAGGTGTAATTGTGAACTTATCGGTCACTTGGACGGCTAAAAGTCGCGCGTTACTGACTGATGAAGAATAACGATACCGGATAATTGTGGTTAGAACCTGTGTAAGCCGAGAGGTCGGTCATTCTGGGCTCAGGCGCCTCGTTGTTCTTGGCCGTTTACGGCCTAGAACAAGACCAAGCTTTAAGACTTGTGGGTTTCAAGGCTTAAAGTTGTGTCGGCGCCGTTCCAGCCCAGAATGGCCGACCGGTAAGGCGATTTCTCACGTTTAAGGGAACAATTTCAAGGAGGCGGTCATGATGACTCGGATTGAACGGTTGCAGGCCAAGTTTGCTGACCTGAGTATCGATAGCTTTTTGGTTTCATCACCCAGCAATCAGCTATATCTAGCTGGTGCGAGTGTCGAACCTGGTGACGGATATTTATTGGTGACGGCTAATTCGGCAGTCTTTGTGACTGATGCCCGCTACCAGAGTGAGCTGGCGGCAACTATGCCAAATGTGCCCCAAACAATCACCCGTAACTATTTACAAGCCGTTGACGACGCCTTAGAGGCTGCTCACGCGACTGTATTGGGTATCGAGGATAGTTTGACCTTGGCCGAATTTGATTGGTTAGACGAGCACCTGATGACTGATATCGTGCCGATGGCTGGTGTAGTTGACGGGCTCCGTCAGATCAAGGAACCGACCGAGGTGGCCGCTCTTCGGCACGCCACGACCCTGACGAATGAAGGACTGTTAGCCCTCTTTGATGTGCTCAAACCCGGGATGACTGAGCGGCAGGCTGCCCAGTGGCTCGAACGCTGGATGCAAGATCACGGTGCAACGGGCCCCAGTTTTGGGACCATCGTAGCTAGTGGGGAGCGTTCCGCCTGGCCACACGGACAAGCGAGTGATAAAGTGTTAGCTCACGGCGAACTCGTAACGGTTGATTGTGGTTTTTACGTGGATGGGTACACCTCTGATGTGACCCGGACGGTGGCTTTGGGCGATCCTGGCGAAATGTTGCGGACGGCTTACCAGGCCGTCCAAAGTGCTCAGGAGAAAATTATGGCGGCAGTTAAACCTGGCGTGACTGGCGGCCAACTGGATGCAATCGGTCGCAATTTCTTGACCGAACGCGGTTTTGGTGAGGCATTCATTCACGGGACCGGCCACGGAATTGGTCTGGACATTCACGAAGGACCGAACATTGGCCATGGTTGGCCAGACGTAATGACCGCTAACGAGGTCGTTACGGTAGAACCCGGTGTTTACTTTGCCGGCAAGGGTGGTATCAGAATTGAGGACGATTTATTGGTGACGCCAACCGGTCACGAAGTCCTGACGACGGTACCCCGGAATTTAATTATTCTGTAAGTGGCCCACGTATCTTGCTTTTTATGGGTAAGAATTGATATTATAAAGAGGACATATTTTAGGAGGCTGAACACATTATGGCAATTTCTACTGCTGATTTTAAAAACGGTTTAACTATTGAAGTCGATCACGCAATCTGGCGGATCATTGAATTCCAACACGTTAAGCCTGGTAAGGGTGGCGCTTTCGTTCGTTCAAAGCTTAAGAACTTACGGACGGGTGCCGTTCAAGAAAAGACTTTCCGTGCCGGTGCCAAGATGGAACGTGCTGATATCCAAACGCGTTCTATGCAATACCTGTACGAAGACGCCGACAACCGGGTCTTCATGGACACTGACAACTTCGAACAAATTGAAGTGCCAGATGACCAAATCAAGGATCAACTGCCATACTTACAAGAAAACATGAACGTTGACTTGGTTCAATTCAATTCCGAAGTCTTAGGAATCGAAGTACCAAACACCGTTGTCTTGGAAGTTACGGCTACTGAACCTGGTATCAAGGGAAACACCGCTTCTGGTGGTTCCAAGCCTGCTACCATGAACACTGGCTTAGTCGTACAAGTGCCATTCTTCGTCAACGAAGGCGACAAGCTCTCCATCAACACCACCGACGGCACGTACATTTCTCGCGCCTAGGTTTACCACACGTTTAATCAGTAAGGGAGGGTCAACGAATGGCAGAAGATACTAATATTATTTTAGAATCCAAGGAACCTGCTTTGGGCAAGATCGAAGTGGCACCGCAAGTCCTCGAAATCATCGTCGGCATCGCGGCTAGTCAAACTGAAGGGGTCGCTCGGATGCGAGGTTCTCTGGCAAACAGCGTCACCGAATTATTTGGTCGCAAGGAGCAACATGGCAAGGGCGTTAAATTAGTCTTTGACGGCGACGAATTGGCGGTCGATGTCTACGTTTACTTGAATTACGGGGTAGCGGTTCCCAAGGTTGCCTTGGCCATTCAAGATAGCGTGAAGCAACAATTGTTGTTCATGACGGACCTCGATTTACGTGAAGTTAACGTTCACGTGGAAGGCGTCATTCCCGAAAAGACGGCGCAACAGGTCGATCCAGATAACCTGTTCAACCAGACCGATGAAGGAGACAGTGACCAATAGTGACACTTACACGACATCAAATTCGGGAACGCGCGTTTCAAATGCTTTTTGCCTTGAACGCCAATCCCGATGCCGATCATGATGCGTTGTTCCAACGTGTTTTGACGGATGACCCGAACCAACTCGTTCCAGTGCCAGATTACTTGCAGACTCTGGTAGACGGTGTTTTAGCGAGCCAAAGTGATTTGGATGCGCAAATCGACCAATACTTGAGTACTGGGTGGCAATTAAAGCGAATCGCCAAGACTGACTTGGTGATCCTGCGGTTGGCATTTTACGAAATCGATGACGTGGAAGAAGTTCCTAACCGAGTAGCCGTTAACGAAGCCTTGGAATTAGCCAAGAAGTTTAGTGACGACCGGTCCCGTCGATTCATCAACGGTGTGTTAGCACACACGTTAGATGGCGACGACGCGAATACAGAATCCTAGTCATTTTAATAAACGAGGACCCGCTGGCAATTTAGCCGGTGGGTCCTCGTTTTTTATTTCCGCCATTGATCGTCAGATATGGGCC